>JAUSAB010000060.1 GCA_030653035.1 Desulfocapsaceae bacterium | reverse complement strand
CAGGAGCGTCTGGTCGGGGATAAAGAGTTGCAGGAGCAGCTTGCCATTTCTTTTAAGAACAGTCCTGATCTGGGCCAGACACTGTTTTATTCGTTCCTCGGTCAAGAGGAGGTTCAGGGTATGATAGGGGATGATCACGGTGTCGAAGTGCCGGGCCAGGGCCAGCGCGGTCATGTCCATGCATAGATAGGAGATGCCCGCGCTGGTCTTTATTCTGGCCAGGCGCAGCATGGAAAGTGAGAGATCAATGCCGGTGATATCGGCCCCGGTTCCGGCCAGTTGCCGGCAGAGACGGCCGCTGCCGCAGCCAAGTTCAAGCACCGCGTCAGAGGCCGTAATCCTTTCCCGGTAAAAGGGGAGATCCGCCTGAAAATCAGCCATTTCCAGGTCGTAGAACCGGCAGTAGCGTTCACTGTTCAGGGGCAGGAAGAGCTCACCCGGCTCCTGGTGGCTGTCAAAGATGTCTGCGGCCATTCCCTTCAGGGTAAATCCTTATTTTGTTGAAAAAATGGCGTTATTTCTGTTTCAGCAGGTCGCGGATCTCGGTCAGCAGCAGTTCTTCTTTCGTGGGCGCCGGGGCCGCCGGGGTTGCAGCCGGGCGTTTCAGGGTGTTTATGGCCTTGATAATCATAAAGATGGCGAAGGCGATAATGATAAAATCAACGGTTGTCTGGATAAATTTGCCATAAGAGAGAAGAACCGGCTCGCCACCTGCCGACGCCGCCTTCAAGGTGACCGCGAGTTTGCTGAAATCTACGCCGCCAATAAGCAGGCCAATGGGCGGCATGATAATGTCGCTCACAATAGAGGAGACAATCTTGCCAAAGGCCGCCCCGATAATAATGCCCACCGCCATGTCCAAGGCGTTTCCCTTCACTGCAAACTCTTTGAATTCTTTCAATAAACTCATTATTTCATTCTCCATGGGTTGAAGTGAATAAGGAAGCCAATCAGTCCAGGTTTGAACAATAGGCATATTTTTTCTGCAGAAGGGGTACTTTCTGATCAAGAGAATGTTCTCTCCTGCTTCATTCGTTTATTTTCATCCAGATGAAAAAAGCATATCAAACGGTATGGATTTATTGCAAGGGTGAATCACCTGAGCTTCTTGCAAAATGATCTTTTCGCCCAATCTCTTTGTTATGCTCAGAATTTTATCCTCGGAATATCAAATATATGCCTGCGGTAAAATTTTTCGCATGCCTCGATTTTGGACGAAAATCTTCATTTTGCAAGAGGCTCACCTGTCTCCTCTATTGCCTTTGGCTGGAATGAGAGCAGCTTTTTTAAAGCAGCCTGGATCTCTGGGAAAATATAGGTGTAACCAGCCTGTTGCAGCACCTCTGGAACAACGCGCTGGGAGCCCAGCAGGACGTTGGCAAACTCTCCCAATACAATCTTGAGGGCAAAACCGGGTACAGGGAGAAAGGCCGGACGCTGCAGGGCTTTTGCCAAGGCGTGGGTGAATTCGCTGTTGGTTACCGGATTCGGCGTCACCGCATTTATCGGCCCTCGCAGGTTGTGATTCTCCATCGCATAGAGCATGATGGCGGTCAGATCATCAATATGGATCCATGACATATACTGGCTGCCGTTGCCTAATCTGCCTCCCAGGCCGAGTCTGAAAGGGAGCAGCATCTGCGCCAACGCCCCTCCATCATCTCCTAAAACAACGCCGGTGCGGATCAGCACAACCCGGACACCATATTCTTCTGCTCGCAGGGCCTCCTTTTCCCAGTCCCTGCAGACTTTGGCTAGAAAATCATCCCCGGGTGCAGACTTTTCAGTCAGCTTCTCGTCTTGTCGTGAGCCGTAATAGCCGACGGCAGAAGAACAGATCAGGGTTGCCGGTCTTTTTTCAGTTTTGGCAATGATGTCGACAAGGTGACGGGTACCCTCAATACGACTGGCCCGGATTCGTTCTTTTTTGGCGTCATCCCAGCGACCGTGAAAGATCGATTCCCCTGCTAAATGGAATATGGTATCCACTCCATCAAGAAAAGACGGACCTGCGTCCGATGAGCCATCCCACTTCCTGACCTCAATATCAGCAAACAGATGCCTGATCTTTTCTACGCTGCGGCCGGCAATAATAGGCTCAGGTAATCTTTTTGCAAGATGTTGACCAACAAAACCTGTCCCGCCGGTGATCAGTGCTTTCATGGTGTTCCCTCCAGCGACATGATATTTAAGAATTATTCTGAAGTGTTCCTGTTAACACGTTGTAAATATTCATATATGTTGAATTTTCGCTTACAGCCATTTTTGTTCATATACCGTATTTTCCCGAAAACCGGGCGTTCCTGCCAGGCCCGGTCGTGCACCCCACCGATGCTCCAGGCAATACCAGCATAGCCGTTGGGGTCACGTCCATCAAGAGAGTATTTGTCATTGAGGAAAATGGCGTTGGCCATTGCCGCTTCCGGCGAAGGGGACCACTCCAGGATCTTTTTGGCCCAGTACATACGTAGATAGCCATGCAGTTTACCCCATCCTGTCAGTTCCCGCTGGCAGCCGTTCCACAGTTCATCTTCGGTGGATGCGTTCTCCAGGATATGAAGGTCGGCGACAGAGGGGCGCGGATCGAGGCGATGCGCGGCCAGTGATTTCCGGGCCCAGTCGGGAAAGGCATTGGTGTGGTCATAATCTGCAGTGTAATAACAGTAATTATCAGATAGCTCCCGGCGGATGATCAATTCTTCGAGATAGGATTCTTTGCTCTCCTGGTCGGTATCGCTTTGCCATATATCCCAGGCAACCCGTTGCGGGGCAAGTTGGCCAAAGTGGAAATAGGGTGACAGGTTGGACTGGCCATTCAGGCAGGGATTGTTTCGATCTGCGGGATAGGATTGCAGACGGTGCGTTTCAAAATCAGCAAAAACCTGCATAGCCGCTTGCTCACCGGGTTTTAGCCACTTGATTTCCTCAACTGATCGATCCTTGATCTGACTCAGTAACGCAATGATATCAAGTGCATTTTCACTATCAATGGCTGTGGCATAGGGGTGCTTTACGAGTTCGGGAAAATCAGTGAGAAAACGGGGCAGCAGCCTTTGTATCTTGGGCCGGATGGTATAGGCGCCATATTCCCGCTTGTCAGAGGCCAGCCAGCAGGGAACAATGTTATGGGCGTCCACTTCGTAGATCGGCAAATTGCTTTGATGCAGGACACTTTCTTTCCAGCGCTTTTTAATCCTCAGTGGATCAAAATCGGTGACCAGCAGGGCAGGGTCTTCTTTCTCAAGAAAGACAGGCAGGGTGCGGGCAGGATCACCTTTAAGAATCAGAAAAGGAAGAGCGAGGTCAGCCAGTTTCATTTGCAGCTCCTGCAACCCTCGTAACAGAAATCCGAAATGCCGCAGATTGGCGGATGGGTATGTCAGGTCGATGCAGAACACGACCATCAGGGGCCGCTCCAGCGCCAGTGCCCGTTCCTGGGCAAAGAGCAAGGCCCAGTTATCATGGGCCCGCTGATCCCTGCTCATCCAGTAGACGACCGGCCCTTTGCCTTTTCTGCCGTCTTGCAGGAGGCGGCTGCGCTCCTGGTCAACGATGTATCTGAATATCAAGGAGGTTTCTCCCAAAACAATCAGTCGGCACAGGCCATTTACCGCCGTTCAGGTACATGGCGATGAGGGCTGAAATTTGCTCATTGTCATTCTACCTCTCGTCCTCGACCACTGTCGGAAAGATCCGTTAGCTTGAGCGGAAAGGGCTGCAGGAGAACCTGTTCCAGTAAATATGCATGGTCAAAACGGATGGCCTGGGCCTCGATGAGCCTGGTCACGACCTGGAGCGGTACACGTTCGTCACGGTATTCCTCAATGGTGTTGAGGATAAAATGCTTTTCTCGGGTAGAGAGGCCTTCGGAAATCCAGCCCAAGGCATGGTAGAGGGTGTTGATCATGGCTTTAGTGAGAAAGGGTTTCTGCAGGATTTGTCCTAGTTCCTGTTGGTATTGGTGAAATACTTCGGCTACTGGTAAACGTTCATGGTTGGCGACAATTTTTCCGCAAAGTCGAAAACGTTTCTGGTTGTAGGCGAGAAAAAGCAGTTTGTGCCTGGCATGAAAGGCGATGAGATCGGCCATTCTGGGGTGGGCTGCAATGGAGCGAAAGCGGCTCCAGACAAAGAGCTTGATCAGAAAGTGCTCACGGAGGATCCGGTTGCTGAGCCGCTGCTCGTCTTCGACTGCTTTGTGGCCGAGCTGCTCAAGGACCAGGGAGCCGAAGATACCGCTGCCTCGCTCCAGGAATTGGGGCTGGGTGATGCCGTTATAGATCTTGGTGTCCTGCAGGGCACAGGAGGGAGATTTCGATTTAAGAATCGCTCCGTCAAAGTCAGTCATATTCTGGGCCAGGTGGCTGGCCGCCTTTTGCAGGGCTTCGGTGACCGTCCGCGACTTTGCCGGTTGCCATACCTCTATCCTGTTCTCCTGCAGACAGAGACGGATGGGCGGGCGGGGTACTCCCAGTCCGGCCTCTACTTCCGGGCAGACATCAACAAAGTCAACATGGTCTCGCAGGATGTCAATAAACCCGGAGTGAAGTTGTTGTCCGTCGTAGCGGCAGGCAGCAAAACCGAGACAGCGACTGATAAGTATTTTTGGTCTGGGAAACTGGTGTTCCATGCGGATTCTTCCTAACCCCGGTAAACGGGATAAGTGCCTTACAGATTATTTTCTTGCAAAAAACAAGCAAATAATCTGTAAGGCACTAAAATGATTGAAGGGTGAATACAGCAACGCCGGTCCTTAAAAACAACAGGCTCCAGAGGATGGTTCTGATCCAGTTGGTGGCCACCAACCGGTTTATGGTCGACAAGTCTTTGCCGCCTTTCTGGAGTTGTCGGTGGCAGGGTACGGAAAGAATGAAAGTGGCCAACCAGATCAGCACAATGGGCACAAGGCGCCACCATCGGACTTCATTCTGAAAGAACAAAAACCCCTCTATCCCTGCCTGGGTCAGCATAAAGGGACTGACAACCAGACCCATTAAAAAAGTGTAGCGAGTATGCCACTGGATGAAACATTCCTCTTTTGTATAGCGAAAAGAGGGATAGATGATGAGCTGTACGAGCCAGATCAGGACAAAAAGTCCACTATCAACAATGATCTGTAGTCCTGTCAGGCCATTCATGGCATCTCCCTGCAATGAAATGATTGTCCCGAAAAAATGGAATCAGTTTGTCTTGCCGGCAAAGAGGCAGAGGTGCTACCAGAGATGTGTGCTTACCTGTTTCCCCATCACTGCCCAGGAAAACACCTGTCTGGCTGGAGACTGGACAACACCATAGCAGACATGCAATGGCAATAAGTGTTCTTCTCTGGGGTGACAAAATCTTGCCGCCGGTGCGTTTTCCCAGTTAACCAGCCTTTTTTCCCGCTCGTTCTCACTGAGCGCATGGCTCGAACAGGTGGTGAGCAGCCATTGCTCAAATGATTCGTTCATCGACCGTATCGCCTCTGTAGATGGTGAAAAGAAAGCCTTCAGGTTGTGAAATGAAAAACCGGAACCCACAACAAGCACATTCTCTTCTTCTAACCCGGCCAGCGCCTTGCCGATCCGGATGTGTTCAGCGGGGTTCAAACTGTTGACCAGAGACAATTGGACACAAGGGATGTCCGCATCGGGATACATGATTTTCAGGGGGATAAATACGCCATGATCAAAACCTCTCTCTTCAGCGAGAGCTGCCTCGATCCCATTCTTTTTTAATGTATCAAATATCTTCCGGGCAAGTACAGGATTTCCTGGTGCAGGATATTCGATTGCATAGGACTCTTGTGGAAAACCATAATAATCGTATATCAGCTCAGGATTTGCCCCGCTGGTAATGGTTGTTTTGCCTTCTTCCCAGTGGGCGCTGATCACAATAATAGCTGACGGTTTTTCCAGCAGAGTCGCAATGTTTTTGAGGCCGGCAAGCAATTCCTTGTGGGATTCCTCTCCCAGAAACGGTAAAGGGCCTCCTCCATGAGAAAGATATAAGACAGAATGCAACGATTTTTTTGAATTCTCACTCATGACAGTATCCGGATACTCAAAGTGATCTTGCTTCGTTCAACTGACCCAGCAGCATGCGGAGTCAGTTTTTTTTATCTTTCCACCCTTTAGGCGACATGATTTACAGTCGCTTTCAGTCAATGGCTATCTCTTCGCCACCAATGAGGGTGAGAATCTTGTTTACCTGGAAGCGAACAAGAAATTTCTCGCCTCGTAGCCGGTCATCTTCAGGACTGAGATGACGTTTGGTCAGAGAGGCGATCAGTGCCTGATCGGTGCTCTCGTTCAGCTTGGTCAGAAAAAGACGAACCCCACTGTACCCTTGCCCTTCCTCAAGAAAAAGATAGTTGGCGTGGTTGTTCTTTTGCAGGTTCTTATGGGTGAGGTGGTCGCGCATGACAAAAGCGATTTCATCTTTTCCCTGGACGTTAGGCCTTGAGTAGATTGCCGTATCCACTATACCATTTTCGTCACTGGTGGCCATAACTCCAATACCCTTCATTTCTGTGAAATAGTTTTCCAGGTTCATCATGTTTTTTCTCCTTTTAAGAGGTATGGGTTTTTATTTTTTCCAGACAGTCAGCCTGGACGATCTCCAGCGCCGAGATAGTTGCCGTGATTATCGTATCCATAACCACCCCCCTTCCCGTCCAGTCATTTCCTAGGCGAACCCACTGGCTTTGCAATTCCTGATTTACGAGTATAAGGGTGCCTGCAGTATCCGTCCTCACCTTGCTCTCGTAATAACGTACTATATTGTCAAGAGTTTCCTGATATGTTTTTTCCTTCCACGACATGTTTTATACAACTCCTGTTGCCTTTTATTGAGTGTTCCTTGATTTTACCTTAACTTTACAATAAGCTGTGCTAAGGCAGATAACAATGTGGGTTAAAGTATAGGGTAATGATAGTGTAAACTCTCATTAGGGGTATCCAGATGGCCAGCGGTATGTATGAAATCATTGTGGATTCTCTTTCAGCGCACGTTGCGGTGATTGATGACAAGGGGGTTATTGTCCAAACCAACCGGGCCTGGCAACAGTATGCTGCTCGGAATGGAATGGAAGATCATGTGGATTCCATCGGTGTCAATTATTTTGCCATCTGCCAAGCAGCCTGGGAAAGCGGCGAGCCAGAAGGAGATCTTGTTGCTGCCGGCATCAAAAAGGTGCTGGCTGGTGAGGTCCTGGAGTTTGTTGTCCAGTATCCCTGCCATGCCCCGACCAGACGTCAGTGGTTCAATCTCCGCGTTCTTCCCTATCTCTCGGACGTTGAGCATCAGGTCCTTGTCGTGCATGAGGATATAACGCCCATAATTCTTATCCAGGAAGAGTTGCAGCAAAAAGAGACAGAACTGCAGCAGAAGAGTGAGAAGCTGGAGGAGATGAACATAGCCCTCAAGGTGTTACTTGAACACCGCGCGCGCGGCCTGGAGGAATTGGAACAACGGATAACTGCTAATATCCATGAACTGGTACTACCTTATACCGAGAAGTTGAGAAACAGCCTGAAGGATAATCGAGAGCGAACCCTGATCGATATTGTCGAGACCAATCTCCATAACATCATCACTCCTTTTTTACATCGACTCTCCTCGCTTCATCTCCTGTTGACGCCACAAGAGGTTGAGGTGGCGGCTTTGATTCGGCCGGGAAAGAGCAGCCAGGAGATAGCCGATGTGCTTGGCGTGTCAGTGAGTACTGTCAGTTTCCATCGTAAAAACCTGCGTCGCAAATTGGGGATGGATGACCGTTCGATGAATCTGCGTACGTACCTGCTCTCCCTGAAGTGAGCACATCGGCAGGAACAAGCATTTTTCGCATGAATCTGCTGATCATACGGGATAAGAGTGCCGAGCATTACACTGATGGCTGTTGAACGATTTTATCGTTGACTTGTCCTTGTTGTTTCGTTACCCTTTGTTCAGAAAATTTCAGATGCTCCTAACAGAGCTTAAAAGGGAACCCGGTGACAATCCGGGACGGGCCCGCCGCTGTGACCGGGGACGACCGTTGCATTCAAGCCACTGACCGGATATTTTTTGAACAGGTTGGGAAGGCGCAACAGGGAGGACGATCCGGGAGTCAGAAGACCTGTCTGAAACCAAGAAGGATGTCTCCGTGGACAAGGGGCAAACCTGTGTCATCTGTGGATAAAACAAGGCAATCCCCGGATCAATATTATATTGGTCCGGGGATTTTTTTTTAGGTGCCGTTATGAAATAAGCAGTTTTTTTTGCTTATTTTATAACGGCACCTTATGCCGCTTTTGAGAAACAGTTAATCTTTTCTGGCTGTTTCTCAAAAGCGGCGCCTCACAGCTAACAGGATGAATTGTTGGTTGCCTGCCCCGGACGCTTTTCTTGAAGGAGAGAAAAAATGAAAAGGCAGTATTCCTGGTTGGGGTTGTGCGGAGGTTTGTGTTTCCTGCTTAGTGTTGAGGGGAGTGGGGTGTCGGCTGCGAAAAGTACACCGCAATTAGTCTCTGCGGACGATGCGGTGCCTGTGGTTGAGACCATTAACGGCAAGACCTATCTGACCATCACCGCCAGCCGGGTGCCGGAAAAGAAGAGCGAGGTAAGCGCCAACTTCACGGTGATTGATCGCGAGGAGATTGAACGCAGTGGTGCGGGTTCAGTAGGTGATTTGATTGCCGAAAAAGGCATCGGTCATATCCAGAAATATCCGGGGGCGCTGACCTCGATTGGCATTCGCGGCTTTCGTACCGATACCACCGGCAATGATCTCCAGGGGCATGTGCTGGTCTTGCTTGACGGCCGTCGGGCCGGGACCGGCAATCTGGCCAAGATCATGACTGGAAATGTTGAGCGCATTGAGATTATCCGTGGTCCCGGCGCGGTTCAGTATGGCTCTGGTGGTATGGGCGGGGTGGTCAACATCATCACCCGCCAGGGCAAAAGCAATTCCGCCTTTGTCGAGGGTGGGGGCGGCACCTTCGGAGAGGACGCAGTAGACGTCGGCGGCACCGCACAAGGGCAGGGGGGCGATTTCGCCGGGGCCATCTCCCGTTTCCACCAGGATGACTACAAAACAGGCCGAGGTGTCACCTTTGCCAATACGAGTATCGATTCCCAGACGGGAGTGAGCGCCAATGTGGGGTATGAGTTGGCCCCCGGCAATCGTTTTGGGGTGATTGTCACCGATTTTGATACCGATCATGTCGGTGATCCCGGCTATCTGAGCGCCAATGATACCGATAATTATAATGACAAGAGTAACTATTCAGTTGATAGCCGTTACAGCGGGCAGAACAGCTCGGGTCGCTATCAGTGGATGGGCCGCTATTTCTTCGGCCAGGATAAAAACAGTTGGGTCGATCCCCTGCTTTCCAATCCCTCGGGCTGGGATGACGGCCTTGACTCACGCAACAAGACCGATCAGCAGGGGGCCCAGGCGCAGATAAGCGGGGTGTTTGGTCTGCTGCATCTGACCACCGGCCTGGACTGGCTGCACTATAAGGTGGAAAACAGCTGGAGCCCGCAGCAGACCAGCTATGACAATCCGGCCATGTTCCTATTGGCAAAGGTCGGTCTCTTTGATGAACGGCTCTTTGTCTCCGGCGGCATCCGTCAGGACTGGTACACGGTGGCGGTGGAGCAGCCCGCCGGTCGTAATGAGGACACCTCCCATACCACACCGCAGTTCGGTCTGGCCTGGATGGTCACTGATGCCTTCAAGCTACGGGGGCAGGTGGCGCAAGGGTTTGTCATGCCTTCAGCCGATCAGCTGGCCATTGATATCGAGACCTATGGTCGTCGTACCCTCGGGAATCCTGATCTCGACCCGGAGAAAAGTCTGACCTGGGAAGGCGGTGCCGATTACACCAAGTCAGGTCTCTCCGGGGCGTTGACCTGGTTTACCACTGATTTTGAGGACAAGATTGTCCGCAGCAGCCTGCCGGGCAATGTCACCAGTTATAGCAATCTGGGCAGCGCTACCATCAGCGGAGTTGAGGGGGCACTTTCCTGTGATATCGGCGTTCCCCTGCGCTGGGCCTGGGAAGTCCGGCCCTTTGTCGATATGACCTGGCTGACCCGCTACGAGGATCAGGCCACAGGCGCTGACCTGACCTACATGAGCGATCTGACCCTGGCAACGGGTCTGGCCTTTGCCGATAGATCCGGTTTTTCCGGCCGCGTCAATGTCGCTTATACCGGGACGCAGCAGGTGGATGACTGGGAAGATACCTCCACGGTGGTGAAACTGGGCAGCTTTGTGGTCACTGACTTGTCGCTCAGCTATCGTTTCCTGCACAATGAGAAACTCGGAGATTTCACCGTCCGCGGCGAGCTGCGCAACCTCTTTGATGAGGATTATGCCTATGTCAAGGGCTATCCCATGCCGGGACGTTCGGTCTATGTCGGCCTGAAATGGGAGTATTAGGAGCCGTTACAGCAAGAGCAAGGTCTTTTACTTGCTCTTGCTGTTTACGGCTCCTTATGCCGCTTCGAAGAAACAGCCAATATCTTCGGGCTGTTTCTTCGAGTGGCGTGTTGCAAAGAGCATAAAGGTTCCTGATAAAATGAGTAACTTTTTTGTCTATTTGATTATGGCTACACCCTGTAGCTGTCTGGAGTAACATTTAAGATATTATTTATAAAAATGGTTTCAACAATGATGAGGTTTTTCGTTTTGGCACTGGAGCTGCTGCTGGCTATAGCGGTTGGTTTGTCTCCCACCTCGGCGTTTAGCGAGGATGGACAGCAATATCCCCAGCGGATTGTTTCACTCGGGCCGATCAATACCGAAAACGTCTTTCTGCTGGCGGCGGGGGATCGTCTGGTGGCTGATACCAGCTATTGCGTTCATCCGGCGGCGGCCCGAGATAAGGTGAAGATCGGCTCGGTGATGCAGCTCAATATTGAACAGATCCTGAGCCTGCATCCCGATCTGATCCTGGCCACAGGGCTGACTACCCCGCAGCAGGTGGCCCAACTGGCGGCCTCCGGGGTGCGGGTGGTGCATTTCCGGCAGCCGTCAGATTTTGCCGAAATCTGTGACCAGTTTCTGGAGCTGGGCAGGCTCCTGGGTCTTGAGGCCAGAGCCCGGGAGATTATTGTTGAAGCGCAGCAGGAAGTCGGGGCCATCCAGCAGCGGGTCATGGGCTTGCCGCCGAAGAAGGTGTTTCTGCAGGTAGGTGCCCATCCTCTGTTTGCCTCGGTTGCAAGTTCCTTTACCAATGACTTTATCGTGCTGGCCGGCGGCATCAATATCGCTGCCGGTCAGCATGATGGCCGCTATAACCGGGAAAAGGTGACGGCCCAGAACCCGGATGTGATCGTCATCGCGGTCATGGGCAGTGAAGGGGGAACAGGCGCCAGGGAAAGGGAGGAGTGGCTGCGCTTTGATCCGATCTCGGCCGTGCGTAACCGGCAGGTCTTTGTGGTAGACCCGGATCTTATCTGCAGCCCCTCACCCATGACCTTTGTCAAGGGACTTGAACAGATCGCGGCGCTTATTCATCCGCAGGAAGGGACGTAATTTCCTTAAGGTCAACTCCCGGCTGTGCCGGGGGGCAACAAAAGTAAGATCGCCCAGAACGGTATGAAATCCTTCCGTGAAGGCGATCAGGTTAGTCAAATAGTTACAGTTGTAAGGAAATCTGTGATTGGGTAATAACCCATTTTCGCTGCCGAAAGGCGTCAGAGGGGAATAGTATCGGCATACACAAGCCGTTCTTTCTTGTTATTCAGTCCGACAAAGACATCACCAATAACTACCGATTTCCAATTCCGGTCACCATCCAGAAGCTCATATTCTTCGATGACCAGCCTGAAGGAACGTTCATCACGGGGCAAGGGAATGGGAACAAGTCCATTCCATACGGTGAAGGGTGCAGTGATCTGGGTTCTTATCATCGGCAACCACGAGGGCGTGACCGGAAGCCAGGTTTCTCCATCCGGGTGGAGCATTTCAGCCCTTACCACCATGACATTTGTTGGTGTTTTCTTTTTTGGAGCGAGGGGCGCTATACCTGAAACGGATACCTGGATGATCAGGGGTTGGTCGGGTGTAGTTCTGACCCAGGCGTGGCGGTCCGGTGTGAGCTGGATGAAATCGGCCAGGGTCACTTTGGAAAGCTGTGCTCCCCTGACGGACATGGGCTGATATCGGGCAAGGGCCAGACGCACAAACGGGAAATACGAAGGACCGGCGTCAATGGCAATATCGGAATACCAGAGCTGTCTCTCCTGGTCAAACTCCACCTGATGACCCAGCACGGAAAGCCACCATGAATCGGCCGCTTCAGGAAGGCAGGGTGTCTCTTCTATGGTGACACCTGTTTCTTCCGCTACGGCTTTGGGGAAATGATGGATGGTTGGTGCAAAATACGTGGGGCCGGATATTTGAATCGGGTCCATGCCCCACTGGGTGACATGATGTTTCAGCGGTGACGGCAGGGAAGTGGCAGTTGCACCGGCATGGGGTCCTTGGGCTATAATCACACCCAATAGCTCCCCTTCCCCTGAAACATACCAGGGACGGTTGAGGTAGATTCTCAAACCGCCAAGCCTTCGCCGTTCCGTGGCCACCATATTCCCGTCCTCTTTCCTTTCCTGCTCCCAGGTAAAGGTGGGAATGATGTACTCAACAGATGGAGCCGAAGGACGGGCCGAGTTCAAAACATGGAGGGCAACCTCTTCTCCCGGAAGAGTAAAATCGATATTGTTTTTCTGATCGTAATATTCCCGGAATCGTGATGTAGCCACGGCTTTGTAAGTGACTCTTCTGTACCGCGCGTCGCCGAATTCATGGCGTTTTCCAACGCAGTCAAGACTGTTTTTATCAGGGGCTCCGGCGATCAGATCAAAGGGCTGACCTTCGTGACAGGACCACTCGTCGCCCGTACCTGTTTCGAGTTTGTCCTCGCGGTCTTTCCAGGAGGCGTGGATATCGACCTTGCCGGTACTCTTGCCATGAATTTTAATGGAGTTCTCAAATTCGACATAGGTGTTTCCAAGGTTTTTGAGAAGAACGATATCATCAAGCATCGCTGGTTCAATGGGCTTTTGAACAGCATGGACCAGTGTGATTTCCCGGAAAGGCGAAATCATCCAGTGCCCTCCGTTAATAGCGAGATTTTCCAGTTGGCTTCGACGTTCGTCGGAAGCAGCCTGCATCAACCAATCCCAAATACCCAACTTGGACAGATCCTGAAGATCCTTTGGATGGCAACTGATTCGGAACCGAGCCATTTCCCCTTTGGGCAGGTTTAAGGTAAGAATACGGTTGGTCTTATCCCACGAAAGAGCTTTTTCTCCTTCGGTGAGGACGATTCGGAATGGGGATGCCGATGGCCATGGGACGTTTTCACCGAAATCAACGAGAGTAAGATCGGAAATCGAAGGAAAACCACGAAGCGCCGCACCGCAAGCCATGGGATCGGGCAGGTAGGGAACTTTGAATTGTGGCGTAACGACCTCCGGCATGTGGGCATCATCTCCATGACGACTGCAAAGGACTTCGTGCCAATTGCCGTTTGGACAGGGGGTGTCGAACATGCCGTGCTGCTCGGCCATCTGCTGCGATGTCCGCGGAGGAGCGACGTGGCGGACCGTGGTTTCAGCCACTATGGATGAATCGTAGTTCCTGATCACCATGCGTTCCATGGATTCACCCGGGGCCCCGTAATCGAACTGTTTTTCCGACGCAAGAACCGGAGAGGCGATTGGTTCGAACCGCCTGTAAACAGTAGGAGCCGAGGCACAGGCCAGAGCTGCGTCCTGTGTCAGTTCCTGTGAATGGCCGGCAATATCCACGGCCCTTGCCCTGATGCGGTAAGTCCTTCCAAAACGCAGACGTGGGAGGCTGTTTTTCACCGGTTGAAACTGCACATTGAGGCCCAGGTCGGGATCAATTTCCGGCTGGTTTTCACCCACATAGTCGGGGGCGTCACCAGGTGCCGCAATGGTTTTTCCCGGCCTTTTTACAGCAAGACTCCAGCCGTCCCAGTGGAACAAGGATTCATGGAGATAGATATCGCTCGCGGCGTTTTCATCCTTTGCAACGGTGCTGGAGACAGTACCTTCACCTTTTAAACCATTAGGCTCGAATGTCACATTGTTTTTTAGCACATATGTTTCATTCCTTTCGCAGAGTGAAAGCCAGCGTTTTACATGATCCACATCCAGCACGTCAACCCGGTAACCCCGGATAAGATCGTCGGCATAAAGCGGGATAACAGTGTCAGAACCCGACTGAAGGGAGACGTTCATTTCTGCCGCATGGGTCATCCGCTTATAAACGGCAGAGTCCCTGCCGGTCCTGAACACGGAAAGACCGCCGGTTCTTAAGGCCGGAAGACCTGCTTTTGAGGGTGTGTCCATGGACGTGACACCCATATAGATCATACGACTCAGATTCCAGGCGAAGTCGATCAGCTTGAGGGCTGAACCATCCACATCCACCTGCATCAGGCCAAAGGAAGGTGTTGACAGATCGAAAAGACCGTTTTTAATTTCCGAGTTCTGTTTTGGCGCGGCCTGGAACCTCTTCTTTTGGGAATCGTAGAGAAAGGCTGTGACTGGTGTAATGTTCGTATTATTACTCTGGGACTCCCAATGAGGAATGACTCTCACCCATTTTATCGTTTGTGGAGCCTGCGACCCATAAACCGGCGGATCGCACACCAGATCGAAAACAAGGCCCAGCTTTCTCATCACCGGCTTGTAGTCTTCCATCATGGTGATCATTTCGTGGAAGTCGAGTCTGATTTTCTCGATGGGCTTGACCTCTTTGTTGCCTTTGAACCCATGAAATTTATAAAGTTGATAGAAATCATCAGGGCCTTGGTGTGGTTTGGTGTACACCCCGTTTTCCCAGCCTTTGGTGAACTCAGCATCACTTTTTACCGGAACAGCCGCAAGGGTGGAAAAAGCACAGGGCGAATTGGTTTCACGGGGCATCAGATATTCATGTGGCGGGAGGTCCGAAGGAAATTTTAGCCCCGCTTCCTGGTAAACTCCCTGGATGAAGGAAAGGACTTCCACCACAGGAAAAGATCGGATCCTGAAAGCAGAGAAATTTTTAAACTGATAGCTTCTGACCGGCGTCTTTGGGGGAAAAACCGCATTCCAGACATCAGGGTCCCGTTCGTCAATCATCTGTGCATCAACAGGATCGTGCCAGATGATATTGGCCGGGACCCCGGTTCCGAACTGGACCTTGAATTTCAGTTTCCGGTCAGCCCAGTTTGCCTGCAGGTTGTTGGAGATTTTAGAGGAAAAATCAATGAACGACCCCAATACACCTTCGGGACCATCCGTAGTCAGTTGAGGAGAAACCCGGACCGTCAATTCCAGCCTGGTTGTTCCATTGTCGTTTGTTACGGACTTGGGCAGTGCGGTCCATATGATTTTCTGTTCCATCGTTTATTCCTCCACAGCGAAAGCATCGCAATACATATTCCAGTCGTTTATAGCCATCATATCCAGGAAAGGAATGTCTTTTGAGCCTGCGGAATACTCTCTTCTCACGGTCAGCGTCACACTGGTACTGAAAAAGAGCACTTCAACCTCCACTTCCAGAGTCGCTTCACCTCGGGCCATTTTGGTTGAAAAATCATAGGTAAGGCCAAGATAGAACTCGAGGCTCACGCTGATCAGCCCCAGAACCTCCACACAGCCACCGGCCCTGACATAACCCGTCAGTTGGACAGATTCTGTTGTATCGATAATTTCAATTTTAAAGTAGATCCCCGCCATCACATAAACGCTGCCACTCGCCACACCGAGGTTCAGTGAAAAACTTCCGCCAAACTCCAAAGATGCTTCCACCATTTCCACGTTGTCTGGTCCCAGAGCAACAGCGAAGAAACCTCCGCCGGTAAAAAGGGATACGGTGACAAGAAACGGGTCGTGCCGCTCGGAGAGGGCGAAACGGACACGCATGGCCTGCCCGGTAAATGGCAGGGACAAACTGGATGAAAGGGCAAGGTTTTGTAAGGCGAAAGCGCCGATAGCCACGGACGGGATGCTCAGACTGTAACCCACGATTACCCCATCGGTGCTCACATCGACACTTGGGGGATCGCTGAACTGATCCAGATGAAGGGCGTCCACAAGGCGGGAGAGAAAGCCCAGCGCTCCCAGAAATGTCACACCTTTCACATTCACATCCATATCGGGTTTACGCCCAGCTTCGGATACAAAACGGATATGGTTGAAATCGATCCGAAAAATACCAGCAAATTCCACGGCAAAAAACTTGAGGTTTCCCACTACGCCACCTCCCGCTTGCGCCTGCTGCTGGGTCACAGTGACGGCAATCGAGAGGCTGGTGCTTGCATCAAACTTGAATATCGTGTGAGGTACGAAGTTTTTTGTGCTCCATGTGAGAGACTGGATATAAGCTTCGCCGGTTTTTTCATGGGTCCATTTTGGAGCGGGTGAAACATCAAGGAGTCCTGAACCAAGAAGACTCACAAGACTTATCCCGCCCAGGATTTTGGCATCACCGAAATATTCCGCCGGATTGAAGGTCCCACCGGCAATCGTGTCAAGATGACTGTTATCGTTCATACTTGTGGGCTTCTTTGAACCCACAACGCCAAGTCGTCGGGAAAGCCCTGTGGATGTCATGCTCGGGGTGACCAGACCGCCCACTTTGTCTGAACGGTTATTCTGGCCAAAGTCCATGTCCACACCATTTATGAAACGGATAAACACCTCTCCACTGTTGGACCCGCCGAAACCGCTCTTGAGGTAGGGGGTGAAATAACGCACCCGTAATGGGTCTTTGACATTGCCAAACTGTCTCAACGACGGCACAAACACCCGGGCTTCATGGATCATTGGATTGAAGGGCCGCAATGGATCTGGATCTTCGGGATACTTGTACTGTACGGCTCTGAAGGTGATTCGGTCAGCCTCGAAGGCTGTGTCGGCTTTGCTTCCGGACGTGCTTTGGGCGAAAGCCACGTCCCGGCCATTGAAATCATAGGTGTGTCTTTTTCGTATCTCCGTGTCAAGGCCTGGATCGGCGAGATCACTGTCAAGATCGGTGATGTTGCAGGTCCTACTCTTATCAAGAACGTCCGCGATTATTGCCTCATAAGAACTTTGGGAATCCAAATTCTCATCGAAAGAGCGGACAAAGAACAGGGGCGCGGGGAACTCGAACACATTTCCATTGAAATCCGTTGCCGAAAGGTGAAACATAAAATCCTTTTCACCCACTTTGGGCCAGAACGCCTCTTTGCCTGACCCAGGATATATTTCGGAATTGGAAGGAAGATCAAGCACAGGTGTCATTTTGTCGAGTATCCTGACCGAAGTGAACGGCATGCTCCGTCCCGGTTCCGACATTGGATCGTTGACTGGAATATTATCGTCCGGGAAGGGGAAAAATCGTTCCGGTTCCTTTACAACAATATAGAAGCGCGTCCTCAGCGGGGCGATTTTCATGCCGAAGGTGTAATCTTCGATTTTCCGTTCTGTGACAGCGATCACCACCCCTTTGTGAGCGAAGTGTCCCAGATACCCCCTTGACACTACCTTGACAAACTGGTCCCGGCCAAGGGTCATCTTGTGATCCCATTGTTCAAGCGTCAGATTGGGATTATCCCATATTTTATGGAGATCAAGCCATGCTCCAAGAGAGCTCAGCATCAACCGTCTTGCCGTCACAGCCTCGTCTCTCACAGAATTGGTGACGATATAACCACGGTCATTACAGCTCAGGGAAGCTAGTTTGAACGGCTCGTAGTCATTGGGGTCATACGGATCGGGCGCATTGGGATCTATGGGTTTCGGTTCTTTTGCTGCAGCATTCGGGTCGAAACTTGGATCATGCGTCCAAATGGCCCGTATTTTTGGGAATTCATCTCCTGATTTATTGAGTCGTTTGTGCCAGAGTTCAACGTTCGGCCTGAGGTCTTCTTTCCGTTCCCGGTTCCATACCCCGTTTTCGTCCGGGCTGATCACAAGGCGAAACGGTGCTTCGATCGCCGTTTCATCGCCATCTGGTTTACAGATTGAAACGGTTGAAGCCACAGTGGCCCCTGCTGTGGGAGCGAGATGGGGGCCTATTAATGCGTTGTTTGTGTCTGTCCAGTCTAGAAGGGATTCGAGGTTGAACGGAACCCCATTTTCCATATCGAAGACAAGTCGGCTTTGGCCGGAAAGCCTTGATGTAGCAGGTACGGTAACTTTTTCATTGTTCGCCGTGTTTTCCTTTTCAAGAAACGACTGCTCGCCGATACTCTGTGGTGGAAATACCACCACCATTCGAGGTGGAGCAGTTCCCTGCTTTACAAGACGAGCGACATCGCCCTTTGTTTTAAGGCGAAGGTTAAGAAACCTGAACAGGAGAAACAGGAGATCATGGGGTCTGAGGAATGAGACCACTGGGTTCAAAGGGAAAGTCAACTCGGCTTCGGGTAGCCCCGGCGTGATGAGAATCTCACATTGGTTCGGGGTAAGGGGCTCGGGTCGCGACTTGAACGTGAGAAACGCCGTGGTTTTAGAGCAGTAAACCGGAGTTGAAACACCCTCTCCAGGTCTTGCCGCCATTTGGTTCAGATGGAAATGAAGTCCTGTCACTCTGTACTTCTCACCCTGGTAGGGGGTGATCAGTTCCTGAGGATGGCCCATGAAAAATCGATTTCCTATCTGAAGCATGGCGAACAGACCACGCTGGGTGAGGGTGAGGAGAAGGCTTGCTGTTTTAGTGTGGAGCCATCGTGGCCTTTTGACGATTCCGCCGAACAGTCCCGCGCCTTGGAGAACGCCAGAACCATTGTAAATCGCGCTGAAAACAGGTGGGAAAAGTTCCACGGAAAAGGGAGTTCCCGTATCTCCCACTACATCGGCCCCTGGGAGAAAGGAAACCTGAGAATTGGGGCCGCCTGTAGCTACGATGGCCCTTGTCACAACGCCATCCTGCGTTTCTGCTGTTTCCATGGAAAGGACGTGAAAAGGAGGGTCATTCCACGTGAAAGACCAGCCTTGGACATCTTTCTGATCAGGCCACAGAGGAATTTCGAACGGACCGTCGGTAATTCTGAATAGAAGGAACAAGCTGCGACAATCCGGAGGATTGGGTATGACGCCTTGCATTTCCTTTGAAAGGACCGCAAGGACAAGAGTGTTGAACGTGATGCCCGCACCTAATCCAGAAAAAAGTATCCCTTTGTCCTTGTGAAGACAGAACAGCCAGGAAGGAAAGAAAACAGCCTCCGAATAAGGCGCAATGGAAATTCCTCCCTGCTGGGAGAGCGGGCAGACCTCTCCTTCAAGAAGCATGGTGGATCGGGCCTGAACCTGACCAGTCAACCAGTCCTTCAGATCGAATTCCGCGTCGAAGCCTCCCCAGGAAAAGGAGAGCCGCATAGTCCAGGTCAAAACATTCTGAACCGTTTTCTCCTGTATCCGTGCCGTGAAATTAGCAGGGATGGAAGTTCCAGGGAAATGGGCGTTTTTAAGAGTCAGGGTATACGAATCTCCATCATTTTTCATCACCAGTTTGGATTTTCCTGAAAAGAGATTCGTGGCGATGGTCCATTTGGGTTCGGTGTAGCCATCCACTCTGAAAGTAGCCGTTTTTTTCGACATACTGGCATGAACATTCCCAAAGTCGTATGTGGTGATGATGCTCAATTCGGGAACAGTAAGGGTTGGCCAGGCGGAAAAATCCGAGAGGGAATCATTTTTCGGCGCGATTAGGTGATCGCCCGTGTCTGAAAGCCGTAGTCCCTTCTGCTTTGTAATCGTTTCAATGTTGAACAGATTTTTTTTCATATCCCCTCCTACTGGAGTTTGGCGTTTCAGCTGACAGCATGACTGAAATTACAAATTACACATTAAAATCGAAAAAAATATTATGAGACTCTTAGTGACTTACTCCTGAACTCCTGTCAAAAAAAACAAGAAAATCAGGCAGCCATTTTCATAAGATTTTCAGTAGATACGGCTAATATTCCCTGTAACAGGTTTGTCAACCTTGCCCCCTTGAGAGTCAGTTGATATCTGTTCTGGGATGGTTCTTTACGGAGTATCCCGTGAGCCCTGAGCAGTCTCAAATAGCGGCTGATCTTCGCCGCACATTGTTTGTCAGTCCGTCGTGCAAGAACAGGAGAACCGGATAATTTCTCGCGCACCATTTTGTTGGTCAACGCCGAGATGCGGAAAGCAGGGTCACTGATTGCCAGGAGGATTTCACGATCTTTCCCGGTAGGATCGATACCTCGAAACCGCCGCCCATTCTTCGCGATATGATGCACTATCTCGTCAAGGCAATCACGGGCTGGTGTTGAGTCATGCAATGTAGCGAGATCGCCCATCAACCTATTATTGATATCCTGGGAAACGGCAATATCCGCCACACCCTTCCGCATGATAAGGCGTTGTTTTGGTTCATCCTCAGCTTGGCCCTGTTTATGACGGAAGTCCTTGAATTTCCCGGGGTCATTTATAGTGGTTTCAACCCGGAGCACATTTTGCTCATTGTAGACTTTGACGGAGTTTCGTCCGACCCAGTGCCTTAGGCGAATCCCGTTATTGAAGCCGGTCAACCTGGTCACGACTTCATCCCTGGAGCAACTGTAGGGGTTGCCGTCCTTGGTGAGCGGGCGATCCAGATAGCAGAGCACCCGTGTGCTTGTCCCTGTTACGAGAGCATGTCGCAGCAGGGAATCCATGATGCCGGAGAGTTTATCCGGCGAAGAAAAGACCAGATCCGTCGCCCATTCACTTTGCCACAGGGTCCAGTAATAGGAAAGATAATTCCCCAGAACTCCAGACATTACCGGAAAAACGACCGGCAGGAAATTGTTGAGCAGTTCAGGAAAACGAACCGCACGCTGTTTGTCCAGGAGTTGCTGAGCCCTGTCGTAGTCGGCAATATGCAGGAACTTGTTGCCCCGCGCGAGGAAGCCAACACCTTCCCTCTCCAGATCGCGCCGCAGCCATTCGCGGCCATTGAGACACACTTGGATGTGATAGGGAAACCAAGTTTGCAGCCGGATATTCATGAACACCAACTGCGGATCGTCAAAGTAAAAATACAGGTGTTTGCACTGTGTTTGGTAGTTCTGCAACAAGGGGTATCCGGTTTTCGCGGAGTAACGGGCCCGATATGATGAACCCGCCTCCAGGCATGACCAAACACCGATAAGACCACTGGTGATCCCTGTGGCCTGTTGCCTTTCATGGGCCAGGGATTCCTTTCTGGTTTTCCATGTGGAGAGATGGGTGATCGATTGGCCACTTTTATTCTGAGCATATTGCTCAGCGGCGTCAACGATCTTCGTGGTCTGCTCCATCATCCATGACTTGTAATCCTTGTTCAGGATTCCTTTAAAACGACAGAATTTCATGGTTTCCGTAGCCGACATCAAGGGCAGGATACAA
This sequence comes from Desulfocapsaceae bacterium, assembly GCA_030653035.1. Taxonomy (GTDB): domain Bacteria; phylum Desulfobacterota; class Desulfobulbia; order Desulfobulbales; family Desulfocapsaceae; genus UBA2270. Next base: position 40,798 of record JAUSAB010000060.1, on the reverse strand, counting down.
CCCTTGAAGACAATACGATCAAATCCATTGATAGTTCCCTTGACCAGTTCTGAAAACCTTTGTACAAGTTTCATCATGAGCAGCTTCCTTTTGTATACATTGAAATTTGTGGATATTTTTCATGATACAAAAAAGGCTGCTCATCTCATAGAACTATTGGGTTGCGGGCGTTAGCCCGCGTTAGGTCTCCTATTAACAACGCTACCAAATCATTACGCGGCCATGCGCAGCAGCGGGATGAAGAAAATACGCTACTTTGCACTTGGTTGCGCGAATGTTGAGGTCCCCCCTAATAATGGTAAACTCGTTCGCTTAACCGTGAAGGCATGGTTTTGGAGGGGCTGGGGCCAACGAATGGAACTCATGACACATGTTGTCGCGTGCTGCCGAGGCATCATTGATTCACTGGAAGAAACCGCACTACTCGACATCACCCCATTGATGAGGATTAAATATAGGACAACGATATGGAGAGTTTATACTTTGAACTGTCCCACCATGTCATTAAGCTGCCGCGCCAGCTGATTGAGCGATTCCGCGCTCATGCTGATCTGGGTGCTGTTGTTGGAAATCTCATTGGCTGATTTGGTTACATCATTGATATCCCTGGAGATTACCGCTGAAACCGACGAACTCTGGGACACATTTTCATTGACCTCCTTTATACCCTGGGCAGCCTGAGCGATGTTACCGGCAATTTCATTGGAAGTAACACTCTGCTCTACAACGGCGGTGGCAATGTTGGAAATAATCTCATTGACCAGATTGACGATACTGGAGATATTTGTGATTTCAGTGACCGTGCCATCCGTTGAGCTTTGAATACTCTCAACGCGGGACTTTATTTCATCTGTTGCGGTTGCGGTCTGACGGGCCAACTCCTTGATTTCTTGGGCGACCACGGCGAATCCTTTACCCGCATCCCCGGCCCGAGCCGCCTCAATGGTTGCATTCAAGGCCAGCAGGTTCACCTGCTCGGAAATTTCGGTGATGGTCGTAATAACTTTTCCGATTTCCTTGGCGGCACCACCCAGTTCGGTCACCTGTGAGGACGCGTTAACTGCCTGGCTGACAGCATCTTTTGCGATGCTGCGCGCTTTTTCCGCATTGTGAGCGATCTCATTGATGGTCGCCATCATCCCATCGGTCGCCGATGACACCATACCCACATTGGTGGCTGCCTGTTCCATGGCTGCTGCCACACTGCTCATGTTGGTGCTCATCTCTTCGGCGGAGGCGGCAACTGTATTGGTTTTGTCTCTTGTCTGATCAGCACCCATAGCCATCTCACCCGAGATGGTCTTTAGTTCAGAAGAGGCGTCATTCACTTGGCGGGCATTTTCAGCAACCGATCCGATGATGCGCTGGACATTTTCGATGAAGACATTAAACCATTGCGCCATTTCACCAATTTCATCCTTGCTTTCAACAACGAGGCGTCGGGTCAGGTCCCCTTCACCCTGGGCTATGTCCTTCAACATCTGCACGGCCGAAAAAATGGGCCGTGCAATACCCTGTTTTATAACTACCGCAACCACTATTGAGATGATCAGTCCGAGGACAAGCCCAACACCAACAACCTTGGAAGCCCGGGAAAGCGACTGAGCCGCCTGCTCGGCGCCCCGGGTTAAATCCTCCATTCCCACTCCGGCAAAATGTTTTGCCTGTTCAGCAACACCATCGGCCAGAATCAACTGCTTTTTGGTGATCTCTTCCCGTGTTCCCCATGTTTCAGCCAGCTTAATACTTGCCGAATTGTAGGCAAACGCTGCGGTGCGGCACTCTTCAATTCTCTTCAGATCTCCTTCAAAATCACAGATTTTTTTCAATGCATCCAATTTTTCATTGGCTTTGCCAAACATTGCAATTGTTTCAAACAAAAGCTTTGGATCACGTTTGAATTGTGCCTTCCAGGCATCTGACACAACTCGGTTACCAAGGTCGATGATTTCCGTCACCAAAGATATGCGATTCAGACGTTTATCCAGGGCATCGCTATCAAGGCCCGCAATGATTTCACCTGCCATGGCCACTTTTTGGCCCTCAAGAAAAGCGTTCCCTGCGGTCAGATATTGGTTCCCAGCATCTTCAGCCGCCTTGCGCTGCTGCTCAAGTTCATTGGTCAGTCGGACTGTTTCTCCAACGAGGCCCTCGTATTCAAGCATGCTCTGCTCGGCTTTGCCAGCCGCCTCTTTCAATTTGGCCAGGCGAGTGGAGAAGCATCCATGGGCAGCCGTAGCCTTTATTTGTTGCTTGACGTCTGCAAGGTGGGTGGTGGCGGCTTTCAGCGAGGCCTCGTTATCGATATAGCCGTAGTCGCGCATTTCCAACAGCATGAGAAATGTGCTCCGTTCTATGCTGTTGGCTAGGGTCACTTCCGGGACATATTCCTTTGAAAGGATTGTGACAATGGTGTCTCCACGTTTCATGCTTATCATCGCGACACCACTGATGATGATAGAGATGAGAATAACAACGGTAAATCCACCACCTATTTTCACACCCAAATTCATTCGCAGCCCCATACGTACCCTCTTCTGCCGTTGAGCCCCCCCCGATTGTATTCGAGAGGCTCCCGGTTACATTGAGTAAATATCCACCGGCAAAGCCGGTGGCTTTAATGTTGTAGCGGCTCAAAGCCGCAAGGCCCTTAGGGCTACTTATTCGAGCTTCAAACAGTTCATGTCTTAAAATTGATGGTCTCGCAAAAAGTCCTAAAACAGACATTTCCTCAAATTTCGACTTAGTAATTTCAGTAAGTTACGATGTTGATTTTTTCAGATTTTGATTTTTTGCGAGACCATCAAAATTCAAGTTTCGATTTTATTGCATGACACATGTTCGCCAAACCAATTATTTTAGCTTGTAACCGATGTAGTAAATACCTAATGTCTCGCCAGCCGCATTTTTTATTGGCGTATAACCCGTGTCATACTGGCTGCCAAGAATATCAACGACTCCATAGAAGGCTTCGCCCTTGTTGATAGCGGCTAATGCGGCACCCTTGGGATCGAGCTGAGTCCCTACGGCACGATTGCCGGCGTTCAATACATTGGTGCTGATACGGATGAAACCATCACCTTTTTTTACAAAGAATGTGGCCGTACAACCAAACTTGACCTTTAAGTCATCCACGATCTGATAGTTGCCGTTTATCTTGGTCGTACCGAAAAACAAGGACGTTCCATCTATCTTTGGCTCACCAAGCTTGGCGGCCTCGGCTTGTATGACAACCATGGCCTCTTTAATTTTAACGGAGAATTCCGTCTCCGCTTTTGCTGTAAATGCACCACCGAGCAGCAGTCCAAAAACACACAACAAAACCATAAGGTTACTTAAGTATTTCGTCAGTCTCTGATACATTTTTGTTCTCCTGTTTGTTTGGGTTCTCATCATTGATGGTCTCGCAAAAAGTCAAAATCTGAAAAAATCGACATCGTAACTTACTGAAATTACTAAGTCGAAATTTGAGAAAATGTCTGTTTTAGGACTTTTTGCGAGACCATCATCATTGGCTGTGTCTGATACATTTTTGTTCTCCTGTTTGTTTGGGTTCTTATCATTGGCTGTGTCTGACTCCTTCGCGTTCTACACGATTTTGTTCCCACAGGTGATAAGTCATTGCTTTATTCGGGCTTCCTAAAAAAAACCTCCTCCAACGATAAAGCCATCTACTTTGAGACATCTGAAGTTTCCCACTTTTTCAAATTTGTAACTGTATGATATTGCAATATAAAAATATTTTATTTTTTTTGGAAACCTAATTTCTGGGGTCGATATGTGAACCTAAAAAACAGACCGAAACAGTAACATGCTGAAATTTTTACATTTTCTTGATTTTGACAGAGGCCGTCTTTGCTGATTTTTCCTGAAAAAAGTGGGAAACTTCAGTGAGACATTTAACACTATCATTGTAAAACAGGTTTTGCAATTATTTTGATTCGAACGGCAGTAATTCTACTTTGTCGTGCGCCGTGCCAAGGCGCTGTTTTTCAGCGGGTGCGAATCCCGCCCGGTAACTTTCGTTCCAACCGGTAGCAACTGGAGCAGTCGTGGAGGTAACGAATCGGCTGAAGCCTCCGGTGTAGATGGCCCTTTAGTGACATGAGAGATCAGTTTGCCTTTCTGGCGCACATTAATTCGTATAGTCTGGTGAAACTGTCAAAGATGTCTTCCGAGTACAAATGATGGCGGGCTTTGATGGATTGTATTCGTGTAGGGGTATCCCAATTGATATGGGAGCACCAGTGAATAGCGATTTTACCGCAGTTTACTTGAGAGCTTTTGTGTGGTCGTATTGCATGGTGATATTCAATGATGTTTATGACTATATTGGTATATTTGTTTAAATTTTTGAAAAAAGTCATTTCCAGGTTGGTTGAGCCTGAGATAGTATGTCGGGAAGGGTCAACCAGATAACCGTATTCATGCAGAAGGCAACCAAGCCCCACTGCCTTGACAGCTTCATCTTCATATCCGAGAAAAATGGCAAAGGCAATCCCGAGTCCGCAGGCATGAATAGATCTCTTCACCAGTTCATTTGAATGTTTGCTCAATTTATTGATAAACTGATGGGAATCATTGTCGCTCAGGGTGGCGAGAACCATCCGTTCGAAGTTTGTACTTATTGATGGGTATGTCAGAACATTACCGAATTGAAGCTCATTTCTCATCTGAGAAATGACGATGGAAACGATCAGTTCTATTTTGCTGTTTTTGTTGGTGATAATCTGAAATTTATTTGGTGAATTCTCTTTCACCTGATATCGTCCGGATTGTACATCGTAGACAACGTCATGAACAATTTCACTTTGGATATACTGGTTGTTTTTATCCAGGAATTTCACCACAGCAGGTGGATTTTCCAGATTGTAGAGAAACTCAACGGGAAAGAGCAGGGTCTCTTCTTCTATTTTGAGTTCATCTGTGTTCATCGCAGTAAGAAATCATTGAAAAATTAAGATACGTTTATGGACGTGGAGCGCCATTGCCGTAATGCTCATTATCTTTTTGATTTAATTCTAATTTGGATTTCAATCGGTACTTTTGCCGGTTACATCATACGTCTCTTGCCGAATTGTTTATATTGTTTCGTCTTATCAGTGTGTTTCAGTGCCTGTTTTTGAGGGTATGAATTTTTTTTCAGCACATTCTGGGGAAGACGCAAGTCCGATTTTGGTTTGATTATAGTAAATATGCCAGGCGTGGAGAGCCAACCTGGCGGTATCAAATGTTTTCTTTTTGAATTCATCCGAGCGGTGTGAATTGCTCAGTCATTTGGCGGCGATGAAATCACAAATTTCCTCATCTGACAACAGGATGTGATCTCTCAGCCACGCATGCATGACTTCGAGAATTTCGACCGATAGAGGCCTGATTCCACCACAGAATTCCGTATATATATGCGAAAATTTAGTTAACATATTGCTATGTTCTTTCTCATGGTTAGTAAGCCTGTGGAACTGGTGATATTGCATCCAGCGTTCTTCAGCGAAGAATTGATACCGTGCATAATCAATGAGCTGATCAAAAATAGTGTTTAAATTATTGGTAGAGGCGTACTCAATGAAATCGTCACTGCTGGTGTTGAATAGAAAAAACAAATGCTGGTAACGGGAATCAACGACCGGTATGCCAATTGCGTAACGATCATTCCAATCAGTAATCGAATAACGGTTATTCGTATCACTAAATTCATAACGTTCATTTACTTCAGTAATAGACATAATCACCTCCATAGTTTGGTGACACAGAACTGTCGCCGGATATGAAACTTCTGCCCAGCTAACTGGTTGTTACCTACACTTCTCGCTATGGTGATAAAGACAACGCTCACAATGTGTCCATGGATACACTTCCCACTCTTTTCTTGTCGTCCTGCTGCAACGTATCTCTCAATTCAGCCCTCTGCATGGCTGGAAGATGGACGAAAAATTTTGATCCAATCCCTACTCGGCTTTCGACGGACACCGTGCCATCGTGTTTTTCTACGACATCCCTGATGATTTCCAGTCCGAGGCCATTTCCGTCGCGTTTTCCGGTAAAATAGGGATCGAATATTTTGGACAGGAGTTCTTCCCGAATACCGCAACCCGTGTCTTCAATAGCAATTTCAATTGATGTTGAATCCGGTGACAGCATTATGGAGGCACTCAATTTTTTTTCAGTTCGGTCATCCATTGCATCGACGGCATTCAGGATCAGATTTTTGAAGACCTGTTCGAGACTGAATTGATCACCCCGTACCTGGAGTCCACGCACGGGTATTTTTTTTTCCACCTGAATATTTTTGAGGATAAACAGACCGTTGAACATCTTCAGGCAGCTATCGAGAAGGGCATCGAGTTCAACCGGTTCGCACTTGCTCTTCTCTGCTCGACCGGCATTTATAATGTCTTTGTTGATAAGGCTGATCTGCTTAACTGCGGCGAGGATTTCCGCTACACTCTCTTGCAAATGGACGCCATTATCCTGATTCAATCGAATCATCTGTGCGAAACAGCTGATAGCGGTGAGAGGATTATTGATTTGATGGACAATTCTGGAAAGGAGTTGATGGAGATTGCGTGATTTTGTGTTTTGGAGAATATGCTGTTTGATTTTTTCGATTTCGGCGATCAGCAGATCAGGACTTACAGGTTTTTCAATAAAGCTGTTGCATTGGTTGTTTAATGCCTCAATGATCATACGCGTTTCGGCATAGCCGGTCATGATCATTACCGGTAAAGTTGGGTGGCTTTTACGAATGGCTACCAGCAACTCAAGTCCGTTCATTTTGGGCATCGCATAATCCGTTATGACCAGATCAATCCTGTGATCTCCATTGGAGAGAAGATCCAGTGCCTGCTGGGCGTTAAATGCTTCAAAGACTCTGTGTCCTTTGTCCTCGAGTCCCATCTTGATGGACTCAACTATCATAACTTCATCATCTACAATTATTATGTTCATTTTCATCTTTGGCGCCTTTGTCAGGCAAATTCTCCGACTCAATCCATGTGGAGCACAACATGGAGTATCATTTTTGTAGAATTCCCAGACGGCAGATGTAAAAAATTACAATCTCCTGAATGGCTTAACGTATTTAAGAATGCAAAGATGATGCCATGTGAGCAGGATGCTGTTGGTGAGGGATTACCTGTTGAGTTTATTGTGAATTTCACGACACGATGCTCATGTATCAGAAGCTTTGGTGAGGTAGGGTTTGATGGCGGGGTGGTCTGTTTTGAATGAGCTGCTGAAGAAAGCTTTGATGATTCAATATGTTATGCTGGTGTGCATTTTTGGAACAGGTATTCATTTTTGGCATACCTGTTTTTATTCTACATCATAAAGATGCAGGTTACGCCGCAAGGTGTTCACACTGATTCCCAGCAATCGGGCGGTCTGTAATTTGTTTCCGCCAGTTTGTTGGTAGGCTTTAAGGATATGATTCTTTTCCATGGTAGCAAGCGGAACAATGGTATCGCAGAAAAAGTGTGTTGCATGCACCTGCTTCGCTGATACCGCAGCCTTAACATAGGCCGGCAGGTGATGAACCGAGATTGACTTCCCCTCTGCAAGGTTTGTTGCGTACTGAACAATCGATTTAAGCTCTCTTATGTTGCCCGGATAGTCATAGGTTTTCAGCAGGGTCCAGGCTGATTCTTCAATATCACTACTGCTGTGACCGCTGCCATGATCCTGTAAAAATGCTTCCACCAAAATCACCAAGTCTCCCTCTCTTTCTCGTAAAGGAGGTAAATCCAGCCAGGCCCCACACAGGCGATAAAAGAGATCTTTCCGGAATAAACCTTGATCCAGCAATGTGTCCAGTTCGATATTGGTTGCGGCAATAAAGCGAATATCCGCTCCCTTGGGTCTGCTGGTACCCAGTTTGAAATATTCACCTTCCTGGAGAACCCGGAGCAACTTTCCTTGTAATTCAAAAGGCAGACTGCCGATTTCATCCAGAAACAGAGTCCCCCCGGAAGTAGTTTCCAGATAACCTTTCCGGTCTCGGGAGGCGTCGGTAAACGCCCCTTTGGTATGGCCATAAAATTCAGCGTCAAAAAGGGATGCGGTCAGGGCAGACATATTGATCGCGGTAAAGGTCTGGTCAGCCCTGGAGCTGGCCCTGTGAATGGCCTTGGCCAGGAGCTCTTTGCCCGTGCCGGTTTCCCCGGTAATCAAGATTGGAACCCTGCTGGCGGCATGGAGCTCCGCTTCTTTCATGATCCTGAGCAATTTTTCCGACTGGGTGATTATGGGTGTAAAGGCTGTTGGATTGGTAAAAGCGAGAATTTTTTTTTGCTTACCTATCCTTTGAATTTCAAGGAGATTTTTTCTTTCCAGGGCCTTTAGAATCACTACCAATAACTCTTCCATGTTAAGAGGCTTAATAAGGTAGTCAAATGCTCCTTTCTTCATGCAGCTTACGGCCAGACTGGCCTCATCAACGGCCGTCACCATAATGCATTCGGTGGTGGGGCTGCTGCTTCTGATAACATCCAACAGCTCGATGCCGGTCATCCCCGGCATGGTGATATCGATAATGGCAACATCGATTGGTTGGCCATCTTGAAAGAGCATCGCTGCTTTATGGGGATCGCTTTCAGCCCTGGTGTTCTGGAAGCCATTGATGATGAGTCCTCTCTCGAGGCTTTCCAAAAAATCCAGTTCATCATCTACCAGTAATATGTGGGATAACATGCAGATTTGTCCTTTTCTTGAATAAATTACGATGATTTTGCCGGGAGCACCACTCGGAAGATACTTCCTTTACCCACTTCACTTTCAACTTCGATTTTCCCCCCCAATTCCGTTACCAATCGGTGGCTGATGGACAGGCCCAGGCCGGTGCCAACACCAACGGTTTTAGTGGTAAAAAAGGGGTCAAATATTTTCTTCATGATATGGGCGTCCATACCGCAGCCGTTATCACTCACTTCCACAATGAGTTCGTTACCTGGCTTAATGTGCTCAGTTATCGTCAGTTTTATCCATGAGTCATCTTTGTCTGCGGCGTGAGCGGCATTGATCAGGAGATTTATCATCACCTGCTCAAGAGCCAGTGGGTCGGTATGCTGGGGTGGTAGCCCTTCCGGTATGTCCACGTCAATGGTCTTTATGAATTTTTTAATACGTCCTAAGCAGATGGAGAGACTTTTTTCCATTACTTGCTTCAGGTTAACCCAACGTCTTTCACCTCTTCCCCGTTCGCGAGCAAATTCCCGCAGGTTCCCAACAATCTGGTTAATCCGGGTGGAACCGTGCTCAATATTGTCTAATAGTTTGAAGCAATCTTCCCGGAAACCTGAGTAGGGCCTGCCAAAAACCCATAATTCCGGTTGTGTTGCCGCGTACTCGTCGACGATGGGCAAGAGAAAATGGAGATAGGAGCGCAGGATCGGGGTGTTGAAATAGATGAAATTATTTGGATTGTTGATCTCGTGGGCGACTCCCGCAATCAGCAGTCCCAGAGAAGCCAGTTTCTCGTTTTGTATGGATTGCCTGTCCATCATCCTTGCCTGGGTAATATCATGGATACGGAAAATGGTTGCCTTGGTTGCTCCCGACGAATCTCTGACTACATCGACAATCACCTCCTCAAGCCTGTCAGGATATATCAGCCCCTTGCGTTCATAGGAGCCGGAATAACCTCGCATATCTGAAAATGGACATTCACATCCCTCACATGGGCTTGACCTTCCACAGAATGCTTCAAAACAGAACTTGCCGATTGCATGCGTGAAGCTGGTCAATTCATAGTAGCTCTTGGCAGCTTTATTCAGTTCTTTTATTTTAAATTCCGCATCTACCATGAAGATTGGATCGGAAATAGCATCAATGATCATTTTGAGCATGTTATTACTGCTGGATACTCGCTCAGCCGCCTGCTTACGTTCGGTGATATCTTTAATCACCCCGTCGTACCCTACGAGTGTGCCCTGGGTGTCAATCTGCGGGATGAGATTGTCGCTCACCCAGCGAATCTCGCCGTTCTTGTGGATGATGCGGTGTTCAATGGGCGGGAGTTTCTCACCTGCCAGTGTTCTCTTGATGTGCTCAGTGACCATTTCTTGATCATCCGGCACGATTATCCGTAGCCAGAGAGAGGAATCGGCCGCATAGTCTTGAGGCGTGTATCCAGTCACTGTCTTGCACACCGAACCGTGTGTTGTCTCAACAACCTTTCCATCTTCAACCCGCACCTTGTAGAGGTAGTCAGTAAGCTCCTTTGTGATTCGTCGGTAGCGCTCCTCGCTTTCACGCAGTAAGTGTTCAGCCGCTTCTCTCCGTTCCCTGTTTTTCTCGGCTTCTATGATATTTCCACAGGTAATTATGAAGGGGCTTACATATTCTACAAGCTTGTCGTTAAATCCACCCGAACGATTTGCCAGGCCAACTACTCCTACCAGCTTTCTGCCGTAGTGAATTGGCAGGCCGAGAAATGTGTCAAGGGGAGGGTGGCCTTCGGGAAAGCCGCTGTGACGTGAATCCGTCGCTGGATTATTCGAAATAACGGCCTTCTCGGTCAACAGGACGGCGCCGAAGAGCGTATGAGGCTTGTGAAACTCTAAACCGCTTGAAATCGTTTTTTCGTAAATTTGGCGGCACTCATCGTGCATGGCGACATCTGTAAGGGCAACTGTTTTGATATAACGGTCTCCGTCGGGAGTATGCAGGATTTCCCCGATAAATCCGATTTTGCTGTCAGTCAGTGCGACGAAATCTTTCAGAATAATTCGGAATAAGGCCGATATGCTCAGGCCGGAAATATAATAGGATTGAACAAGGCTTAAGGCCTTCAGCATTTTGTTACTTTGCTGCAAGGCAGTTTCAAACCGCCTGCGTTCTTTGATCTCCCAACTTAACATCTCATTTGTTGAGGCCAGATCGACAGTGCGTTCCTGCACACGCCGCTCTAATTCATCATGAGCTTTATGCATAATATTTTCTGCTTTTTTGCGCTTGGTATTGTTGGCATAAGTGATTCGCTTAGTCTCAGTCTTTTTGTGCCAGGACAAGTGAGGCACAACTGAAACAAGATTCCGCTGCTTGTCACTGAGGGTAATTCTTCGCAACCATATTATATGATAAAGGATTGTTGGTGGAAATGCCCATGATATGAGTTGAGAATCAGTACTAATAATAAAAGCATATCATAAAATGAGCTGGCAATTTAATAAAAAAAGATTCTGTTGCAAGAAAGATGAAAATGACTTGGGTCAAGTCCTCATTGAAAGACCATTCAATGGTTTGATTGATCTAACTTGCTGTTTTTATAGTATCTGTCGCGATGACTTCTCTGTCATCGCGATAGACCTGCCATTGTCTCTGGGGTAGAAAAACAAACAGATTATTTATTCCCTACAATCCCATAGTTGACTATCTGAAATCGAGATGGCATTCTCAAGATAGACCTTTCGTGAGAGCGGATTAGAGCCCTGCGAGAAGGTATTCAATAATAAAGAAGAGGAAGGAATATACTCGAATTCAGAAATTCTGCAGTGGGGATTCAAAAGTTTCTTTAAAAGGAGGAGTTGAAATGAACGCAGTCAAGAGTGTGGCAATCGTACTGATCCTGGCCGGAGCCCTGGGGTTGGCGTATGGCAGCTTCAGCTACACCAAGGAGACCCAACAGGTCAAGCTGGGACCGATCGAGTTGTCGGTAAAGGAAGAACAGACGGTCAATATCCCGGTCTGGGCCGGCGTGGCTGCGATCGTGGTTGGCGGTGTGCTCCTGCTTTCCGGGAGCAAAAAAAACTCATAAGCTTGAGGAGAAGCAATGGACATCAGAAGCTTGTTGATTTTTCTGGCATCCGGAGCAGTGACGGGTCAGCTGGCTGGAATGATGATGAAAGGCGGGGGCTTTGGTCTTCTCGGTAACATTTTGATTGGCGTTATCGGTGGGGTCGTAGGTGGCTTCCTGCTCAGGATGCTGGCAATGGCCGCTGGTGGGATCATCGGCTCAATAGTGCTAGCTGCTGTGGGAGCCGTGGCATTGCTGTTTTTGGTCGGCCTTGTCAAGAAAGTCTGAAGAGTTCTGGTGAGCCATCCCGGGGGATAACGGGAGGCGTGGGGGGAAGTACACAACAAGAAAAAAGGGAGGAGAAAGTGACTATGAAAAAGATAATGATGGTGTTGATGAGTTTGCTGGTGCTCTTGCAGGTGACGAGTGTTGCTGCCCAGCAAGCGGATAAGGCAGGGTGCAAGGACCACTCTCTATTCCCTACGCGAATGCCTGATTATGTAATCGAGAGTTGCAAGGTCGAGGACTTCGCGGCCTACGAGTTTCAGGTGAAGAAGGGCCCGAAAACGCGGGTCGAAGGCAAGTTTACCTTTATCACCTATACCTTTGTCGGGGCAAAGGGAACCGAACAAAGTGGTCTTGCCGTTGTCCGCAACTATGAGAATGCCCTCCAGAAGATCGGGGGCACGATTGTGCAGAGTGATCCTGACCGGTGGGTGAATGGATCACTTGTCAAAGACAATCAGGAAACATGGTTTGAGGTGCAGAAGGGGAACGGTAAGATCTGGCTGCGGATCGTCGAGAAGAAAGCGATGGAGCAGACCATCGTGGCCGACGCCGTGGTCATCAGTAACGATATCCGGGCAACGGGTCACTCGGCGGTTTACGGCATCTATTTTGATACTGCAAAGTCCACCATCAAGCCCGAGTCAGCCCAGGCCATCGGCGAGATCGCCAAGCTGCTGAAAGGTGACCCCGGCCTCAAGATCTTTGTCGTCGGCCACACCGACAACCAGGGCGGGGTAGAGAGCAATATCAAACTCTCCCAGGCCCGGGGCGAAGCCGTTCTCCAGGCCCTTGTCCACGATCACGGGATTGCTGCCAACCGCCTGCGATCCTATGGGTGCGGCCTGTTTTCACCCGTTGCCTCCAACGACAGCGAAGAAGGCCGGGCCAAGAACCGCCGGGTTGAGCTGGTCAAACAATAAGACGCGAATGGAGATGAAAGAATGGCTCGCCCATGTTTTATGCAAGGAATTGCCACATACTTGTTGAATTATATCAATGATTCCGTGTTATTGAGCCATGTTGTCATAGAGGAAATTTATGCGCAAAACCAGCAAGGCAACCCTTGAAGTACAAGGAACAGTCGTCACCGTTCTTAATCAGGCCAGTGATGAGTATATTTCCCTGACGGACATCGCTAAGCACAAAGAGCCGGATCGATCAGATCATGTCATTCAGAACTGGATGAGAAACCGCAATACCATTGAATTCTTGGGGATATGGGAGCGATTACATAACATCAATTTTAAACCCCTCGAATTCGAGGGGTTTAAAAACAGGGCGGGACTCAACAGCTTTGTCTTGACGCCACGACAATGGATAGATGCCACCAGTGCCTGCGGTCTGGTCTCCAAGTCCGGCCGTTACGGCGGAACCTACGCACACAAGGACATCGCTTTTGAGTTTGCCTCCTGGATCTCGGTCGAGTTCAAACTCTACCTCATTAAGGAATTCCAGCGTCTCAAGGAGGATGAGAACCGCCGCCTGTCGCTTGCCTGGAATTTGAATCGTACCCTTTCCAAACTCAACTACCGCATCCACACCGATGCCGTCAAAACGCACCTGGTCCCAGCCGCAGTGACCCCGGCGCAGGCTGCCATTATCTACGCCAACGAAGCGGACATGCTCAATGTTGCCCTCTTCGGCCAGACAGCCACAATGGCGGGATGCCAATCCCGATATGGAAGGCAACATGCGCGACTACGCCACCATCGAACAACGGCTGGTGCTGGCCAATATCGAGGGCATGAATGCCGAACTCATTCACATGGAACTGACCCAAGGGGAACGTCTCATCCGTCTCAACGCCATAGCCATTCGCCAGATGCAGGTGCTCACCCCTGAGCCTGCGATCAAACAACTCAAAGAATAAGAGGAGTAACCGGGGTCACTGATAACACGGGGCGTGCGCATCTGAGCAAGAGAGCAAATTCGCCATTCTTCTTGAGAATTATATCTCCTGCTGGTAGATAACAGGATTGTTCTGAATTTTACGGTATTTGATAGATATGCTGTTACCTTATTCGTTTACTTTTTTTTCGAATCAGCCAACGTGCGTTCACTGGGAGAAAGGAATGTGGCGAAAGAGGTGATAACAGGGCAGGGCAAAAATGCCCGATTTGGTGATATTTATCAATGTATCAGGTCAAATTGACCAGATAAGTAATGGTTAGATCTTATGCGAACTTACGTTTCAGTTGCTGTGAAAAGCATCAACGATATAGTTGATTTGTCCGCGCATTTGCGTTTGTTTGTCTTTCGTGGCCAAGCCAACTCCAGATGGGCGCTTGAAACGTCCCTTGAGCGTGCATACATCCGCTCAGGACGAATAAATTACAGCCTTGAGAATACCGAGCATTGGATGCTGCATGAGTTTAAGAACAAGTTCCACCTTTATTCTCCAGCCGTCTTGCGAACCATCAATACCTTTGAATGGCTAGCGTTAATGCAGCATCATGGTGGGGCGACAAGGTTGCTTGACTTTACAGAATCTATTTATGTGGCTGCTTATTTTGCAGCATTAAATGCATCTGAAGATGCTGCAATATGGGCATTAAACAAACCACTTCTTCGCGATAATTTGTATCAATTTGCAAAATTGTCATACAAAAAAGGGCACGACCTAAGGGATGTTATTAACGACTATCATATTGATTTATTCAATAAGTCAGTGGCACGGCCCCACTACAATACAGCCCAAAGTAGTCTAACTCATCTGGTACCGCTTGAGTCTCAATCTCTTTTCGATCGCGCCTCTAGGCAACGCAGCCTATTCATCGGTGCAGGTTATTTAGGGTCGCCCAGTCAACCTTTTAGTTTCATGGACAACCTGAAGGTTAGCTTTCCTGGTATAGCAACTGAGCTGGAACAACCAAATCAGGTTGAATTGACAGAATTGTGCTTACGCAAACATGACGACCCTTGTTACAAAAATTTTAGCGTTATAAAAATAGTAGTCCCCAAAAATATTCATGCTCAACTGAGATTAGAGATGAGATTGATGGGCTTGACCGAGGAATCACTTTTTCCAGGGATAGACGGCCTTTCAAGGTCGTTGGTACAAAATCACATTATGTGTTGAGATCTAATTATTCATTCAAGAGGGCAGAATCGTGTCGCGGCCCTGTTCTCTTAATAAAAAACAGGTAAACCACCGGCTCTGCCGGTGGACTCACAAAGTTTGACAATTCCGGGAATAAGCGGGAAGTCTCACGATTCTGAACCGCTCAAAGTTCAAGAAAAGGAGACTTCCTATGTACGACGAACAAAGTTTAAGCCACACGAAGTGGGAATGCAAGTATCACATTGTATGGATTCCGAAGTATCGGAAGAAGGCAATATTTGAAGACCTCAGGAAATATCTGGGAGAAATATTTCGAGATCTTGCAGCGCAAAAAGAATGCAAGGTGGTCGAAGGTCATCTAATGCCTGATCATGTTCATATTTTGTTCTCCATTCCCCCCAAGTACTCGGTGTCGCAGGTAGTTGGTTTTATCAAAGGCAAAAGTGCGATTCAAATCGCCCGGAATTTTCAGGGACGAAAGAAGAATTTTGTAGGGCAGCACTTTTGGGCAAGAGGATATTATGTGTCGACGGTAGGTA
Source organism: Desulfocapsaceae bacterium (assembly GCA_030653035.1). Classification (GTDB taxonomy): domain Bacteria; phylum Desulfobacterota; class Desulfobulbia; order Desulfobulbales; family Desulfocapsaceae; genus UBA2270. The sequence continues at coordinate 25,179 of JAUSAB010000060.1, read as the reverse complement.
AGGACGAAGATGCCGTGCGAGAATATATCCAAAAGCAAGAGAAAGAGGACAAACGTATTGAACAACTGAAATTGTTTCAACAGTAGTCACCTTTAGGTGGCTCAAGGTTTTCAACCGCTTCGAGCGGTTCAGATTCTTTCAAGCCACCGGCTTTGCCGGTGGTACTTGACTCAGGCGTTATATCCTTTGAGTCTGCTGCCGGGCCGGTCTAATCGTCCGTAATGGTCAATCTCTCTAACTTGCCAGACAACGCCGTGTTCTACAACCGAGACCATCAACCACTTTTCGAGAAACCACCCTATGTCATTTGCCTCCCTCGGACTCTCCGAAGCCCTTCTTCGTGCCCTTGATGAAAGCGGCTATATCACACCTACTCCGATCCAGCTCAAGGCGATCCCCGCGGTCCTCTCCGGCAAGGATGTCATGGCCGCGGCCCAGACCGGAACCGGCAAGACCGCCGGTTTTGTCCTGCCGCTGCTGCAGCGTCTGGCCGGCGGCCCCAGGGTGAAGGCGAACCACATCCGTGTTTTGGTGCTGACCCCGACTCGCGAGCTGGCGGTGCAGGTGGAGCAGAGCGTTGCCGTCTATGGTAAACATTTATCGCTGAGGTCGGGCGTGGTGTATGGCGGGGTGAAGATCAATCCGCAGATGATGAAGCTGCGCGGCGGGGTCGATGTGCTGGTGGCGACGCCGGGGCGGTTGTTGGACCTGTTCAACCAGAATGCCGTGCAGTTTGCCCAAGTGGAGACCCTGGTGCTCGATGAGGCCGACCGGATGCTCGACATGGGGTTCATTACCGATATCCGCAAGATCCTGGCCCTGCTGCCGCCAAGGCGTCAGAACCTCCTCTTTTCGGCCACCTTTTCCAGCGATATCCGCAAGCTCACCGAGGGGTTCCTCCGAAATCCGGTACTGATCGAGGTCAGCCCGCGCAACTCGGCTCCCAAGAGTGTGAAACAGTGGGTCTATGAGGTTGACAAGGCCAAGAAGCCGGCCCTCCTCAGTCATCTGGTGCGCAACCAGGGCTGGGAGCAGGTGCTGGTCTTTGTCCGCACCCGTAACGGGGCCGATCTCCTGGCGAAGAAATTGGGGACTGGCGGCATCATCACAGCGGTGATCCACGGTGAAAAAAGTCAGGGTGAGCGTGCCCGCGCCCTGGCCGACTTCAAGGAGGGCAAGGTCCGGGTCCTGGTCGCCACCGATATTGCCGCGCGCGGTATCGATATCAGTGAGCTGCCGCACGTGATCAACTTCGATCTGCCCAAGGTGGCTGAGGATTACGTCCACCGGATCGGCCGCACTGGGCGGGCCGGTTCCACGGGGGAGGCAATCTCGCTGGTCAGCGCCGATGAGGTCCAGCTGCTTGCGGCAATCGAGACCCTGGTCGGCCAGACCCTGATGCGCGAGGTGGCGGCCGGTTTTATCCCGACCCATCATGTTCCCCTGACCCGCCAACTGCAAGTGCGCCCGAAGAGGCCGAAAAAGCCCAAGATCAAACCGGCGCAGGAACAGGGGCCGGTGCGGAAAACGGCCGGGGAACCGAAAAACAGCAGCCGCAACAGTGGCCGCAGTGGCCGCACACCGCGCCGGGGCGGCAAATCGTAGACTGAGCGGCAAGACGGGGGCACCGGCAGGCCGATGAAGATCCCCGGTTTGCCGGTCCTGAACGTGTTATCCTAACCCCGATGAACGGGATAAGTGCCTTTCGCAGATCATTTTCTTGTAAAAAGAACAAGAAAATGATCTGTAAGGCACTAAAAACGGCAGTTGGAAATAGTGCTTTTGCAATAACTTCTTGCATGGGCAGATTTTTTCCCTCACCCCGGCCCTCTCCCAAAAGGAGAGGGAGCTTTCTCCCTGCTCCCTGAGGGACAAGGGCTGGGGATGAGGGGGAGCGGTATTTACATTATGAAGTAACTGCCGTTTTTAGGGTCATGGTAGTTCCCTTAATTCTCCTGCCATTTCTGGAGGTAGCGTGATGAAGATTCCATCGTCTTTGACCGTCCCGGCCTGGCTCAAGGAAGTCTGTGACGATCCTTTCCGGAGATACTTTTTCCTCGCTCTGTTCCTTCTGGCCCTGATCCTGATTGTCCGGGGGGAGGAAAAGCGGCCCCAGGAGGGGCTGGTCGGGGAGGATGCGGTCCATTTCTTTTATAATCCCACCTGTCCCCATTGCCGCGACCAGAAACAGTTTCATCTCTATCTGCAACAGAAATATCCCGAACTCTTAATCATTGGCTATGACACCTTCCGGCCCGAGGAGATTGCCCGTATGGTTTCGATGGCCAGGGAGCGGGGGCTGCAATCTGAGCGTCTGGTCGTGCCGATCACCTTTGTCGGTCCTTATGTGCTGATCGGTTTCGACCGCCCGGAAAACAGCGGGGTGACCCTTGAAAAGGCTATCGCCGCCCATCTCCACAAGACCCCCGAGCTCTTCACCGAGAGCGATCAACAGTGGTTGGCCAGGGAAACTGTTGATCTGGGGTGGTTCGGGGTGATCCGGACGGCTGACTATTCGCTGCCCGTGCTCACTGTCTTCTTCGGCGTAATCGATGGTTTTAATCCCTGCGCCATGTGGGTGCTGGTCTACATGCTTTCTCTGCTGGCTGGCCTGAATGAGCGGAAAAAGATCTGGATTCTGGCCGGTTCCTTTCTTGCTGCCTCAGCAATCCTCTATTTTCTATTGATGACCGCCTGGCTCAATGTCTTCCTTTTTTTAGGATATCTGCGTCCCCTTACCATCGTCATCGGCTGTTTTGCCATGGGTGCGGGCGGGCTGAGTGTCCGGGAATATTGGCGGGATAAGGGGGAGGTCAGTTGTAAGGTGGTTGATCCAACAAGCCGGAAAAAGACCATGAACCGGATCGAGCAGGTGATGGCGGCGCCGGTGAGCCTCGCCGCCCTGTCGGCCATCATCATCCTGGCCTTTGTCATAAATTCCATTGAGTTTGCCTGCTCCGCGGCCCTCCCGGCCATTTATACCCATATTCTCTCCCTTCACCATCTTGCGACCCTCAGATATTACGGCTATATACTCCTCTATGTATTTTTCTTCATGCTCGATGACCTGATCATTTTTACTCTCGCTATCCTGGCCCTGGAGAGTAGGGTGGGGCAGAGATATGCCAGCTATTGCAAGGGCGTGGGTGGAATACTCCTTCTGGTTCTGGGGGTGATCATGGTCTTTTGGCCGGAACTGTTGCGCTGACATTCTGTAAAAATCAACAAGTTGCGACCTGAACGCTTTGCTTGCCATTTTTTGCCGATCGGGCTTTCGTATATCTATTCACCATTGAGGAGGAGCAGTAACCAATGAGTACTGAACAAGCATTACAGGCACGGAGCGAATCTCAGTGTGAATTGTGTGGCGCCACAGAGAACCTCGGTGTCTATGAAGTTCCCCCCAGTTCCAATGGCAGTGCTGATGAGTGCGCACTTATCTGTGCACCATGCCGCGAGCAGATTGAAGAGCCGGGGAAAGTTGATGGCCAGCACTGGCGTTGTCTCAATGAGAGCATGTGGAGCCAGGTGCCGGCTGTGCAGGTCATCGCATGGCGGATGCTCAAGCGCCTGAGCACGGAAGACTGGGCGCAGGGCCTGCTCGATATGCTCTTTCTCGATGAAGCCACCCAGGCCTGGGCGCAGGCAATGGGCGAAGGGGCAGGCAATGAAGAGGGAGTCAGGCATGTCGACAGTAATGGCACCCTGCTTGAGGCGGGCGATACGGTAACGCTGATCAAGGATCTCAATGTGAAAGGGGCCAACTTTACGGCCAAGCGGGGCACAGTTGTCCGCGGCATCTCGCTTGTTGCCGATAACCCTGAGCAGATCGAGGCCCGTGTCAGCGGTCAGCAGATTGTCATTCTGACGAAGTTTGTGAAGAAAGCGAACTGATAAGATGTATGCTCAGGGGCGTAGGGCATTGCCTGTTAATGGTGTTGAATGCTCTCGTCGAGCCCATAAAATGATAAGGAGTTGACATGAACACCTGCCTGATAGTGGTTGATCTGCAGAATGATTATTTTCCCGGCGGCAGCATGGAGCTTGTCGGGATCGAAGAAGCTGCGGCAAATGCGCAGCTTCTTCTGAGAGAATTCAGAAAGGCAAAACTCCCTGTCATCCATATTCAGCACATTGCCGCTCGTCCAGGCGCGACGTTTTTTTTGCCTGAGACTGATGGGGCCAAGATAAATCAAAGAGTAACTCCCCTGGATGATGAAGAGGTTGTTGTAAAAAACTTTCCCAACAGCTTCCGTGACACCACTCTGCTGGAAATACTGAAAAAATCAAAAATAGAGAATCTGCTTATCTGCGGTGCCATGAGCCACATGTGTATAGACGCCACAACTCGTGCGGCCTTCGACCTTGGTTTCAACTGTACGGTTGCCGAAGATGCGTGCGCTACCAGAGACCTGGTCTTCAAAGGCAAGACCATAAAGGCCTCAGATGTTCACGCATCCTTTATGGCGGCATTATCTGCCCCTTACGCCAAAGTAATTACAACACTGGAAATCATTAAAGGCATGGTGGAATAATGGTGAAGCTGTTGATGCGGCAAACAGTGCCGTGCCGGTCGCTTGAACCGTTTGCTGTGAACATCACTATGAAGGAAATATGATGAAAAACAAGACTGTATTGATAACCGGCGGCAACAAAGGAATTGGCTTATCCACGACGGAAAAATTTGTTGATGCCGGATACACTGTTATCGTTGTTGCCCGGAATTTTGATGATTTTAAGTTCAACGGTCATTCCAGGGTAACGACAATGGAATTTGATCTTGTCAACGTTGCCGGCATCCCAGGCCTGGTTGCTCAGCTCCCTGCCGTGGATATATTGATCAATAATGCCGGCGTGATGTATGCCATTCCTTATGATAAGTACCCTCAGGGAAAAGTTGATGAGATGATAAAGATAAATATTGAGGCACCGGTAGCCTTAATCAGGGAAGTCTCAAAGGCAATGATCGCAAAAGGTGGTGGCAGGATTGTCAATAATGCCTCCATTGCCGGTGAAATAGGCCATCCGGATATCTGGTATGGCATCACCAAGGCCGGGATGATCAATATGACCAAGAGCTTTGCGAAAATCCTCGGGCCGGGCGGTATTGTTATCAATGCCGTTGCCGCCGGCCCTGTTGAAACTGAGATGCTTGATGTCATTCCGGAACAGAGAAAAAAAGACATCAAGAGTGCCGTGTATACCGGAAGATTTGCCTATCCTGAGGAGGTGGCAGATGCCATATATTGGTTGGCGACAGAATGTCCGGAATATATAAATGGCACCTTCCCTCGGTAACACTTGGCACATATTTTTGGTAATGAAGCGGGAATTGGACTTATAAATGTTGCGGTGGCATGGTAAAAAGGGAACACTTGGCCAGCTCGTGTCCAAGCCACACGAAATCCTTAACAGTTTTGCAAAGAGGCCAAAATGGTTGATGACTTACAAACTGATGAATACGGTATATCTATTTCAAGAGAGATTACTGTTTGTCGCAACATGATTGAGAGACAAAGAAAACACCTGATACGATTTGAGAAGCAGTACGGGTTTTTCACAGAAGAGGTGATAAAAAAGGAAAATCTGAAGATTGAAACAACAACGCGGGACATCGATCAGTGGCGCAATGAATATGAAGGCTTGCTTGCCTGGCAGCAGCGACTACGGGAGTATGAGAAGGCATATGAGGCATTGAAGCGCTGACAGGAAGAGATTACAGCCCCTGGCAACGTTTGATCATAATAAAAAAACGCCGCCCCCCCGAATGGAGGCGGCGTTTTTTATTGTACGACTGCAGAAAATGGTGAGTTAATGACCGCCGGGGAATAAAAACTGGCTGAGAAAGTAGAACACCACCAAAAGGCCGACCCCGAGGCTGATACTCCATTTGACCAGCGCTATTTCTACGGGCAAGAGTGGCTCGTACTCCATTTTTTTCAACTCATCGGCAATCTTAGATTTGTCGTCAGTCATGTAAGGCCTCCATTAACTGGGGAGAATTGGTGGTTTGACCCCGTGGAAAAACAGCCACGAGATTGCGAGTCCGACCCAAATGATAAATCCGAACAGGGAAACGCAGTATACTGCCGCGAGTTTACCGATCCCTTCTTCCATGAGTTTTTTAAAGTTTGAAACCACCCCGATGGTGAAAAAACAGAGGACAAAAAACATGGTCCTGAACACATCGCCTTGGGCAATTGCTGATTTGGCAACGGATAGAAACTTCTTTGGCGCCTTTGCTTCATCGTTTAATTTCTTTTCACGGTCTTTTGCCTCCTTGAGAGTTGCCTGCAAGGAAGTGGTAGCTGCTGGATCTTTGCTGGCGCTGATCTGCTTTTCCAAGGAGGTGATCTGCACCTTTACTTCTGTCAGGGAATTTTCAGTGGGGCTGAGTGTTTTGACCGTCGGCCAGCAGATGGAAAGAAGAATAACGAAGGTAAGGATGTAGCCGAGGACGAATTTTGGAAAACGGTTCCAGACCTCCATGAGGCTGACGGTCTGACCGGGTTTACATTCGATCTTGGCGCACCAGATGTAGGCAAGGATAACGGCCCAGACGCCGATAAAGATATCGATAAACATCTTCACCGTGGTGGCCGTCATGGTGATCCAGCCCTCGGCATAGTTAATGCCTTCCATTTCCATGGCCTGCGCCCTGATCAGGGCGTCGGTCACGGCGCCGCTGGCAATGGCCCCGCCATCGGATTTGACCGCCAGTCCCATCCAGGCCCCGGCCACCAAGGGTTCGTGCCAGAGAAACATCTTGGCGGCGAAGGGGAGAATAATCATCTCCACCGCCACGAAGATTACAACCAGTGATGAAACCATGATGGGAATGATCGGTCGGGCACGGATGGCCCCGCCGGTGGCAATCGCTGCGGAAACTCCACAGATGGAGATACCGGAGGCCAGCGGTGCCGCCCACTCACGATTGAACTTGAAGTATCTTCTGGCGATATAGTAGACGACAGCCCAATAAATCAGATAGGCCTCGACAATGGCGCAGAATCCCCGGAACATGATGTTGCTGGCAAGCCCGAAAGATTCTGCCGCCTTCACGCCCAGTCCCGCGCCCATGATCACGATCGCTGTTTTGATATACAACTCCGGACGGACCGCTTCCTTCATGGCCGCTGCCAGTTTGGGGAAAAAATTGCCGATAATGAGCCCTGCCGCCAAGGCGATGATGAAGCCGAATTCGCCGGTCATGCTGAGCGACCAGCCAATGTCGAATTTTGCCAGTTGGTTCTTGGTTGCGGCGATATAAGCGAAGTGCCCGCAGAACCAGCAGAGATAACTGAACCAGAAGACCAGGGTGAAGCCGATGGCGAATTTTTTGAAGTCCGCCCCGATCAGCATTGCCCCAAGCCCCATGACCACCAACATCGCAATGAAGGTGATGACCAGCGAGGATATGGCTGAAAGCCCCTTCTGCTCATATTTCTGCCCCACTGCAAGCGAAGAAGGGGCAGCCTTGGTGGTGATGGTAATATCTTTACCGTCACTTTGTTTGAGAGTTATTTTGGCGCCGTCAATCTTGGTGATTTCGCCCTTGATAGTTTGATAGGCGATAGATACGGGTTGGGTGGCCTTGGAGGGATCGGTCCAGACTCCCGTTTTTGCACCCCAGCCCATCAGGTCGTTGCCTTGAAATGCACTCAATGAAAGAATAAAGATAAACAAACCTAGCCAGAGCGAGAGCCAGTCTTCGCTCAGCCATCCTTTTTTTACATCAATTTTACAAGTTTCTTCGGAGTCGCAATGTCCTTCTGTCAGTTTGTCTTCATCGATTTTTTTTGGGTCCATACTTTCTCCCTTTTTTGTCACATGTGCAGTGGTAGGTAGAATGGAGTAGTGAGATGAGATTTTTTTACCGCTCATCAGATGGCCGTACGATTATAAAAAACGAAAGCCAGCTCTGCCAAAAATACGAAAACCTGATCTTGCGATGATCTGTTGCTGCACCTCCTTTTCTATAAGTCTGTCTGGCGCTTATATGAGACAAGCGTTTCTAATGTAAGGATGTTTGTTGAATACGATATTGAAATGGATGGATTTTGTTTTTCCATCAAGTTGAGGAAAAACAAAAGGAGGCATGGTTGAGGTCTTACCTTGCTGATCTTCTGTTGTTTTTTACCTTCAGTTTTACTTTATGGAGTTTAAAATGATGATATGCCAAAATTGGCATCAATTGCAAAATAAATAATGAAAGGAGCATTTGTTGAGTTCAATTCGCTGAATCAGAGTTTGCTGTGCGCGGAGCAAAGACACTGCTTCCTGGAGGGCACACGAGTCCAGCTTGGCAATTGGAGTAGTCGTGGAGATAATCAGACGGCCGAAGCCTGCTGGTGCAGGGAGTGAGATGGGCTTTACGCAAAAATATGCGATTGGTTGGGGGGTGATGATGGGTTGCTATCCCAGGCGGGTGCCAATCTGATAGACGGCAGTGGCAAGAAGAAAGGCAAAAATCGTGTTAAAAGAGACGGAGAACAGAGCCCATCCCCAGTGTCCGGCTTCTTTGGCAATGCATATCACCGTTACAAAACAGGGGGAATAAAACATGATGAAAATCAAAGCGGCCACTGCCACCACTTTATTCCAGTTTGGGTCATGAGTCAGCTGCTGGCCTAAGGAGCCTGAGGCCTCCTTTTTGACCTTGCCCATGGAGTAGGCGGTTCCCAGGGTGGAGATAATCACCTCTTTGGCCGCAACCCCGCCAACCAGGGCAATATTGGTTCGCCAGTCGAACCCCGCCAATCTGGAGACGGGTTCCAGAGCAATGCCGATCCGGCCGGCAATGGAGCTGCGTAAGGCCTGTTCCGATTCCTGATTCGTAATAGCGGTGATCTGTTGCCGGAGGGATTCTGCCTCTTTTGAGATTTCTTCTTTTGGCGATGTGTTCTCGGCAATGATATCCGGTGCAAATGAAGAGGTGACAGCCTGTCGCTGCTGTTCATAGGCGACCCGGGTTGCTGCCGGCAGTCCTGGATAGGTCATCATGGCCCAGAGGAGAATGGAGATGCCGAGAATGACGGTCCCGGCCTTTTTGATGTACTGCCAGGTGCGCTCCCAGGTGTGGATGGCCAGTCCCCGCAGGGTGGGAAAGCGGTACGGTGGCAGTTCCATGACAAAGGGCGTGGCTGCGCCTCTGAGTACAGTGGTGCGCAGAAATTTGGCGGCCAGTAGGGCGACCGCCCAGGAGATCAGGGTGAAGAGAAACATGTACATAGCCCTGTTCTCGCTGAAAAAGGCGCCAATCAGGAGGGCGATCACCGGCACCTTGGCACCGCAGTTCATGAAGGGAACAGTGAGCAGAGTGGCCATCCGTTCCTTGGGTGAGCGCAGGGTTCGGGTGGCCATGACCCCGGGTACCGCGCAGCCTCCGGCGATCCCGCCCGAGACGATAAAGGGCATAACCGAGGAACCGTGCAGTCCAAAAATATGGAAGATACGATCCATCATAAAGGCGACCCTGGCCAGGTATCCAGAGTCTTCGAGGACGGCAATTCCCAGAAACATGAACATAATCAAGGGGACAAAACCCAGCACGCCGCCCATCCCGTTGATGACCCCGGAAATAATCATGGATTTGAGCGGACCGTCGGGCAGGATGGATTCCACCTGGCCGCCCAGCCAGCCAAAGAAAGCACCCAGCCAGGAGACCGGAAGCGCGCTCCAGACAAAGGTGAATTGGTAGAGGGCAAACAGGATCATGAGCATGATGACTGGGCCCAGGAGACGATTGGTCAGAACCTTGTCGATCTTGTCAGAGGTGTAGAGCCGGTCGGTGTCAAAGGCATGGGTCTGTACCCCTTGGCGGAGGATGGATTTGATGAAACCATAGCGATGGTCAGCGATGATTGCCTCTGGGTAGGCGTCCATGGTCTTGAGGAGATGGTCAGAGACCAGGGTGACTTTTTCTTCAAGGCGGGCCGCAGTTGCTTCGTCGTCTTGCTGCCCTTTCTGCAGGATCTGGTCATCGTGTTCAAGGTATTTGATGGCAGTAAAACGGGCCGGGTAGTTAGGGATCAGGAAATTATTTTCGGCGATGATGGCGATCAGTTCCATGATGGTCTCGTCCAGATCTTCGCCGTAGGAGATATCACGGGGCTGCCATTCCTGTGCGGCCTGAATGATGGCCTGGCTGATCAGCGTGTCGGTACCCTGTCCGGAACGGGCGATAATCGACACCACCGGCACTCCCAGGAGTTCAGCCAATTTCTCAGCCTTGACCTCAATGCCGCGATCCTTGGCTACATCAATCATGTTGAGGGCAATAATCAGAGGGCAGCCAAGTTCAAGAAACTGGGTGGTCAGATAGAGATTGCGTTCCAGGTTTGAGGCGTCAACGATGTTGATTACCACCTGCGGTTTTTCGTTGACCAGATAATCCCTGGTCACGACCTCTTCCACCGAATAGGCCGTCAGGGAGTAGGTACCAGGCAGGTCGGTGAGGGTGATCTCCTGCTGGTTTTCTTCTGATTTATGTGTAAAAACCCCTTCCTTGTAGTCAACGGTGATGCCGGGGTAATTCCCTACGTGTTGTCTGGCCCCGGTCAGGGTGTTGAACAGGGTGGTTTTTCCGGCATTGGGGTTGCCGACAAGGGCCATGCGTAGATTCTGATTCATTAGTAAAAGAGTATAGATGGTAAGAAATTAGATGAATTGGCGGAGCCTTGTTGTGCCGTGAGTAGTCAAGGCTTTGGTTGGTTCTTCTTTTCTTGGCTTGTTGGCGTGCATGTTTGAGAAGAGCAGCCGGAACAACCGCAACCGCAGCTTATCTTTTCTTTGGGATCTGTCGCAATCTTGAATTGTTGATAGAGTTTTCTGCCAATAAAGAAAAGACAGAGAGCAAGAATAACGGCGACTACAAGGGATTGCCACATGATACCCCTCAGGGTTGATAGTTGGGTTGTCCTAAGTGTAAAGCGCCAAAAAAAGGCGTAAGTGGTGCAGGCTGTCTCTTATACTTTTGTCACCATGATATTTTTGGTGGTATTGCTATCCAGGCTGAGGGTCGAGCCTTGCAGTTTTAACAGGCATTGTGAACCGTTTTCCGGGCAGAGCAGTTCAACCTCTTCTCCGGGATAAACCCCCAAGGATGCCATTCTAGCGCAAAGTTTTCTGTCTCCGGTGATCTTGCAGATCTTGAGACGTCCTGATCTGCAGGATTCTGAAAGGGGGGCGACGTGCCTGGGGCCGGCAGGGGATTGCTTCACGCAGTTTTTTACCTTGTTAGCAAGGCAGGAACATTTTTGATTAAGTATTTTAAAGGTCATAACTTTATTCCCCTCTATTAAAGAATAGCCATGTTTAGGTACACCAAACATTAAGCCCTGTCAATATTTTTTCAAGGGACAATCGTTGTGCTGCTGGATATTTCAGGGGGTAGGATTTAAAGAGGAGCTGTTGTTTGGTGGGGTGATGGACAAGTTTTTGTGCAGGAAACAGTTGGCTTGATGTTGTTCAGTCTTAGTCATCGACGGTGACGGTGATATGGTCAGCCTCATTGTTGCGCAGGGTTAGGATTCCACCCATTACCCGCAGGGCTACTGGATCATTGAGCGGGGCCCGGCCCTGAATGGTGATTTTGGTGCCGGGGACCAGACCCATTTCGCGCATCCTGAGCCCAAGTTCGCCGCCAACTTTTATGGAGGTAATAACCCCGGATTGATCTTTCTTCATCTGTCGCAGATTCAGCTTGGTCATATTATTTCAGATACTTTTTGATGGGGAAAGGTGCGATATTCAGGAGAGTATATTTTTATAGCCACCCCTGACAAAGATGTCAAGATGGTCAGGATTGGTCAGTTTCAGTGGATGGAGGTTTTTGGAATAAGAAAAGGCCTTCTGCGAAAATTCACAAAAGGCCTTTAATATTTGGTGACCCCAAGGGGAATCGAACCCCTCTTTACGGCGTGAGAGGCCGCTGTCCTAACCGATAGACGATGGGGCCTAAAGGTCGATGTCTATTTACAGGAATCGGATTCCCTTGTCAAGGAATTGTTCGAGGCTTGTTTGATGATAAATATGGGTTGAGATGAAAAGGGGGGTCAACTCTTACCGGTTGCTAGATCCCGGCCCAGGGCTATGGCCTGTTCCAGAGTTTGTGGCTGTTTGTGTATGGCCCCGCGTTGATCTACCCCCCGGACCAGCAGGGATTCTCCGCATTCCAGATCGAGGGCGTCAAAGAGGGTGTGTGCGGTAAGCAAGGCGCCGTCAAAGACCTTTTTTCCTTGAGTGGCAGCGGTTGCCAGGAGAATACCTTGTCGCTGTTCATCCTTCCTGAAACGGATCCCTGTAAGATATTTTCGTGCCCACCGGGCCTGAAAACGATCGACGAAGGTTTTGCATTGGGCTGAAAGTCCATAAAAGTAGATGGGACTGACCAGAACCAGGTGATCACAGTGATCAACCTTTTCGTAGAGGGCGGTCATGTCATCTTCGATAACACAGGTTGAGGTCTTGTTGCAGCCGCCGCAGCCCTGACAGGGAGAAATCTTGAGATCGTTCAGGCGGATAAATTCAACGGTGGTGTTGGGGATCTCCCGTATCCCGCTGGCCACGCTCTGGGCCAGGGTCTCACTGTTGCCTTTCTTGCGGGGGCTGCCAAGGACGATGAGGATGTGCATGGGGACTCCTGTCATGGTAGATCGGCACTCTTGGGTTTTTCCAGGCAACGGCCAAAGAGAACCGTCTCTTCCCGTAGCCAGAAGCTTATGGAATCTGTTAAAAAACGAGGGGCGCAGCGCCATGTCCAGTTGCCGTTGCTGGTTCCCGGACTGTTCATCCTGCAGTCATTACCAAATCCCAGGATGTCCTGAAGGGGGAAAATGGTCAGGCGGCCGATTGAGCTCATGGCCAGGTAGATAAGATCTTTGTGGATGGCCGAGTGGTTGTCGTCCTGCTGGTTCGCGATTTTTTTAATTCTTTGTCTCTGCGCGGGGCTTAAATGATCGCTCAGGAACCAGCCAATGGTGGTATCATTGTCATGGGTGCCGGTATAGACAACACTGTTTTGGCTGGTGTAGTTATGGGGAAGAAAGGAGTTGTCCGGGTTGTCGTCAAAGGCAAACTGCAGCACCTTCATGCCGGGGAATCCAAGAGAGTGACGCAGATCAGTGACTTCTGGGGTGATGAATCCCAGATCCTCGGCGATAATATCGAGTGTGCCAAGGGCGGTAAGAATTTTGTCAAAAAATAGTTTGCCCGGTCCTTTGAGCCATTCACCCTGGATGGCCGTTTCTTCTTCCTCTGGGATAGACCAGTAGGCCTCAAAGCCGCGAAAGTGATCAATGCGTGCGGTGTCAACCATCTGTAAGACAGCACGGAAACGTTCAACCCACCAGTTGGTCAGCTTTTCTTCAATATCTGGCTCTCTGGTCTGCCATCGGTAAAGAGGGTTGCCCCATCGTTGTCCGGTTGTGCTGAAATAGTCGGGCGGGACGCCGGCAACATGGGTGGGGCGAAGGCTTTCCGGGTCAAGGGTAAATATCTCCTGATTGGCCCAGACATCTACGCTGTCCCAGCCGACATAGATAGGGATGTCGCCAATGAGTTTGATATTTTCCTTTTTGGCCTTGGCCTGCAGAAGCTGCCATTGCCGGAAAAACTCAAACTGCTCAAAGGCATAATATTCCATGCGCTTGTGGTGTTTTAGGTGTAAGGCTGCCAGGGTTTCGGGTCTGCGGGTGGCTATTTCTGCAGGCCAATCAAACCATCCTTGGCCATGAAATTCCTCTTTTAAAGCCATAAAGAGGGTGTAGTCATCCAGCCAGTGTGTATTTCTTTTAAAATCAGTAAATTGTTGTGAATCTGGAGGGAAATTAGCAAAGGCCTCTTGCAGGAGTCTGTTCTTAAAGTCTGTGACTTTCGGAAAATCGACACTGTATTCGGGAAAAGTAGGCGTGTTTGTAAGGGTGCTCTCTTGGATCAGGCCTTCTTCAAACAGCAGGTCAGGGGAGATCAGCAAGGGGGACCCGGCAAAGGCCGAGGTGCTCATATAGGGAGAATTGTCAAAAACTGGGCTACCAGGTCCGGTGGGAAGAAACTGCCAATATCCTTGTCCGGCGCGAGCCAGAAATTCAAGAAAGGTGTGGCTGGAAAATCCCAGGTCGCCGATACCGTATGGAGAGGGTAAGGAGGTGATATGGGCCAGGATGCCGCTGCCGCGTCGGGGGAGGGCAAAGGTCGCAGAAGTTTGTCCGGTCATCGATAAAAATAAATAAGTGTTGTTGTTTTAGTAGGTTGCGTGGTCGCTTGTTAGCGATAGAAAAAAGATTGTATGAATCTCTTGCCTGTTGACAAATCTATCTTATAGTACTTAGGTTGTTGTTTTTTTGTTCAAGAAAAATGGTGTTATTTTTTTATTGATATTCAGTCTTATTTATTTGTTTTTTTGTTATCAGGCGTTGTAGTATGTAATGTTTCCATGAAGCTTTTGTCGTTGTGGAAAGAATGTTTTGTTTTTTGTTTGATTTAGCATCTGGGCACGTCAAGGTATAAGACTAATTTTTTACTGTACTTATTAGTCTTTGTAAACAATTGAGTTGTTTTAAAAATATAAGAGATGGAGTATGGCACAGTGCTCTCCGAATTAAAAGAAAATCTGCTGAAGGCTGGTCAGACTGAAGGATGTCTCAGTTTTAGTGATTTGAATGAATTATTGCCCGATGAGATTAAAGACCCCAATGCTATTGAGAGTATCTTTAATTTTCTGGGGGATAATAATATCCAGATCGTCACCATTGAAAAAACCGGTGAAAAGAGGACCTTGTCTGGAGAGGTTTGGGACCATGACAAGGTGTCCATGGATGACGAGGATGATCTGACCGATGCCTCGATCTCAGTTACGGGGGATGGGAGTCATGAAGCAGAAGAGACGACTACCACATACCTGCGGGAGATGGGGCAGTTTGATCTGTTGACTCCTGATGAAGAGGCTAAATATTCCAAGTGTATCCGTCAGGGGTTTGACGCGATTATCCAGGCTATACGTGATGATGTCTCTGAGGTTGCCGAGATTGCCCTGCTCTGTGCTCGGATTGATCTCTGGGAAAGACGTGACCCAACCTTAAAGCCAAAAAAACAACAGCTTAATTTCATGCGTTATAGTGTGATTGCTGCCGCCAAGAAGTATTCCGACAAGCGGGAACTGTATGAGATGCAGGCCAAGATTGAGGCCTATAGCCGCTCCATTGAGTTTGCCAAAGACGCGATGATTCGGGCCAATCTCCGCTTGGTAGTCTCCATTGCCAAGCGGTATATGCACCAGGGATTGACTCTTGCCGATTTGATCCAGGAAGGAAATCTGGGGCTGATGCGCGCAGTTTTTCGCTTTGATTATACCAAGGGCAACAAGTTTTCCACGTATGCCAGTTGGTGGATCAGGCAGGCCATCACCCGGGCAATTCTTGATAAAACCAGAACCATTCGTCTGCCGGTGCATTTTCTGGAGCTGCGCAGCCAGTTTTTCAAGGCCTTTTATGCCTTGTTCAAGGAGCTTGGCCGGGAGCCAACGCCGCTTGAGATCTCTAAAAGTACCGAGTTGCCTATGGATAAGATCCTGGCAATTCTGGAGGCGTCCAGAGAGCCTATTTCTTTAGAGACTCCGGTCGGTGATGATGATTCGACCCTCGGCGATTTTCTCGAAAATAACGAGTCGCAGTCTCCATACGATATGGTGCAGACCAGAGAGCTTGCTGGTCGGGTTACCGAGATCCTGTCAACGCTGAGTGAACGTGAAGAAAAGATTATCCGGCTGCGTTTCGGCATCGGCGAGAAGGCTGAATATACTCTCGAAGAGATCGGTAAACGGTTTAACGTCTCCCGTGAGCGGATTCGCCAGATTGAGAAAAAAGCCTTGAATCGACTGCGCCATTCGAGTCGGCGTGATCAATTGAAATATTTTCTTGATTAAAGTATAAACTTTTATTTTAGAGAGAAGCCGGACTTAATGTCCGGCTTTTTTATTAGGAGCCGTAACAAAACAACTATTGTATATTAATTCGTTTTGTTTTGACGGCCTTGGATGGCCGGGTGTTACTTGCTTCCGGGATTGCCCCGGCGGAAGAGTGATTGCTGTTTTTGATATCCTGAAAATTCTTTTATTTTTATTTGCGGCTTATTATGAAATCTTTTGTGCAACAGGCAGGGTTTGGGGACATTCTGGAAAAGGTGGAGGCCGGGGAAAGGCTGAACCTGCAAGACGGGCTTGCACTTTACAACAGCAAGGAGATCCTGGCCCTCGGCTATATGGCCAATCTGGTGAGGAACCGGATGAACGGCGACAAGGCCTATTTCATTTACAACCAGCATATTAATTATTCTAATATCTGCACCAATCTCTGTAAGTTTTGCGCCTTTGGTAAGGACAAGAGTTCAGATCTCGCCTATGAGATGGATCTGGCCCAGGTCAAGGAGAAGGTGCGGGCGCGGCTTGATGAGCCCATTACCGAGATCCACATGGTTGGCGGTATTCATCCTGACCTGCCTTTTGAATATTATCTGGAACTGCTGCGCGGGATCAAAGAGGTCAGGCCTGATGTCCATATCCAAGCCTTCACCTGTGTTGAGATTGCCCATCTGGCTGGGCTGGCTGGTAAATCGGTGGTGGAAACCCTTAATGTCCTGCGTGATGCGGGACTGGGCTCCATCCCTGGTGGCGGGGCCGAGGTCTTCTCGCCCCGCATCCGGGCGATAACCTGCGAGAAGAAACTTCCTGGTGATCAATGGCTGGAGGTGGCTAAGACCGCCCATCGGCAGGGATTACATACCAATGCCACCATGCTCTATGGTCATATTGAGACTATGGAGGAGCGTCTTGAACATCTTGACGCCCTGCGTACGGCGCAAGATGAGACCAAGGGCTTTCTCGCCTTTATCCCGCTCTCCTTCCATCCCAAGAACACCGAGATGAGTACACTGTCTCGCACCACCGGTATTGATGATCTGAAAAACATCGCCGTGGCCAGACTTTTCCTCGATAACTTCCCGCATATCAAGGCCTACTGGGTCATGATCGGACCCAAAATGGCCCAGGTGGCCCTTTCCTTTGGGGCTGACGATATGGACGGCACGGTCAAGGAAGAGGTGATCACCCACATGGCTGGTGCCGATACCGATCAGGCTATCGGCAGCAAGACCCTGGTGCGTTTGATCAAAGAGGCGGGCCGAGTCCCGGTGGAACGGGATACGCTTTACAATGTAATCAAGGTGCATGATTGATGACGGGGGGTGTTGGAGTGCAGGAAGAGATGATGGCGACTATTGCTGAAAAGGTCATGGCGGGCGGCAGGATTAGTGACGAGGAGTTCCTGACCCTTGAGAGTGACGCCGATCTCTATCAGCTTGGGTTTCTGGCCGATGGTATCCGGCGGCGGCTCCACCCGGAGGGGAATGTCACCTATGTTGTTGACCGCAATGTAAATTATACTGATATCTGTATCTCCGCCTGTAAATTCTGTGCCTTTTTCAAGGCCCCTGAGGACCAGGCCGGCTATTTGCTCTCCTTTGACCAGCTTGAGCTGAAGATCAGGGAGACGCAAGAATTGGGCGGCACTCAGATTCTCCTTCAGGGCGGGCTCCACCCTGATAAGCCGCTGGAATACTACGAAGAGATGCTGCGCTTCATGAAGTCCACCGGCATCCATGTCCATGGTTTTTCTCCCCCTGAGGTTTGTCATTTTGCCAACCTGTCGGGTCTTTCCATCCGCGAGGTGTTGCAGCGCTTGATCGCTGCCGGTCTTGATTCGATTCCCGGCGGTGGGGCCGAGATCCTCTCTGATCGCGTCCGGCAGGCCACGGCCCCGCGGAAGTGCTCGGCCGATCAGTGGATTGATGTCATGGAAGAGGCCCATAAACAGGGATTGCGCACCACCGCCACCATGATGTTCGGCCATATTGAGACCATCCCTGAACGGCTGGAACATCTGCGTCGTCTGCGGGAACTGCAGGATCGAACCGGCGGCTTCACCGCCTTTATCCCCTGGCCGTTCCAGCCCGACAATACCGCCTTGTCCCAGCAGGTCGAGATTGAAAAGACCACCGGCATGGGCTATCTTCGTATGCTGGCCCTGTCACGCATCTATCTTGATAACTTCGCCAATGTCCAGGCCTCCTGGGTAACCCAGGGGCCGAAGATTGCCCAGCTTTCCCTCTTTTTCGGGGCCAATGATTTCGGTAGCACCATGCTCGAGGAGAATGTGGTGGCGGCGGCGGGGGTCAGCTTCAGGCTTTCCGAACAGGAGATAAGGCGTTTGGTCGTGGATGCCGGTTTTGTGCCCCGGCAACGACTGATGGATTATACGCTGGTCAAATAGGTTTATCTCCTTGCCATTTTCTGTGGATCCATTTTCCCCGATCAAGAACGCGCCCCTTTCTCCTGCCGTTTCTCTCTATCTGGCCCCCTGGGTGGTACCCATCAGCTCTCCGGTGATCTCCGACGGCGCTGTTGCCCTTGCCAATGGCAGAATCCTGGCGGTGGGCAGCTCTGCCACCCTTCGCGCCCAGTTTTCCGAAGCGCGTATTGAGCGCTGTCAAGGGGTGTTGCTGCCCGGACTGGTCAACGCCCATATCCATCTTGAGCTTTCCGCCTATACCCATATCACGGATTCGGCCCCAGATGAAACCTTCTGCGACTGGATCCGTTCCCTGCTGCAAGTTCGGCAGGAAGGGGGGATTGCACCAGAAGAAATAATAAGTGCCGCTCAACAGATGCTTCAGCAGCAGCACGATACCGGTGTTCTCCTGTTGCTCGATATCGGCAACATCCCGCCATCGCCACTGGCAACCAATCCGTCTTCCGTCCAGGTCATCTTTCTGCTCGAATTGCTTGGGCCTAACGCCAAGGCGGAAGAACAGCTTCTGGCCCGGATTGCCTCCCTGCCCGATTCGGTGGCGGCCACTCCCCATGCCCTTTATTCGACCACCCCCGGAATCATAAGTGCCCTGAAGCAACGGGCGGATCGTCTCCAGCATCTCTTTTCCCTGCATGTGGCTGAATCAGCGGATGAAATCGAACTTCTACGCAACGGTCAGGGCTGCTTCCGCAGCTTCCTTGAAGAACGCGGCGCTTGGGAGGATACTTTCCCTCCCCTGGGAATTGACAGCCATGGCGCGGTGGAGTACTTAGAGCGTCTGGGGCTGCTTACTGCAGATCTGCTCTGCGTCCACTGTGTGCAGGTGAGTGAAAAAGAGGTGCAGATGCTGGCAGCACGCGGTTGCAAGGTCTGTCTCTGCCCCGGCAGCAACCGTTTTTTGGGTGTTGGCATCGCCCCCTTGGAGCAGATGCTGCATCACCAATTGCTTCCTGCTCTCGGCACCGATTCCATCGCCTCCAATGAAACGCTTGATCTGTGGCGGGAGATGCGGATCTTGCGTGAAGATCATCCCAGGGTGTCCCCGACTAAGATCCTGGCCATGGCAACCCTGGGAGGGGCTGCGGCCCTGGAACGTGAACAGGATTTCGGCACCTTGGCTCCCGGCCGGAAAGCCAGCTTCCTGAATGTGGACAGTCAACTCCTGCAAGGCGTGCGGAACGAAGAGCAGCTCCTCGATGTACTCACTGGTGGCGGCTGTCCTTCGACGATCCGGTGGGTTATAGAAGGCTGAAAGGTTTTTTGATGAAAGATTGGATGATATGTGAACATCGTGGTTGAACCTGCTCAAGAAAAGATGAAGAACCCTGCCGTCAATACGTCGGCCTTGCCGATTTTCAGATTTTTTGCGGCCTGCGTGGTCTGCTTTTTCCATTTTGGTCAAAAGACTGATTTTTATCACCATGTCCCGGAGATCTTCAAGGCTGGTGCGGAGATGGTTACCTTCTTCTTCGTTCTTTCCGGATTCCTGCTTTATTTAGGGTATCACCAGCGGGAGCTCGTATCGTTACGGCAATACTTTATGAAACGGGCGATCCGGATATTGCCCCTTTATTATGTGGCCTTCCTGATGACGGTCGTACTCAGGGGGATTGCCGGTAAGTTGTCTTTTCCAGAGTTTTTCATTAATCTTTTCTGTCTGCAATCATGGTTTGTCAGCCCCATTTCTTTTAACTTTACCAGTTGGTTTGTCTCTGATTTAGTGTTCTTTTATTGCCTTTTCCCGTTCATCCTTTCATTTTTAAAAAAATATAAGCCGGCTCCAGCCCATATGATCGCAGCGAGTCTATTGCTCTGGCTTGTCACCCAGGGAGTCTTGACCAGGCTTTTGAACTCATCTTTCTATCTTGGATATCCTTCCCATTCCCACGATTTATTGTTTTATCTTCCCTTTTCCCATTTCTGCAGTTTTTTTATAGGGATATGCGGCGCATACTGTGTCCGGAAATATGACCTCAGGGAGCGACGGGGCGAAGTCGTCTCCTTGCTGACGACTGCAATCCTCTTGGGTGCAGTGGCAATGTTGATTCAGACCCTGCCGAGATTCACCAGAAGTCTGGGGTTTGAGTTACCTTTTTATTCCAGCCTCTATGCCCCGGTTTTTCTGGCCGTGATCCTGAATATTACCCTCTCCCGCAATTCGTTATTGCGAATGTTGTCGTGGCCTCGTTTTGTGTTTTGGGGGGAGGTGAGCTATGCTCTCTATATCATCCAGGCGCCAATGGATGAGTTGTATAAGTATTTAATTCCCGGGCTCTTTACGGTACAGGAGGAAGTGAAACTCCTTCTGTTTTTTGTATTGCTTGTTTCGGTTTCTGCCATACTCACATCGTGGGAGAAATTGGTTGTTCGGCGAATCGTGCGCTGATTTGATTTTCTCGATCGTGATCGTGGATCGTGTCATTTCAGCGCGGCCGTTGTGAATACCCTGATGTCTTTGATGAAATAGGTTGATTTCCATGGAAAAAGATAAGAAAGAGAGAGACCAGTCGGCCAGGATCGGGATGGTCAATTATATCAACATGGCGCCGATCTATGAGAGCTGGAAGAAAAGGGCTCATCCGGCCCAGTGGCAGCTGATAGAGGCCCCACCTGCTTCGCTCAATCGGATGCTGGCGGCCGGTGACCTTGACCTTGGTTTTGTCTCCTCCCATGAGTACTGTGTGCGGCCGGAGCTGTACCGGATCCTGGCCGATCTGTCGATCAGCGCCAATGGTTCGGTGGGTTCGGTGTTTCTCTTCTCCCGGATTGATCCCGGCAAGCTGGATGGTTGTCCGGTGCTGCTCAGCGGCCAGTCGCAGACTTCGGTCTTTCTGGTCAAGATCATTCTCGAGGAGTTTTATGGGGTCAAACCCCAGTACAGTGTCGGAGATGTTGAGAGTGAGATGAGTTCTCAGGCCCAGGCGCTGCTGGCCATCGGCGACCAGGCACTGCGTCTGGTGGGAGATAAGCGGTTTCCTTATCAGCTGGATCTGGGGGCGGTGTGGCGGCAGCATACCGGCCTGCCCTTTGTTTTTTCAGTGTGTGCGGTGCGGGAGGATTTCTGGCGGAGGGCGCCTGAGACTCTGGCCCTGATTCATCAGGAGTTTGCCGATTGCGTCCGGGAAGGGCGGGAGAATCTGGAGGCCATCTGTCAACTGGTGGCTCCGCGGATTCCCATGCATCCGGACGAATGTTATGTCTACCTGCGGGCCATCGAGTATGATCTGGGGGTAGAGAAAAAGTTGGCCCTGGAACGGTTTTCACGCTATCTGATTGATCGTGGTGAAGGGTCGGCGCAGGCGCTGCCGTTGAAGATCGTTGAGAGTTAAAGGCTGAAGGCTGAGGACAGAAGGGTAAAAGGAGATAGGGCAGGGAATGGGAAACAGGCAAGTACCGAAAAAGATCCTGGTGGCAGTGACTGGCGCCTCAGGCATGTTGTATCTCCAGTCCTTTCTGCGAGTCGTTCAGGATCTTGATCTGGTGGTGCATGGCATCTGCTCGGATGCCGGGCACAAGGTGCTGGGGCTGGAAAAGGGGCTGACCCCGCAGGATCTGCCGGCGGTCAGCACCTGGTTTGATTGCCGTGATTTTGCCGCTCCTCCCGCCTCTGGTTCCAGCGGCTACGACGCCATGCTGGTCCTGCCCTGCAGCATGGGGACGCTTGCTGCCATTGCCGCCGGGATCTCCGCCAACCTGATTCAGCGCTGTGCCGACGTGATGTTGAAAGAACGCAAAGATCTGGTGCTGGTGGTGCGGGAAACACCCCTAAACCGGACGCATCTGAACAATATGCTGGCGGCCCATGATGCCGGGGCCATCATCTGCCCGCCCATGCCTGGTTTTTACCTGCAACCGGCCAGCCTGGAAGAGGCGGCTGATACCTTTTCCTGGCGGCTTGCCGATCAGATCGGGTTGGATATTCCGGGGCGGCGGCGCTGGGGCGCAGAGGCACAATAAATGTTGAAGAAGATTGGTATCCTGCTCGAAATGGTGAAGTTCAAGCTCACGGTCTTTGCCATGCCCTTTGCCCTGATGGGGGCCTTTCTGGCGGGCCGTGGGGCGCCGGATGGGATGACCTTTCTCTGGGTGGTCCTGGCCATGGTCGGGGCGAGGACCTGTGCCATGGGTTTTAACCGCATTGTTGACCGCCATTTTGACGGCAATAACCCCCGCACTGCGGGCCGGGCCATTCCGGCAGGTGAGGTGCGGCTGCAGGAGGCCTGGGCCATGGTGATTCTCGCCGGGCTCCTTTTTTTCTTCGCCTGCTATAACCTCAATGGACTGACCCTGAAGCTGGCGCCCCTGGCCCTCTCCTTGACCCTGTTTTACTCCCTGACCAAGCGCTTCACCTCGTTCTGCCATCTGGTACTTGGGGTGGCCCTGGCCTTTTCACCCCTTGGCGGCTGGGTGGCGGTGTCAGGCAGCCTGACCGGGTTTCCCTGGGCCCTCTCTGCTGGGGTCCTCTTCTGGGTGGCTGGTTTTGATACCGTTTATGCCTGCCTGGATGCGGATTTTGACCGGGCATCCGGCCTTCATTCCCTGCCTTCCCGCTTGGGGCGGGAAAATGCCTTCAAGATGGCGATCGGGTTTCATCTCCTCGCCTTTGTCCTTTTTACCATGACCGGGGTGCAGGCCCGCCTCAATCTTTGCTATTATCTCGGCATCGTGCTCACTGCTGCCGTCCTCTTTTATCAGCATTTGGTGGTCAATTCCCGCGATCTGTCCCGGATTCAGGGCTCTTTTTTCTCCCTGAACGGGGTGATCAGTCTCACTCTCTTTGCGGCTACCTGGCTGGCGTTGCTGACCGGGAAAGGGTGAGCCGGTGATCAGATTCTGTGGGACTCTCGGCTGCGCTCTTGTTCTGTTCATGTGGACGATTAATGGCATTGCGGCAGAAACTCCCCCCCTTGGGGTGGCTGATCCTGCCCTCCTTAGTTCTGCCTATGGTGGCGATGAGACCTTCCTGTATGATGTCTCCTGGACCGGGGGCATCAAAATTGGTGAACTGAGTCTGCAGATACGCCGAACCGCCAGTGAGCAGGAACTCTTTGAAATCCATGCCCGAGTCACTGATTATGGGGTCTTCCGCTTTTTTTATCCGGTTGATGATACCTTTGTTACGTTAGTGCAGGGGCCGGAGCGGTTGCCGGTCAGGTATGAGGTGGAGCAGAAAGAGGGTCGCGGATATAAGGCGCATCGCCTGACCCTCTATGATCAGAAGAGAGGTCTTGCACGCTACCGCAAAAATGAGGAGCCGGAGCAGCAGTTTGTGATGGCCGGGAAGGCCCATAATGAGTTCTCCTCGTTTTTTTTCACCCGTGTGCTGCCCTTTGCGCCGGATACCTCGGTGATCGTGCCCACTTTTGCCGATGAAAAGCGGCACGAGGTGGTGGTGACTCCGCGGGAGTGGACCCATTTTGAGGAAACCCTGCTCGGGCCGGTGAACGTGGTCGAAGTCCTGCCCCGCATGACCTTCAAGGGCTTGTACGACAAGAGCGGCGACACGGTGATCTGGTTTACCGATGATGCCTGCCGGGTGCCGGTGCGCATCCGCTCAAAGATCCTGATCGGCTCGCTCACCGCCGAGCTGGTCGCCTACCACGGCACATCCTGCGGCCGGCAGTGGGATCTGGAACAGAAGGTGCTGGATGAAGAGGCCAGGAAGAAGGCGGCGAAGATCAAGGGTGATTGATTGTAAATCAAGGATTTTGTAAACGTTCTGTAAGCCAATAGAGGAGGCGTGTAAGATGAACCCAGAAACGTTGGAAAAAATTCGTTATTATTTTGATGCTCATAAAATTAAATACTGAGATTCAAAGCCAGTTGACTAAACGTAAAGCGTCAACTCTCTCAAATTCGCGAACATTGTTAGAAACCAGCGTTAATCCTTCGCTACGAGCATGTCCAGCAATATGCAGGTCATTAACGCCAATAGGTGTGCCTTTTCTCTCAAGGTCTGCCCTGATGTCGCCATAATGAGAAGCTGCTTTATTCCCATACGACAAAACTTCTAATCTGGAGATAAAGTCTTCAACCTGTAATAAGTTGTGATCTGGCATTGAACTTTTTTCAACACCGTGTAATAGCTCGGCCAAAGTTATAGAACTAATACACATCTGCCCTGCGTGTTGATTAAAGACATCTAAAAGTTCAATGGGTCGGCGCTTTATTAAATATATGACGATATTTGTATCCAGCATATATTTCAGCATCAAAAGGGCTCTCTTTCTGATTGATCTTGAGATGCACGAGCGGTCATGAAGTCATCGCTAACGCTCTCTTTGGATAGAAAAAAACTATCCCAAGTATTACAGGCCGGTGAAATAATGCGTTCCAAACCAACAACACGGACCATTACCTTTTTAATACCTTCAGGAAAACGAGTCTCAACAGGGAGTCGTACCGCTTGCGTTCGATTGTTTTCAAATACTGTTCCTAAAGCCATTGAATACCTCCATTGATAGACTATATACATAGAGTATATGGCAACTATGCTGGCTAATCAAGTAAAAAAATACAGCCCTGCACATTTAACTAAATTCGGGAAGCTGACAAGTCAGGTTACCATGCCCGTAAAAATTGAATACGCACCCCCAGTGGTCGGATGGTAATCCGAGGTGCTACGGGGGGTGCTACAAGGTACAGCTTTGGCACGGCACATCAGGCTGAAATCCCTACTTATTCCAATTCTAATTCAAAAGTGAATCTATTATCCATGGCCAACCGACAATAGAAAGCACTTTTTCCGTATCAGTTTCCATTTCCCGAAGTGCTATTTCCAAATGGTCTTCAAGGGCATCAAGGCTGTCAAATACAA
>JAUSAB010000046.1 GCA_030653035.1 Desulfocapsaceae bacterium | reverse complement strand
CCGCCGATCTCCCTGGCCAGCAGCCATTTGGAACCGGCCCCGACCGTACGGGTGGCCCGATAGGTGTCGCCATCACCGGGGGCAAAGGTAACAGCGACTTCACCCTTCTTGGCGCCGATGGTGATGAAGCGCTCGATGTTGCCGACAAAGTCACGGGCATCAACACCGAACAAGGCATAGCCGATGGCCTCAAAGATCGTACTCTTGCCGACCCCGTTGACCCCGGACAGGACATTGATGCCGCCCACAAAATGGAGCTCCTTGTCGCGGTGCGATTTGATATTCTTAAGCGAGATAGCAAGTATCAGCATGGCTTACCCCTATTCTCCGAGAAGACCGAGCAATTCGTCATCTTCCACATCACCCTTCATGACCAGATCGCGGATAGCCAGCGACAACCTGGCCAGCTCCCCTTCCCGTCCCTGGTATTTGCTGTGGGCACCGATCAACTCATGGAGCACATCGCTTTCGATCTCGGAAAGGGACTTCTTGACCACCTCTTCGCCACCGGCCCGCGCCAGCAAAGAAAGATGATTCTTTATTTCAACGTGCAAGGGCGCGGCCAACTCTTCAATGGCCAGCCGTAACCGTTCGCGGCCCAGCTCAAAGGGATGGAAGCCAACCCGTCCGGCAAGTTTCAACTCCAGCAAGGGCGGCTGCGTATCGGTCAGTCCGGCCAGTTTGGCTGTTATCTGTTCCCGAAAACGGGCCAGGGCACTATCAGCATCTGAGGCCCCATCGAGATTAATGACCTCCACCAGCATCGGCCGGGGATCGGTTGGCCTGAATTCCGTGGCATACCTGCCATCCGTAAGGGTCACAAGATAGTAGCCCTTGTCATACTTTTCCTCACCGAAGTTGACCCGCTCCGGGGCACCGGGGTTGTAGGCATAGGGCCTGCCGTCCGGGGTCTCGATCACGTATTGTTTGTGACCGTGCCCAAGGGCGACGTAGCCGAACTTTTCGGCCAAGGGATGGGCCTCTTCGATCTTCATGTTGCCGATCTCAACCGGCGAGTACTTCCAGATGCCGACATGGAAAATCAGTAGATTATTGACAGTGGTCACCGCCTCGCAGATGCGCTCGACATGGCTTCCGGCCTGAGCGCCGATATACCCAAGGCCGTAGATATTCAGGCCACAGATCTCAATATGGCCGCCCTCCCCGGTCTCTTCATTGAAGGGCTCAAAACGATAGCCGCCCTCTGCGGTCCGGGCCGGGCGCAGCAGACGGATATAGCCCATTTCAGAAAGGGCCTCCATCCACGAAATATTGTTGCGTCGATGAATCCAGTCATGATTGCCTTCGATGGCAATGCAAGGAATGCCCGCTTCTTTCAGGGGCTGGAGAATTTCGATGGTCTTGGCAAAGGTCTTGGGCAGGATCTGCCCTGTATGAAAGAGATCACCACCGATCAGGACAAAATCAACAGACTCGCGGAGTGCATCCGCCACGATCCCCGCCAGACACCGAAAAAAATCCTGGTACCGTTCCGTTTCTCCGGAAGAGTTCCGGTAGGTCTTGCCCAGATGGATGTCAGCGGTGTGAATGAATTTCATTTTATGAAAAAAATCAATTAATTATATATTCAAAACATAAATATTTTATCATCAAGCCAGCGCCCCGCGTGCAATCTTCAATTCCGACAAGTCACAATACAATATGATCGAATAGAAAGAAATATCAGAGAGTTGTCCACCCGCTTTTATGTTGGTTTTGCCCCCGAATCCAACATAAACCAACTGTAGCTTTGAGACCCCTTTTTTCTGCTTTGACTTTGTCCACACCCTCTTTTCCCTTTCAATTTGAGCCTGTTGCAAAATGAAGATTTTCGTCCCAAAATCGAGGCCTACGAAAAACTTTCCCGCAGGCATATAGTTGATATTCCGAGGATAAAATTTTGAGCGTAACGAAGAGTTTGGGCGAAAAGATCATTTTGCAAGAGGCTCAATAGCTAATTGTTTAAAATAGGGGACTGGTCTGAACTTGAATAAATCTGAGGTAAGAGCACGCATTGAACTGATTCTGCAACCGGAAATAGGACAGGAAAGCATCGTCCAAGGGGATATTTTCAAGGAAATTGCCGATATTGATGTGGCACCCTTGTTCGATGGGTGCTCCTTGTCATGGGTCTTCCTCATCTGTTATTCCATTTCTAAATCAAGGTGGAAACACGAAGGCAAGCGAGCAGCGACGAGACAGTACAATGAGTAAGGCGAGGCGCCGCACAGCGTAGCCGACAAAGTTAACGCTTGATTTAGAAATGGAATTACACATACACTTTCCTTAAGGTATGCCGAGTTTATCTGTCCCATACGCGGCAAAGTTCGCTAAAACATTTTTCGAAGGAGTAAGTAAATAGCGGGCAAGAAAGCCTTCGTGCTGCTAACCAATTTGTATATCTTCCCCGTACCTGCGTCGGCAACATAAATTTCGCCGTTTTCGTCTTCACCGAAGGTCGTGATCCTCAGACCGGAGGAGTGCAACACTGAATTCGAGACGCCGCCCGATGCGGTTGCGCTGATACACCAGATCGGGCCACTGCAAAAGTCCGCGAACGCAAAAAGGAATAGTAAAGGAGGTTATAGTTATACGGCGAAGGAAATAAACCAGTCAAGAAGAGGTAATTTTTTCAGTTCATACTGCGTCAAGTAATCCTTTTCCGATATTGCCTGCACTTCCGCCAATCCGAAAAATGCGGCAAAGTGGTACAGCGTACGATAAAAATAAGTCCGACACAGCGTTTTCTCGCAAGATTGATACGGGACTTGCTCTATTTCATTGAGTAGAACCGGAAATGCCGCCAGAAAAATATCCTCATAAAATGTTTGCGGCCGTAACTCACCACCATATTTGCCCAACAGAAAAAGGGTAAAGAGAAAGGCCTGCTGGATAAAGGGGATATCCTGGAAACCGTCAAGATATGACCAGTTGAATTTTTGCACATAGGCCGTGAAAAGATCAGGATACACGGCCTCCATCCCCTGAGAGGTAATTTTCTTGCGACATTTGGCGGTAAGAACCAATTTTCCTTTATCCATTCGAACAAGTCCGGCTAATTCCGCCACCAGCCTCAAGCAATGGAGATCGAAAAAATCCATTTCCGACCGAATAGTGCCGAATCTGGTACGATGTTCATATTCCTCTTGCCCCCAGAAAGAGAGGGCAGCCTCCCGGCAAAAGCGCTGGGGCAGGTTGCCTTTTGCTGTCGGTTTCAAACCTTTCTCGCCGATAGCCTCTACCAGCAATGCAAACAAGGTGAGCACAGGAGCCTCCGGGGGCGGTTCAAGTGATTCGGCAAACCTCACCAGTTCCCGGGAATCAAACGGAAAATGCAGGACACGATGCATCTGAGACGGGGAAAGGCCGTGAAACGACGCGAGCGGACTGTCATTTTGTTTTTGTGTCAACTGGTTCATCGCCGCCTGAACCTCTTCCAACGAGGAGAACTCCCGGCTTTCCACACCAGCCCGAATCTCGTCCATGATCTCCTGCATGCTCGCTGGACCGGCCATACCTGCCTGTTTGTCAAGACAACATTTTTTATATTTTTCTCCGCTTCCGCATGGACAGGGATCATTTCTGCTGATTTTCATGGTGGGACAATCTCCTTGTCGATGTGGGGTAATTTTTAACATTGACCGTTCTGCCGATTAACCAGTCTGCACCGTACAGCCGGCAAAAGGTCTGGACATTCAATCAGAAAATCAATCAATGATCCGTTTATTCTCCAATAAATCCAGAACTTCCATCAGCCTCCGTTTAGCCTTGTGCGCGGTTCGCAGGGTCTGGATGAGAGTTCGCCACTGTTCGAGCCGTCCTGTTTCCTGATAGATTTTGAGCATCTTGCGCAGTTAGCCGGCAGCCTCTTCATATGCCTTGGGTTTTACCAGATCGATCTGACCATCGGCCAGCTTTTTCCAAATGGCAAGTGAAATGTCAGGATGGGTCACGGCAACGGCCGCAGCCACCTCCCTCCCCTTGCCGATTCCCCATCGAATCGTTTTCTGCTGCACCTGGTAAAGCTGGACAACATCGTCGAATCGCTTTTCAAGAATGGCGATTTCAATGAGATTGTCCAGGTCGGGAGTGTCCCGACGGAACCTCTTGTCAGACCTGGCAGCGACCTCAGGACAGGGCAAGGGCCATGGCTGTCCGGCGCTTGCCGCATCAGTCATGTCCGGACGCCGGCCGCTTTCCAGAAAAGAGAGGGCTGCGGTACGGACAGCCGGCCAGCAATCAATCGTTTCCGCCGCTTTTTTTAATTCCAGATAATTGGCAGGGGATGGATTTTTGAAAAAATCCTGGGCCCGGTAGGCTGCAACCAGATCAAATTTATTTTCCTGCCTGGCAAGCTCGCAAAGTTTTTTCTGCAGACTGGCGGCAATGCCGGAGGCATTATCCACCGTTTTTTGAAACCCCTTGACGCACCACTCCCTTGCCTTGTCGGAATTGCCGCTCTGCAAATATGTATCGGCGAGCCGTTCATAGCATTGGCACAAGTCCGCCTCCCTTTCGAGCAGAGGAATAACTTTTTTCCGCTGACCACTTCGTTCAAGGGCCTCAATCAGCCAGTTCATCATATTTTTCCGATGGTATCCGCTTGAAAAGTTGTCCGGCTTGGGCGCTGGCATGGTGTTGAGCCTTTCCTGGAGGCTGACCGCAACTTCGGCCCAGTCTTTCCGGCCATATGTCTTGTTCCGGATGAATTGTTCGCAGGAATCGCTGATGGAATACTGGTCTTCAAGAAAGATATCGATCATCCACAGTAATTGTTCCGGCCTGGACAGCGACGAGACCTTTACCGCCTGAAAGACTATCTCCATGCAGTCCCCGATCTCATAAGCCGCTTCACCATCGTCATCGGATTGTTCCACCTGCTCGTTGCCCCTTTGCCAGAGATCGCGGCCAAGTTCCACGACAATATCGTCATGTCCTTCTTGCAACAAGGCGGCGAACTGCTCCTTAATATGAGAATAGTCGGGTCGATTTCCCTCGTCATTCCAGTGGTTATTCCAGGCAGGCTCACCGGTCACCGCTTTGATCTCCTTCCGCAGGGCAATGGCGAGCGTATCAATTCTGCCGCTTCGCAGCTGATCGTCTTCCAGGATCTTCCGTTTGACCTCAGGATGACGGGCCGCAAGATCAAGCAACAGCACGATCAGCTCCTCCCTGCTTTTCTTACCCAGGATTCCAGCCACTGCCGGACTCTTTCCACCACCTGATCCTGACGACCCAACCTTGTCAACCGTGATCACTTGGTCATCCGGATCATCCTCATCCCGGAACTCATCGTCATCGTCGGGGTCATCAAAAACGGCCAGATACAGGTCTCCCTGCTTATCCACCAGGGGGAGGTTCCGCCCTGCTTTTTCCTGTTCCAGAGCGGCCAGGACAACGGCCACGGCATGTTTGCAGGGCCCCAAGCCATACGGGCAGGAGCAGAACCAGTCGAGTTCACCATCTTCATCAGCCTCAACATTGGTGGCGTAATCCTCGCTCCCTGCAACCCATGCAATCAGCCCGCCGCTTTCGGTCCTGGCCAAGTCGGAGACATTCTTGATGTATGTCTTGCCTCGACCCATGATGGTACTGCCGGCCCACTGCCGCAGATCCTCCCAGGTCAGACTGTATAATGATTCATTCATCGAATTCATCCGGCCTCCATAAAAAATTCAATTTTCCGCGCGACAAGATTCAGTGTCCGGGGTATATCTGTGTAAAATTGCTGACAAATTCAATATAACTGCTGCCGCCATTGGTTCTTTTCTGAATAACCCGGTACACGGCAGCCAGCACCTTGATCAGCGTTTCGGCGGGACATGCATCAATTCTTTACCAACAGAATGGGAAAGAAACGGGTCCCCTGACGCCATGACCAGTTCCGTGATTGGTTGCTTGTCATCCTTGAAATGATATTTGTCAATCATCCTTTCCACGAGGCGGGCCGCCGTACTGTCATTGACGTTTGCACTATCGGCCGCCCATACCATGCAGAGAAGTGTTTCGATATTTTCCGGCAATCCCTTCAAGCTCAGGGGATTTAGCCATCTCCTCGGTGCTGAAATAGGGCACACTCCGGTAGTTTCGACTGGCCGAAACGGGACTGATAAAAGAACAGCCTTCGCACTTTTCCGGTTCACGAGTCTCACCGCAGCAGAGACTACAGATAAAAGTCCCGGTACTCTTGCATTTCCTTTTCCCTTTCCGGGAATCACAGACTGTACATTTTGCCATGTAGATTCAGTCCGTTAGTTACAATGTCGCAACCGTCTCATCATGAAAAGGAAAAGACTTGACCCCTTTTTCAGACAAGCTCCGCTTCATTGGCATTTATCTCAAAGATAATCCGGCAATTAACGATCAACGCCTCAAACAGGTTCGATTTGCCGGTACCGTTTTTGCCGACAAAGACATCAATAAAACTGTTGCCGTCAAAGGTCAAGGCAAAATCCCTGAGTTTTTTGTACTGACATTTGAGGCTCTTGCAAAGGTCATATTTATGGTTCGACAGGCTCACCATGAACGGAAAAAAGTCAATAATTCAAGCATGACCTCCATTCGCCCTGAGCTTGCCGAAGGGTATTTGAGGAGTTTTGCAAGAGGCTTATTTTTTTAAGCTTACACTTTTATGCTTTTTACGAAAACCATCGAAAACAAATCAGACCCGATTTTTCGGGGCCCGTCAATTGACGGCAGATGCTATTGAAGTTATCAAGTTATTCACTTCATTAAGTTGAGGGAGTTCCCTGTTAATGTCATGGAACGGCTTCAAACTGCATCTGGACACAAACGATATCGGGTTGCCAGTCAGCGCCCTTGTCACCTCTGCTTCGTTGCATGACAGTCAGGTAGCCATTCCGCTGATCAAGCTGACCAGCAGGAAGGTGACTTATCTCTACGACTTAATGGACGCGGCGTACGATGCCAAGCGGATCAAGGAGACAAGCAAAGAGTGTGGGCATGTTCCGATCACTGATAAAAACGGACGTGGCAAGGAGGTCATCTCCATGGCACCGCATGAGGCACAACGCTACAAAATCCGATCCAGTGCAGAACGGGCAAACAGTCGATTAAAAGAAGACTTTGGCGCCAACAATGTCATGGTCAGAGGGCACGGGAAGGTAACCCAACACTTGATGTTTGGGATCATCACCCTGTTTGCGGATCAGCTTCTGCGCCTCCTTATAGTGGACCCCAGTTTTGAGACAGTAGTTTAAGCTGTACGCTTTCATGAGGAACGATTGACGATGAGTGAAGCGAAGACGAGGAATTTCCATACTGCCGAGTTTAAGGCAAAGGTAGGTTTGGAGGCAATACGTGGTG
>JAUSAB010000029.1 GCA_030653035.1 Desulfocapsaceae bacterium | reverse complement strand
AGCACATAGGGCAGAGCCCCCATATCACAGGAACCCTGGACATTATTCTGACCCCGCAGAGGACAAATACCGGCATGAGGGCGGCCGACATTGCCGGAGGCAAGCGCGATATTGGCCAGCCCCATGACGCCCTGAGTACCGTTACGGTGTTCGGTGACCCCCAGGCCATAAAGGATCATACCTTTGCGGGTAGAGCAGTAGAGGCGGGCCGCAGCCCGTACCAGATCAGGGGCAACTCCTGTCAATTCCGCCATGGTCTCCGGGCTATAAGCGCCCACATGCTGCCGCACCGCCTCCAGGTTTTCGGTCCGCGCGGCAATAAACTCCCTGTCTTCCAGTCCTTCATCAAGAATGGCGTGGAGCAGCGAGTTCAGGAGCAGAACGTTGGTGCCCGGCACCAGCCGCAGCCAGAGATCGGCCATGGCCGCCATCTCGGTGCGCCGGGGATCGATGACGATAAGCTGGGCGCCATTGCGCACGGCCCGCCGCACCTTCATGCCCACCACCGGATGGGCCTCGCTGGTGTTGGAGCCGCAGATCAGAATAACCTCGGCCCCTTCGATATCGGCCAGCGAATTGGTGGCCGCCCCGCTGCCCAAGGCAATGTGCAGGCCGCTGACTGAGGGTGCGTGACAGACTCGAGCGCAGTTGTCCACCGAGTTGTTTTTCAAAACCAACCGACAGAATTTCTGGGCCAGATAGTTAACCTCGTTCTCACAGCGGGAGGAAGACAGGACGCCAAGGGCTTCGGGGCCGTGATATTCATGGATATGGGCGAAACGGTGGGCAGCAAAATCAAGTGCCTCTTCCCAGGTGGCACGGCGGAGCGGTTCATCAAGCCGCTCTCGAATCAGGGGATGGGTCAACCGCTCGGGATGTCGATAAAAGTCAAAACCGAATCGGCCCTTGACGCAGAGATCACCATGGTTCGGCGGGGCCTCGTGCCGGGCCTTGACCTCAAGAAGCACATCCTGTTTGACCTGAAGATTTACAGTACAGCCGGTGCCGCAGTAGGTGCAGACGCTCTGTACCTCCTCGGCCTCGCCGGGGAGAAGGGGCAAAAAGAGCTGCTTTTTGGTCAGGGCCCCGGTGGGACAGGCATCGACGCAGGCCCCGCAGGAGACGCAGGTATCTCCAATGACAAGCTGAATATTGGCCGGCTTTCCATTCTCTTGCCCGTTCTCTTCCTCGCAGGAAACGGAAATGGCCTCAAATTCACAAACGCGCTCACAATGTTGACAGACAACGCAGCGGTTCGGATCAATGGCGATGAAACGATGCAAATCATCAGGGGCATGGATCCGTTTTTCCGGGGCACTTGAACTCTTTATTTTGTGCTCACCACAGAGCGGACGCAGCTCGCACTTGGCCAGACCCAGGCAACCGCAGGCCAGACAGCGTTTAGCCTCCCGCACCGCCATCTCTTCGGTAAAGCCCAGTTCCACCTCAGCAAAATCGCCAATGCGCCGCTCTGGTGGCCGAACCGGCATCTGCTCGCTCAGATGGATCGGAAAGCCGTTAAAGTTGCGCATATCCACTTCTTCAAACTTTTTGCCCTTACTGAAGTTGAAACGACCATCATCTGGTCGATCATCAACACCTCCCAATTGTTGGTGAATCGTTTCCGCCGCCCGCCGTCCGGCATCCACGGCTTGAATCACTGAACGCGGCCCGCTGACAACCTCGCCACCGGCGTAGATCCCCGGCAAGTTGGTCTGCATGGTGGTGGGATCGGACTTGATCGTCTGTCTGGGCGTGAGTATAAGTTCCGCTTCCAGTTCCCCATAATTATGGAACCCTCCGTCCGCCTCCTGGCCCAGGGCGTTGATGACGGTCTCCCCACTCCAGGTCAGACTGGAGCCGGCAACTGGAACCGGCCTGCGGCTTCCTGCGCCGTTGGGTTCGGAAAGCACGGTCCTGGCCATCTCAACATCGAAGCCCGCGTCAGCTTTTTTGTGGATGGCAAGAGGAGCGGCCATCAGGAAAAACTTCACTCCTTCCTTTTCCGCCTCAATGATATCCCGCTGGTGGGCGGCCATTTCCGTTCGTGAACGATCATGGATGACGGTAACCTCGGCGGCGCCAAGACGGACTGCGCACCGCGCCGTTTCTATTGCGACCTTGCTGCCGCCAATAATTAAAATTTTGCCGGGCAACTCATGCAGGGTATCAGTCGCCACTTGTTCAAGAAATTGGAGGCCATCGAGCGCGGCTTCGCCTCCGGGCGCGGCTTGCGTTTTTTGCCGACCCATGCCAATGGCGATAAAAATTGCCCTGAACCCTTGATCTTGAAGATCACGGAGCACGAAATCCCGGCCCCATTTTTTGCCGGTGCGAACGTGAACGCCCATGGCCAGGATATTGTCTATTTCGCGGCGAAGCACTTTTCTGGGGAGTTTGAAGGCGGGAATGGCATAACGGGTCAATCCGCCTAATTCCGCAGCCGCCTCAAAAAGGGTGACACTGTGTCCCTGCTTGCGCAGAGAATAGGCCGCAGATAATCCGGCCGGTCCGCCACCGATAATGGCCACATTATGGCCGGTAGCCTGTTTAGGTTTATCGACTAATAGTCCGTGTTTATTGGCATGCTCCACCAGAAATCGCTTAAGATGGTTGATGGCCACCGGTTCATCGATCAGCACCCGGCGGCAGCGGGTCTCGCAGAAACGGGGGCAGACCCGGCAAACTATGCCCGGCAGGGGATTTTTTTCCTTGATCAGGCGCAGCGCGGCCTCATACTGGCCTTGGCCGATGAGGTTGACATAGCCCTGCACATTGATCCCACCGGGGCAGGTGAGGTTACACGGGGCCTTGCAGTCACCGTAATGGACAGCGTCAAGCTGCTGCAGCCGTTCAGTCCGGTGTTTTTTTAACGCCGGGCTGGCAGTCTCGACAACCATTCCTTCCCGAACCGGGGTCCGGCAGGAACGGAGCTGTTTGCCATCCGCCTCCACCAGACACAGGAGACAAGGGCGTTTGGCGTCGGCCTTGCCGGGAAGGTGGCAGAGGTGCGGAATCTCGATTCCCGACTGGCGTGCGGCCTCCATGATAGTGGTGGCCGCAGGGACAGTCACCGGTTGTCCATTGATGTTCAAGGATATCTTGCTGCTGCTCATGGAACCGATGCCCCTATCAACTCGGTCAAGATTTTGTCGCACTTGTCATGGACCAGTCCGGCAATGGTTGAGCGCGAGAAATCCCCGTTCTTCATCATCTCTTTAGAGGCGCTGATCAAGTTCATTCTGAGCTTGCGGTCTTTGGCCGTTTCCGCCGCCTGCGCTAACTTCTCACGCAGCAGTGTTGCATCGATGCCTTCGCTTGTCCCAAGCGGGCCCAGAATTGCAGCCTGTTCCGTGAACCGGGTGATGATCTTGACAAAGTTCGGACCCTCCGCGGCTGAGGCCCAGTCAATAAGGAACCTCTGACTGTTTACGCCGAGCCTGGCCAGGGTCTCATGCACCAGGGCGGCGGTGACCAGGGCGTGGTAGTTTCCGTCCTGATAGTGGCATTCACCCGGATGACAGCCGCCGACAAAAATGGCATCCGCTCCCTGGGCCAGTCCTTCCAGGGGAAAGGAGGGGTCGAGGCGACCTGAGCACATCATGCGGATGACCCGCAGATTCGGCGGGTACTGGTAGCGGCCCACGCCTGCTGAATCGGCAGCGGTGTAGCAGCACCAGTTGCAGAGGAAGCCAAGAATTTTTGGTTGATAATCTGACATGTTATGCTCCAATACGGAAATATTCTCATCCCGAGAATTCGTTGTAATTTTTTATAAACAATGGAGACTGGAGTGGGAATCGAACCCACAACTCATCCGCGTATCAGACGGAGGCATCACGGGTTTGAAGCCCGCGCCGCACACCAGTACGGGGTTCCAGTCTTTCGTTCTTTGTTCTTCAGTCTTCGGCCTTCAGTCTAAACACCTGTTTCAGAGCCAAAGGCCGCGATCTGCGCCCGAATACCTTCCAAGGTAAAGCGCCCCATGTCAATGGCCATGGTCGGACAACGGGCTGCGCAGACGCCGCATCCCTTGCAGGAGGCGGTCAGGGTTCGAGCCTTGCGGGGCTTGACCTCTTTGTCAATGGTGATGGCCTTATACGGGCAGAAGGTCTCGCAGGCGCCGCAACCGATACACAGTTCGGCATCGACATGGGAGACAATGGGCTCGGGTGAAATCGAGCCCTTGGCCAGTGGCTGGCATGCCCGACCGGCTGCGGCCTGGGCCTGGGCAATGGTCTCGTCCATCGATTTGGGGGCATGGGCCAGGCCGCAGACAAAGATCCCGTCCACCGCCATATCCACCGGCCGCAGTTTGACGTGGGCCTCCAGATAAAACTTGTCGGCGGTCACCGGCACCTTGAGCATCCTTGATAAGATCGAGGGATCTTCCGGGACAATGCCCACTGACAGCACCAGCAGATCGGTATCGAGCTCCATCTCTTCTCCCATGAGCAGATCATAGCCCACCACCTTCAGCGGGCTCGACTTACTGCGCCCTGGGGCGACTCTCGGCGGATTCTCCGGGGTATAGCGGATGAAGATCACGCCCAGCTCACGGGCCTTGAGGTAATCATCCTCCAGGAAGCCGTAGGCCCGCATGTCGCGGTAATAGATGAAGATGGTCAGCTCGGGGGTCATGGCCTTGAGACGCAGGGCGTTCTTCAACGCCTGACCGCAGCAGACCCGGCTGCAATAGGCCAGATCCGCGCCGCGCGAGCCGACACACTGAATCATCACCACCTGTTTCATCTTGGCAGAGAGCGGGCGACCGGAGGCCAGCCGGGCTTCCAGTTCCAGCTGGGTCAGCACCCGCTCAGACTCGCCGTGCAGATATTGTTTCGGCGTATAGGGCCTGCCACCGGTGGCGATCACCATGACCCCGTGATTGATTACTTCAGTGCCCGCCTTTTCGGCGGTTGTTGTGGCGACTGTGGTGGTGAAGTTACCCACATAGCCGGAGACACTGGCCACCGTGGCCTGAGTGCGCACACTGATTTGGGGATGGGTTTTCACCTTGTGGGCCAGATCCGCTATGGCCTTACGCGGATCGCGACCGAAACGGTCAGCGGTCAGTAACAGGGCCGATCCGCCCAATGTCTCCCCCTGCTCGACCAGGGTCGTCGGGAATCCCTGCTCGGCAATGGTCAGGGCCGCAGTCATGCCCGCCAGGCCGCCGCCGATGACAAGTGCCGCAGGAGTTACCGGCAGCCGCTGTTCCGGCAGGGCGGTGAGATGGGCCGCCTTGGCCACGGCCATGCGCACCAGATCCTTGGCCTTGGCGGTGGCCGCTTCGGGCTCGTGCATATGGACCCAGGAACATTGATCACGGATATTGGCCATCTCAAACAGGGCGCGGTTGAGGCCCGCATCCCGCAGGGTGGCCTGGAAGAGCGGTTCATGGGTACGGGGGGTACAGGCGGAGACGACAATTCGGTTGAGCCGGTGTTCGCGGATGATGTTGACCAGATGCTGCTGGGTGTCCTGAGAACAGGAATAGAGGTTGTCGGTGGAATAGACCACGCCGGGCAGATCCCGGGCGTAATCGCGCACCGCTCGTACATCGACGACGCCTGCGATATTGATACCGCAATGGCAGACAAAGACGCCGATGCGGGGTTCTTCCTTGGAGATGTCGCGTTCTTCGGGAAAGACCGCCTTGGTCATCTCCGTGCCGCGGGCCGCAACCAGCTGGCCGGAACAGAGGGCCGCCGCGCCTCCGGCCTGGGTGACTGAATCCGGGATGTCTTTTGGCCCCTGAAAGGCGCCGATTACATAGACGCCGGGGCGGCTGGTGGCAAGCGGCGCGTAGGTGTCCGTCCGGGCAAAAAGATAGCTGTTCAGATTGATGCCTGCTGCCTGCCCAAGCTGCTCGGCATCATCCGGCGACTCAATCCCCTGGGAGAGGACGACCATATCGAATGTCTCGTAGTGATGCTTACCGTCCTCGGTGGCCCAGGTAAGCAGCAGGCCGCCGTCAAAGACATCCTCCACCTTGGGCGGCCGGGCGTAGATCACCCGGAAGTTGTTTTCGGCAGTGGCCCGCTCACGGGCGGCGTCAAAGCCCTTGCCGTGGGTGCGGATATCCATGTAAAAGAGGGTGATCTCGGCGCTGGGATCATGCTCGCGAGCAAGGGTTGCCTGCTTGATGGCGTACATGCAGCAGACCGAGGAACAGTAGTTGTTGCCGCAGGTCTGGTCACGGGAGCCAATGCACTGGAGAAAGGCAATTTTTTTCGGGTGTTTGTGGTCCGAGGGGCGAAGGATCGCCCCGTTGGTGGGTCCGGAGGCGCACATCAACCGTTCATGCTCGAAGGCGCTGAGGACATCGGCGAACTTGCCCCAGCCATAGCGACCCAGAACCTCTTTACTGATTCGGCCCAGGCCTGGCGCCAGGATAACGGAACCGACGGCCAGATCAAGGATTTCTTCTTTCTGGTCAAAACGGATGGCCTTGGCCTGGCAGGCTACGGCGCAGAGGCCGCAGGTCTGGTAATTGAGCATGAGGCAGGCCTTGGCATCGATATAATAGCTGGTGGGTACGGCCTGGGCGTAATCGATGTGGGCGGCGTTCGAGATCCCGAGGTTCTCGTTGTAGTCATCGCCGATCTGCTTGAGGCAATAGAGGGTACACTGGCCGCAGCCGGTGCAGACTTCCTCGTCGATGTACCGGGGCTCTTTTCTGATCCTGGCGGTAAAGTTGCCGGGAATACCGTCTAAAGAGAGCAGTTCCGACTTGGTCAGGATCTCGATATTGGGATCGCGTCCCGCCTCCACCAGCTTCGGGGCAAGGATACAGAGCGAGCAGTCGTTGGTGGGAAAGGTTTTGTCCAACCGGGCCATGACCCCGCCGATGGCGCCCGATTTTTCAACCAGATAGACCTTGAAGCCGAGTTCGGTGAGATCGAGGGCGGCCTGGACTCCGGCCACCCCGCCACCCACCACCAGAACCGCACCGACCGCTTTTAAAGCGGAGGAAGTGGAAATAGAAGCGTGCATAGCTTCTCCTTTGCTGTACGTTATACCGGAAAAACATTTCCGGATCTGCCGCGGCTCTCTGCAAGCAACCGCAAACAACGTCAGCGAACAAGGAGGGGAACTACCTGGTTAGCGCCTGAGACCGTTCATGGGAGGCAGGAGAGCCGCAATATTGTCCATCCCGAACCGGGACGGCCGGCGTGCGCCGGGGTATTGCTCAGACGTGGGGCAATCTGTGTGTCAAAATGACTCTCCAAAGATATGAGGTGAAGATGATGCAGCGCCTGACTATCTTGCATAACAAGACCATAAGGCGCTGAGATTTGAGCTATCTAACCAGATTTTTTTCGAGATGACAACCAGAAAAAAACGCCGGTGTCGCCGACATCCAGTGGTTGACACCGGAACGGCACGGAAGTAAAGTAACCTTTTTTATCTGGTTGCCGAGGTTCTGCGGTAGAGATTTTACTGGTACGGAGGGACGAACATGGAGTCATTTGAGACGTTACTTGAGATATCAACCAAGATTCATGGCCATATCTGCGCCGGTCAGGTGATCGGGGTGCGGATGTCGATGATCGGCCTGGAGGCCATCGGCATTCAAGACCCCAAAGGTCTGGACCGCAAAAAGCTCTACGTCCTCGTTGAGATTGACCGCTGCGCCACCGATGCCATCCAGTCCGTCACCGGATGCAGCCTGGGCAAACGCTCCATGCGCTGGGTTGATTACGGGATCATGGCCGCCACCTTTGTTAATCTGGAAACCGGCAAGGCGGTACGGATCGTCGCCCGGGAAGAATCGCGCGAGCTCTCGAAAAAATATTGCCCGGAGATCGAAAACAAATACGCCCGCCAACTCGATGCTTACCGGATCATGCCTCAGGACGAACTCTTCACTATTGAGGAAGTGAGCGTGACCATCCCTGAACAGGATATGCCGGGAAGACCTCTCAAGCGGATCCAGTGCCAGTCCTGCGGCGACTGGGTACAGGATTGCCGCGATGTTGAGCAGGACGGCAAACTGCTGTGCCGGGGCTGTGCCCATGGGAAATATTATACAAAAATGACGAATCAGAAATTATAAATTCATTATTTTTTGCTCCCATGCGGCACATCGGAACCCAGGAAGAAAGAAGGACCAAGTGTTGTAATTTTTTTTGCCGAAATACAGAGTGGCGTAGTGCTGTAATTCCTAATTCGTAATTCCTAATTCGTAATTCATTATGATAACACTCCTCGACTACGGCGCCGGCAATGTCCGCAGCGTCAGAAATGCCATTGCCAGGCTTGGCTATACGGTTCGTGACGTCCAGGGACCGCAGGATATCCTGACTGCCGAAAAGCTGATCTTCCCCGGAGTCGGCAGCTTCGGTTCGGTGATGGAGCGCCTGCAAAAAGATGGTCTGGTGGAACCGCTTATTGAACGCATTCGCCTCAACAAGCCCTTCCTCGGCATCTGTGTCGCCCTGCAAGCCCTGTTTGAAGGCAGCGAGGAATCACCGGGCGTGGCCGGGCTTGCCATCCTGCCCGGTCAGGTCAAACGGTTCACCACCCGCGAACTCTCGGTGCCCCAGATCGGCTGGAACGGGATTGTGCGTCATAAGGAATCGCCCATTCTCAAAGACTATCAGGGCCAGAAACTCTATTTTGTCCACTCCTACCGGGCATCATTGGCTGACGTCGGGCCGGACTGGTTGCTGGCCACCACCGATTACGGCGAATCCTTTGTTAGCGGCGTCGAGAAAGGAAATGTCACCGCCTTTCAATTCCATCCCGAGAAAAGCGGTGAGGCCGGACTGGGTATCCTCAAGAATTATCTGGACTTACAGGGGCGTGAAACGATCACGGTCCGCCCTGCCCTGCCGGTTACCACTGACAAGACACATATCGCCAAACGGATCATTGCCTGCCTGGACGTGCGCACCAATGACCAGGGCGACCTGGTGGTGACCAAAGGCGACCAATATGATGTGCGTAATGAAGGCGAGGTGCGCAACCTCGGCAAACCGGTTGAGCTTGCCCGCCGCTACTATGAAGAGGGCGCGGACGAAATCACCTTCCTCAATATCACCGGCTTTCGGGACTTTCCAATGCAGGACCAGCCAATGCTTGAAGTCCTGCAACGGACCTCGGAGAATGTCTTTGTCCCGCTGACCATCGGCGGCGGGATCCGGGAATTCACCGATTCAAACGGTAAATATTATTCCCCGCTCGATGTCGCCGCCGAATATTTTCGCTCTGGGGCGGACAAGATCTCCATCGGCAGTGACGCGGTCTATGCGGTGGAAGAATACCTGAAGGCGGGAAAGCGGAGCGGCAAAAGCGCCATCGAGCAGATATCGATAGTTTATGGCGCCCAGGCCGTGGTCATCTCCGTTGATCCCCGGCGGGTTTATGTGCAATCACCAAACGACACCATCCACAACACCATTGAGACGGCCACCTCTGGGCCGCAGGGTGAAAAGTATTGCTGGTATCAATGCACCGTCAAAGGCGGACGGGAGGGACGCGATATCGACGCAGTCCAACTGGCCGCGACTTGTGAACTCTTGGGAGCAGGTGAGATTCTCCTCAACTGCATTGACAAGGATGGGACCAACAGCGGATTTGATCATGAACTTATCAGGCAGGTGCGGGGGGCGGTGTCCATTCCGGTGATTGCTTCATCAGGGGCGGGATCGGCCCAGCATTTTGTTGATGTCTTTCAGGAGACCGATGTCGAGGCGGCGCTTGCTGCCGGTATCTTCCATCGGCAAGAGGTCCCGGTCAGTGAGGTCAAAGAGGCAATGCGCAGAAATAAGATTGAGACCCGCTGACCAAATCCAGGAACAAAACAAATCATCAGCGAGCCTCAGGGGAATTACAAATCGAGATGAGATTTCTCAAGTCGGGGAGAGATAGCCGAGATGTTTCTTCTGAGATTTTTCCGGTTTGACCATCTCTGCCTCTTGCCGCGCCAACTACCCAAAAACACAAAAGTCATTGTCCGCCGCGCACTAACCGCACCTGAAAATAGTTATAAACCTCGCGATCAAGGTTGCCCGAACCGCCATCTAAGAAAGTGATTGCCCACGACTCGCCGTTCAAAATGGAGAAAAAGGGAGAACCCGACCACACACCCCCACTTGTAGAATTGGGAAACCGAACAAGATTGATTGCAGGGTCATCGCACTTCTCC
Organism: Desulfocapsaceae bacterium; assembly: GCA_030653035.1. Classification (GTDB taxonomy): domain Bacteria; phylum Desulfobacterota; class Desulfobulbia; order Desulfobulbales; family Desulfocapsaceae; genus UBA2270. Next base: position 28,042 of record JAUSAB010000029.1, on the reverse strand, counting down.
TCGACAATGGATCTCAGCTCCTTGATATTCGGTAGACGCCAATCATGATAACCGGCAAAGCCAGGACCGCTGTTGATCCTCCTCGGCTGATGCAGGGCCAACTGCCAGGAAAAGATAGCAGGGTAACCGTTCTCACAGTTGCTGCCGGTCTGCCCTTCCACGCATTTCTTCCACATCAGACCGGTCTTTCTGTCGGTGACAGTGCCATCACCATTATCGGCCAGTTGACTGTCCGGAGTTGAGGCTGCCATATAGTCGTTACAAAACTGGGCCTGTGCCGTATGGAGGGGTGCAAAAAAGCAGAGACAGAAAATCAGGCAAAAATATCTATGCATAATAAAGCTCCTATTTTGGGAAATGATCCTTTATTTTCCACTGGCTGTTCACATTAATAGGGTTTCTGCGTGATGCATGGAAACCATAAGCAAAACAAAAACAAAAAAAATCACTGCCCGCCGCGCACTAACCACACATGATAATAGTAAAAGTTGTCGCGATAATCGTGGTACGGATAGCCATAAAAGAAATCGACATACCATGCATGTTCCGAAAAGCCGATACGATGGGCATAGGGAGTCCCAGACCAAACATCCGAATCAGGGGAAGTATTGGGAAAATAGTTTTTATCAATGGTCGGTCTAGGAGTGGCAAAAGAGACAATTCCCTCCAATTCCTTAAGAGTTGGCATGCGCCAATCGGACTTTCCGCACCAACCGGCAGCATTTACTCTGGCCACATAGGCCTCGGTATTGCAATAGGTAGCGGCATTTCCGCTGACATAGCCTTCGCAGGTGTCATAAGAAGAATTAGCTTCACCATTTGACCCGCCGTTAGTAGCCGGATTCGTGTTATACCAGGTATAGGTGTCATTCTGGTCATGAAGACCGCCATCACTCGTCTTCACCTCCCAAGTGAGACCAGTGACATTGTCTTTGACACAAGCCCAGGGCATAGTGGCATAGTCGACGGCCTGATTGGCCAGCGCCACACCGTTGTCCCCTAGCTTGGTAAAACTAAAACCGGCATGGCCATCAGAATCATCGTAATTGGTCGCATCGCGGCCATGGAAGCAGTCCTGGGCGCCAATCTCTTCGCCGGTGCAGGTGGGATTATTACCACTTGGATAATTGCCGCCCCAGGTAATGCCGGTGTCGTTCAAGGGTATCAAACGTACATATGGCGGCAAAGGCGTTTGAGGCGGATGAACTCCACTCAGCAATAAATAGATGGGCGACTTTTCTCCGGCATTGGCGGTAACACACGCCATGACAGAAAACAGCACAGCAGACACGAACAGTCTTTTTTTCATACGCACCTCTTCTGGTTTAGGGGCAGTTAAGAAATAACCTTTACTTTTTATCCATTTCTTTACGGCCCCTTATGCCGTGAATGATATTGGATTGTATGAGTTATTTTTTGAACGACGGCTCAGGGTGATAAAAATGTATTTTTCAGGCAAAGTCAGGGACCATGAAGAAAATCGTTCCCGAAACGACTCAACTCCCCCCGGTAAACGGGACAAGTGCCTTTCGCAGGTTATTTTCTTGCAAAAAACAAGAAAAATTTTCTTCAAGATCTATCAGAAAAAGCCTAAACATCAATGATGTTATAAATTCTTATACAAGAAAACAAACTGAAAGACAAAAAAGGATTACCAGCGTCCGCCGGATCGGCCCAGCATTTTGTTGATGTCTTTCAGGAGACCGATGTCGAGGCGGCACTTGCCGCCGGTATCTTCCATCGCTGTGAGGTGCCGATCAGTGAGGTTAAAGGAAGCAATGCGCAGAAATAACATCGAGACCCGCTGATTCGGCACGAGTTTCTTACGGAAAGAAAATGCAGGGGCTGGCCGCTGTATTACGGCGTATGATGAGCAACAGAGGTAACCGGAGAACTTGTGTTCCCTTTTCCCAAAAGGGAGAGTTTATCGTCAGCACTGGGTATCCCGTTCGTCACTGAGAACCACCCGGTTTCGCCCCTGGCTCTTGGCCCGATACAGGGCTTTATCCGCGCGGTCTACCACCCATCGCGAATTATCCCAACCGTCAGCAGATTGGTACCCGGAAACCCCGATGCTGACGGTGGTATAGATGGCAGGTCGTTTTATATCCAAATCCGGCTCTATCATTATCATCTTTTCAATATTCTGCCGTAACCGTTCAGCCAGCTCAACCGCATTCGCCATTGTAGTATTAGGCAGGATCACCAAAATTTCGTCCCCGCCATAACGGATCACTACATCAACTTCACGCACAGAGCCTATAATTACCATGGCAATCTTTTTCAAAAACATATCACCAATCTGGTGCCCATGAGTGTCGTTGATTCTCTTAAAATGATCAATATCAAGGAGAAATATGGAAAATGGCTGGTCGTATCTCGTGGCTCGCAGAGACTCTTCCATCAACCTGCGGTCAAGATAACGACGGTTGTAAATTCCCATTAACGGGTCCGTAATATTTTCCTGTTCAAGGACATAAATCCGTTGCAGATCAAGGGCTGTTTTCAAGGAGAGGGAACTGACCATATAGACAAAAACAGCTCCACCCAAAAATATCCCGGGGACGACAAGATCAGCAATGGAGCCGATATGATCCGGGCCATGAAGAATGGCATAAAGGATATAGCCTCCAATAAACATGCAGATAAGGCTGGACAAAATTTTCCACAGGTAAGTTCCGTCAGGAACCCCGCAGGAATCACCCTTAGGTTGCAACTGCCGGATAATCGCTCTGATCGGGATAAAAGACATGATCAGGAGGAATACGCCGCCAAAGATCAACCCGGTTGCAATTAAAAAAAGTTTATTCTCCATCTGCCCTTTTGCTCTCTTGAAAACGTGACACGTTAACCTCTTCCATTATAAATCAAGTTTTTATAATAAATGCCTCTATACAATACTCAGCTAAATGTTCCTAAGAACCCCACTAATAGTGGACTTCAACCTGTCCGGGAATGACATTAATTAAATGCTATGTCACTTCCGCATAGCCGGGAGTTCAGGAAGGTGATAGCTGAGTTTCCTATAGAAGCACGTTATAATATGACTTTTTCTTAACACTCACAACTGTTCAAACCCAATTTCACTTTAGCTCCCCCTGCCCCCAGTTTTACAACAGGCTTTTCTGCACCAATTCATAGACGCCAGCCGACAGCCCCGGCTTCCTGGCGATCCTCTCCATCTGTTCCCGCATCAACTGCTGCCTGCTTGTATCATAGCGTTTCCAGTTCGTAAAGGGGGACATCAATCTGGAGGCAATTTGGGGATTGATGGGGTCAAGGGTGAGAATCTGCTCGGCCAGAAAGGTATATCCAACACCGGACGCCGCATGGAAACGCACATGATTGCCCGTTCCGAAAGCGCCGATCAGGGCCCGCACCTTGTTAGGATTATTGAGAGAAAAAGCTGGATGAGTCATCAGTTTTTTCACGGTCTCCAGAGTATCATCAAGATTTGAGGTGGCCTGCAAGGTCAACCACTTGTCAACCACCAGGGGTTCATCCTGCCATTGCTGACAAAAATCATCCAATACCTCCTGCCGCTCTTGCACCGGACAATGGGCAAGGGAGCTCAGGGCGGCCATCACATCAGTCATATTGGCTTTTTGCTTATACTGCCGCACCGCCAGATCAAGATAATCTGCGGGCAATGGATCCATGGCCAGCAGAGAAGAAAGACATATATTTTTCAGACTCCTGCGCCCCATGGCCTCGGGAGTCAAGGCATAACCGCCAATTTCGCTATTCTCTTCATAGACCTGACGAAACTCCTGATGTAACTGCCGGGCCAGTTCACTCCTGACAAACCGGCGGGCCAGATAGAGATTATCAGGATCAATCACCTCCATCTGCAACGCCAGGGTAGTTTCCGCAGGCAGGGTCAGGGCCTGGGCCAGCAGGGCCTTATCACTATCCTGTTGCTGCAGATTCAGGCGCAGGGCCTCGACAAACAAGGGATCAAGGACAGGAACGCCACCCTGCTGCAAGGTGTTGACACATTCCAGAATAATGGATTCACTAAGCCGGTTGACGGCATCCCAGCGGTTGAACAGGTCGCGGTCATGGGCCATGAGGAATGCCAGCTCTTCCCGCCTCTGGAAAGGCTCCACCCTGACCGGGGCTGAAAAGCCCCGCAGGAAAGAGAGTACCGGCCTTTCGGCAAGGCCTGGAAAGCTGAAGGACTGCTTCTCTTCCCGCAACTGCAGCAGGGCTTTCGGCACAATCATGTCCTTGCCTTGGCCATCTAAGAGACCAATATTGATAGGGATATGAAAAGGTTGTTTTACCTCCTGCCCTGGTGTTGGGCCACAGCTCTGTTCAACCGTCACAGTGTATTCACCCATTCCATCCCAGGAATCAGCAACGCGCAGAACCGGAGTACCGGCCTGGCTGTACCAGCGTTTGAACTGTTCCAGATCAACCCCCGAAGCATCACTCATGGCCGCCACAAAATCATCACAGGTCACGGCCTGACCGTCGTGTCTGGCAAAATAAAGATCCATGCCCCGGCGGAATCTTTCGGCGCCAAGCAGGGTGTGCATCATGCGGATTACCTCCGCCCCTTTATTATAAACAGTAACCGTGTAAAAATTATTGATCTCGACATAAGAATCAGGCCGGACCGAATGGGCCATGGGCCCGCTGTCCTCCTTGAACTGAAAGGTACGCAAAACCCGGACATCGCCAATACGCTGCACCGGCCGCGAGTTCATGTCCGCCGAAAACTGCTGATCCCGAAACACGGTGAGGCCCTCTTTCAAGCTGAGTTGAAACCAGTCCCGACAGGTTATCCGGTTGCCGGTCCAGTTATGGAAATACTCATGGGCAATGACCCCTTCCACACCCAGATAATCCTGATCAGTCGCCGTTTCCTGACTGGCGAGGACATACTTGGAATTAAAGATATTCAGTCCCTTGTTCTCCATCGCTCCCATATTGAAATCATCAACGGCCACGATCATGTACCGATCCAGATCATATTCAAGACCAAAGACCTCCTCGTCCCAACGCATGGCCTTTTGCAGAGATTGCATGGCGTGATTGCATTTTCCGAGATTCCGTGCCTCTACATAGATCTGCAGGAGAACAGTCCGTCCTGATCGGGTGACAAAGCTCTCCTCAAGACAGACCAAATCCCCGGCCACCAGGGCAAAGAGATAACAGGGTTTTGGAAAAGGATCCTGCCACACCGCATAATGTCTGCCACTCTCCAGGCTGCCGGACTCCACCAGATTGCCGTTGGAAAGCAGGACCGGGCAGGTCTGAACATCGGCCTCGATCCGGGTAGTAAAACGGGCCATCACATCGGGCCGATCCTGATAATAAGTGATTTTACGAAACCCTTCTGCCTCACACTGGGTGCAATAGTTGCCGCCGGAACGGTACAGGCCGTCGAGGGCGGTATTACGATCCGGGAAGATGCGGGTTGTAATCTCCAGAACAAAGGTGTCTGGGACGGAATGGAGAGTAATCCCGGCATTCGTCAGCGCATACTCATGTGCCGCAAGTGGCCTGGTATCAAGGGTGATGGCCAGAAGCTCCAGTTCCTGGCCATGCAGAAACAGGGAGCTCTCATCTGAGATTTTTTCAGGGTTGCGTTTGCAATGAGTCCTGGCCGTAACCAGGGTGTCATTCGGGTGCAGTTGAAAAGTCAAGGCAATCTCACCAATGAGATACCTTGGTGCGGTATAATCATGCCGATACAAAGTCGGCGGTGTCTGCTGGGTCATAGGTTCCTCATTGTCTTTAACGTGCATCAATCATCTGGCTGTCTTGTCGGTTGACAGCAATTTTAGAAGCCGTTATAAAAAGAGCAAAGTTTTTCTTGCTCTTTTTATAACGGCTCAACTCTACAATCGAGAAGCTCCATCCACCATAACAAATTAAAGAGAAATTGTCCCCATGATCACCATCAACGAAAATTATCTCAAACTCCAAGCCTCCTATCTGTTTTCCAATATCGCCAAACGAGTGAGCGTCTTTCAGCAGGCCCATCCTGAAAAAGATATTATCAGACTGGGGATTGGCGATGTGACCCGCGCCCTGCCTGCAGCCTGTATTTCCGCTTTTCACAAGGCAGTGGATGAAATGGGAACTGATAGCAGCTTCCGCGGCTACGGCCCGGAACAGGGCTATGGATTCCTTCGGGAGGCCATAGCCAAACATGACTTCCAGGCCCGCGGCGCGGAGATCGCCTCTGACGAGATTTTCATCAGCGACGGGGCTAAATGCGATACCGGCAATATCCAGGAGCTTTTCACCCAGGACACCAGAGTAGCCATCCCCGACCCGGTCTATCCGGTCTATCTCGATACCAATGTCATGGCCGGGCGCACCGGTGATTTTGTGGACGGTCGGTATCAAGGCCTAGTCTATCTCGACTCTACCAAGGCCAACAACTTTGTACCGGCCCTGCCGACAGAAGACGTGGACCTGATCTATCTTTGCTTCCCAAACAATCCCACAGGATCAACGATTACCAAAGAAGAGTTAAGCGAATGGGTGAAGTACGCCAAAGAGAAAAAAGCCCTGATCCTCTTTGACGCCGCCTATGAGGCCTTTATCCGCGACGAGTCCCTGCCCCACTCCATCTACGAGATTGAGGGGGCCAGGGAGGTGGCCATCGAATTCCGTTCCTTCTCCAAGAGTGCGGGATTCACCGGCACCCGTTGCGCCTACACCGTGGTGCCCAAAGAGTGCGCCGCCTTTGACTCCCAAAGCAACCGGCAATTGATCCATCCCTTATGGAACCGCCGCCACTGCACCAAGTTCAACGGCGTCTCCTACCCGGTACAACGAGCGGCCGAGGCCATCTACAGCGAGGAGGGACAGGCTCAAACCAAGGAGCTTATCGCCTCTTACATGCACAACGCTGACCTGATCCGACAGGAGATGGCAACCCTTGGTTATGACTTTGTGGGAGGCGAGAATGCGCCCTACATCTGGATCGATGCCAAAATCGACTCCTGGGAATTCTTTGACATGCTGCTGAACAAGGCGGGCGTAGTCTGCACCCCGGGCGCCGGATTCGGCAAATGCGGCGAAGGCTATATCCGCCTTTCCGCTTTCAACTCCCTGGCCAATGTCGAAAAGGCCCTGGCCCGTATCCGGGAAACGCTGAAATAAAGAAATTACGAATTACGAATTACGAAAAAGACAAATCGTAATCTCTAATTCGTAATTCCTAATTCGTAATTCCTAATTATTCCCAAGCACCGCAGGTTGAAAAGAGACCTGCTCCTCTTTGCCCGGCAACTCGGTAACAACTGTTGCCCCATGCTCCTGCAACCATTGCACCACCCCACGCACCAGCCGTTCAGGGGCGGAGGCCCCGGCAGTCACCCCCACGATTGCATGGCCCTCAAGCCACTCCGGGCGGATATCCGTCTCGTCATCGATCAGATATCCTGTCATCCCGGCCCTGACGCCAACCTCCCGCAACCGGTTGGAATTAGAACTTGTTTTCGAGCCAACCACCAAGAGGATATCCACCTTCTTTGCCAATTCCTTCACCACGTTCTGGCGATTCTGGGTGGCATAACAGACATTTGAACGCGGGCCCCTGATGGCCGGAAAACGCTGCTCCAGCTTTGCCCTGATCCCGGTAATATCATTCTGACTGAGAGTGGTCTGGGTGACATAGGCAACCCGCGCTGGATCAGCAACCTGCACCTTCTCCGCCTCCTCCTCCGAGGCAATCACATGCACCCGATTGGCGACCCGGCCGGCCACACCATCTACCTCCGGATGCCGGTGATGGCCGATAATCAGGACTTCACACCCATCAGCATGATATTTTTCCACCATCCGGTGAACACTGTTCACCAGGGGACAGGTTGCATCAATAGTCCGCAAACCGAGACTCTTCGCCTGTTGCTCAACGGCCACTGAAACTCCATGGGCACTGAAGATACAGACTGCCCCCCGTGGGATATCGGCAAGTTCCACCATGAAGACAACCCCAAGTTGCTCCAGCTCCTGGACGACATGCTTGTTATGCACGATCTCATGGAGCACATAAATCGGCGGCCCATACTGCTCAAGGGCCAGCCGTACCGTGGCAATGGCCTGCACCACACCGGCACAAAAACCTCGAGGATTTGCCAGGATAATCTCTTTCAGCATAGTCTTCAGTAAGGTGAAAAGAAAAAATTAACAGTAAACAATATACAATCACAAAATGAACGTAACAGATGGGAGAGAGAGCCTGCATCACTTTTTACAGGCGATATGGCTTTTTTCTTATTTCCAAGCTCTTCTTTTTCTGGTTAGCTGTAATGATAAAGACTCAATACTCACCCCTCAACTTCTACCTATCAACTTACTCCCATGACGCACTCACAATCGTTCACCGTTACCCAGCCAACCCGTATCCAATTTGGTGTTGGCAGCATCAGCAATCTGGCCAGGACTGTTCAGGATTTTAATGGCAGCAATGTGTTTCTGGTCATCGACCCAGGTCTGGTCAAGGCCGGGATTGTCAACCAGATAACCGCGCCGTTAGAGGCCGCCGGCATCCCCTATACAATCTACGACAGCATTGATCCTGAACCGGGCCTGAAACTCGCCGACAAAGGATACAAGCTGGCCAAGACCAAAGGCTGCGACTGCGTGATCGGCGCGGGCGGCGGTTCGGCCATGGATGTGGCCAAGGCCGTGGCCATTCTCTTGACCAATGGCGGCAAGGCGGTTGACTACCTTGGCCTCGACAAGATTCCCAAGGCCGGAGTACCCAAGATCATGGTTCCCACCTCGGCCGGCACCGGCGCCGAGGTGACCTTCACCGCCGTGTTCATCAATGAGAAGACAGGCTCCAAGGGCGGCATGAATGGCGCCCCGCTCTATCCGGAAGCAGCCATCCTCGACCCGGCGCTGACCCTCAGCCTGCCGCCCCGCGTTACCGCCTTCACCGGCATTGACGCCCTGACCCATGCCCTGGAGGCCTACACTTCGACCCAGGCCCACACCATCTCCGAGATGTATTCACTGGAGGCCATCGACCTGATCAGCCGCAATCTGCCGAAGGCCTATGCCAACGGCGACAATCTGGAGGCCCGCTCAGCCATGCTCATGGGCAGCCTTTTGGGTGGCAAGGCCCTGGCCACCGCCGGCGTCGGCCTGGTTCACGCCATGGCCTATCCGATGGGCGGCATGTTCGGCATCGCCCACGGTCTGGCCAACGCTGTGCTGTTGCCTTATGTGATTGAGTACAATCTCATCGGCAACCTGGAGAAATTTGCCACCCTGGCCGCAGTTCTCGGCAAAAAAACCGACGACTTGACCACCAGAGAAGCGGCAGAGCGCTGCGTGGAGGCTCTCTTTGAGCTGAATGCCGACGTGGGCATTCCCCCCACTCTGCAGGATCTCGACATCCCAGACGACCAGATTCCCGAAATGGCCAGGATTGCCTTAACCGTGACCAGGCCCGTTGAAAACAACCCCCGAAAACCAACCCTGGACGATGTCATCAATATCTACCAGATGGCCTACGATGGTAACAGCGCCATTTTTTATTAAGAACTTATCCGCATAAAGAAGGCGGATACAAACAACAGGGCGGATTATCAAGATAATGATAATCCGCCCTCTCTTATTCCCCCCTTGACTCATGATCAGCAACAGATACTATCGAAGTCCAGACCATGATGTCAGAAGAGTGGACAACCAGGGGTAAACCGTTTTGTTCCGTTGTTATACTCGTAAATTATGCAGGTACGGACGTCACCTGTTGCATTATAGCTTTCCCAGGCACTGAAACCTTCACCCGTAACCGATACAATTTCACCTGCTGTATACTGCGCCGGGATAAGGTCAAAATAGCGATACTTGCGGCCTGTTAAATCCGGCAAGGAGAAACGCTGCACAAACTCCACGCCCTCCGGCCCATGCAACCTCAATTCCGCATCACCAGGATTTTGCCTGCCGCTCGTCCCAAACATCACTCCTATCCGCTTTAGTTGCGTTGGATTGCCGCTATCATTCGTCATCATAGAGAGCTTGGTCGGTGTAGACCGGGTGAATTGTGAACCGGGACGCAACCTGTAATCAACCGGTGATACATCCAGCATCATCTCATGGGCAATATCGTTTCTGATATAATAATTACGTTCACCGTTCAATGGAGTGTACCGACTTTTAATCAGTTCAGGAACACAGGGTTCATACTTGCCGATCGCATATCCGCCCCAGACCTTCCAGTTGTCAAACCAGATCACAGGAGGCCTGTTGACAACAATATCTTTGCAGATATCGATTTTGTAACCCAATACGCTGGCACGGTTATATTTCGCCTGCCAGGGAAAGTAATAATAATGACCGGAGGCGGGCAGTCTGCCGAGCTTGATATATAAAGAGGGGTTGAAAACCAAAGACAAGACCTTGTCATCTTTACTGGTTATGGAACGAATAAAATCATAGATGCCACCCTGTTCAGGTTTTTGGTCAGCCACGTATGCCAAAAAATCCTTTTTGGCAACCTTGTAAGGGGAAGACAGTGCATTCCGGCTCACTTGTTCAGTACCAACAACAAGCAGCGCCATAAAGAGCAGCGGGAGGATGAGGCGTGGCCAAGACAATTTGCTGAGCTGATTTTGTAGCAGCAATGCCGCCATCAGGGAGATAACAGCAAAATTGATAACAACAACACCGGCACTATAAAAACCAAACATTCCCCGTGGGTTCATAAAGAGTATGGCAAAAAATAGAAAAAAAAGCGCCCCGATCTTGAGCAGGGCGCTTTTGATCTTTTGCGATTTATGCAAGGCAATGAACATCAGAATAGCAATCCATATCATTAGAAAAGAGACGGAGAACGTGTCGACCCTTCTCTGCGGCGCAAACGAAAGATGAAAAGCATTGAATATTGCCCGGGGAGAAAACCTGATGAAGGCGGCGTAGATCTTCTGATTAAAATAAAAATGATACACAAGATACCCAAGGAGATCGCCAAAAAGAATCAACCAGCAGACAACAATTGAGAAGGCCGAAGAAATACCCAAAATAAAGTTTTTCACATAGCTGCCCAGCTTTTCCTGGGAGGCCATAAGCGACAAGAAAGTACTGACGACAAGCAAAACAGCCGCCGGCCCAAAGGCATAGGCAGAAAAACAGGCAAGCGTTAACGAAAAGCCGGAGAAAAAAAGGCCGATTCTGGTCATCTTCTCACTCAACAGGGAGGGAATGACCATCTGCGCCAAAGCGATCACCAACAAAAATCCACCAATCTGGTGATAGAGAAGCATATGGATCCCTTGCAGCATCCAGACCGATGACAAAACTGATACGAAAACTGCGGCCGCCCAGACCCGGGCAGCAGAACTTTTGAGAATTGGGCTGAAGCTTATCGACAGACAGGAGAGACCCGCCAAAAATACAACCGCAAGCCGAATGAGAGAAAAATCCGTTGAGCTGACAACATTGGTATAGAGGTGTGCAATCATGTACGGAATCGGACCGTGATGGGCAAAAATATCTCGGTAGAGATGCATCCCCTGATTAAGCATTTGAGCGGCGACAAATTTTTCTGATTCGTCACCAAACGAAAACAGATGGAGTCCAACTTTAGCTCTCAGCCCAAATAATATGGCGGCACAGATGAATGCCAGAAAGCCAAGAAGCAACGCAGCCTGTTGCTGTCTGCCACAAGCGTTCCTTTGGCGTGGCGTATGCTCAATCTGATCGTTCGGAGATGGTGTGTTTTGAGAAAACGGCATTTCAGGACATTATTTTGAGAAGAATGGAGCCAGACGAACACCTAACTTTCTCCCTTCACGAATCGCATAGTTTGTTCCGCGATCCTCCGGATAGATCTGGGCCATGGAGCAGATATGCAGGCCTGTTTCAGGGCCGTCTTCAGCAGGAATCAGGTTACTGTAATGTTTTTCGACAATGGGCTGTGACCAACGGGCCCGCCAGAGATGATGACGCTGAATCCAGTGTCGCTGCATCTGGGGAAACATCTTTTGTAGATAAGGAAGGGCGTAATCCAGCAACTCATCCGCACTCAGGGAATAAAGTTGGTCGGTATGGGGCAGGTACTTCGACAGATAGACGATATGGTTCCCGCCATAGGTTTCGGGCCGCTCAAAGTTGGTGTGCTCAATAACGCCGACAAAGGGGAAATCCGGCTCGTTGACGTTCAGCCAATAGGTATTCGACAAGGAACGATCAAGCTCCAACACTAAACAGACATTACCGATATATTGAATTCTTTCCAGACGTTTCACATACTTATGATCAGCCCAACCACGAACCATGTCGGCAATCAGGGGTAATGCCGTGGTGACAATAACACGGTCCGAGGTAATGACCCCGCGTGCTGATGTTGTCTGCCAGACGCCATTAACCGGTTCTATCTTGGAAACGGGGGCGTTCGTTTCGATTCGGCCACCCAGATCGCGAATTCTCTGCGCCAGCGCATCAGCCAGACCGACAAAACCTCCCTTGAAATAGGCCAGACGCTCCTCGCCGCCTTTACCACGACTGCCGCCCCGAAGCTTGAGCTTATTCCAGAACCAGACCGCCGAGACCTTTTCAGCATAAGGGCCGAATTTTCCTTGGAGCAAGGGCCGCCAGACGACCCGATACACATCTTCGCCGCCAAGTTCCTTCAGCCATTCATGGGCGGTTTTGCCTTCAAGTACCATCCAGTCCTTGACTCGGCGTGCCCGCAAAGCAAGCAGTCCAAGACGGATTCGATCGACAAAAGATAAGGGGGTAAAGTTCAGCAGGTCCCAAGGCGTTGACAGCTTGAAAAAATTACCGCCATAATAAACGCCGGTATTTGTAGGATTGATGGCGACCCGGTCATTCAAACCCAGTTCAGCAATCAACTGCATTACCTCTAAGTCATTGATAAACCAATGATGGTAAAACCGGTCGAGCTTCTCGCCGCCGACATTGAAGGCCGATGCCAGCCCGGCAATCTCGGCCTCCGATTCGAGAACGGTCACGGAGATACCCTTCTTGACAAGTTCGTAGGCGGCGGACAGGCCAGTGAAACCGCCGCCGACAATCGTTACCTGGGTTGTACGCGTTAGACCCATAATCAAAGGTTCTTCAATTCATTTATTTTTTTGGAAGGATGCAGTAGCAGGTACAATCCACCGATGAGTGTGGGCGGGAGCCAGAGCAAGGCATGCACCAGCAGCGCATAGGCAGTTGAAGCAACGACACTGTTGCCCAGGGCGCTCATCGCCCGGACTGTGAAGTAATCGAATGTGCCGACGTATCCGGGGGTACTCGGGATGAGGGTGGCGAGTGTGCCAACCGGTAAAGCCAGCCACCCAGCAGCAGGAGAAGCGATGGATGACAACGCCAAAGCGGCAAACCAGAAGACACACCCTTCCGCGAGCCACACCGCAGCAGACCACGCCACCAGCCTGATCATGATCCTGCCCTTGGCCAGATGGGCCAGAGTGACCAAGCTCTTATTGATTTCGTCGAGGAGCCTTTCCCCGAATTTCGGAGCGATGCGTGCAATCAACTTGCCGGCAATGATGACAACAGGAGCAAACAACTGAGGAAATAGCAAAAAAAACAAGATTCCAAGCGAGATGGCTATCAGGGCGGCATTGCCAATGCCGGTAAAACCGTTGATATCAAGGCCGGACAGGGTCAACACCACCCCTAGCAGCACCAGTACCATCAACAGATCAAGGAGTCGCTCAACAAACAAGGTCGCCAGCACGATACCCGAACTGACTCCAAGCCGACCATTGAATGCGAAGACGCGCAACGCATCGCCTGCCCTGAAAGGAAGAACATTATTTGCCGCAAAACCGGCAAAAAATGGTCCAAAACAGTGTACCCATTTTAAGCTGGAATTATCACATTGCAACATCAAATGCCAACGTTCGATCCTACAGGAATAGCCCACAGAAAAGGCAGCAAGGCTGGCAATAACCCAGAGTGTCGTGGTGCCGATAAATGCCTTTCTGAACTCATCCAGATTGATCTGGCGGGCGATAAGCCAGACAAACAATATGGCCAGAGACAGGCTGAGGGCGAGACGAACTATCTTTTTAGCGGTCATTTTGGTGTACAACCGGACTTCGGGACAGGGCTGGCCCCGCTTGCTTAAAGCCTACATACTTCTGGACAATATAAAGAGGCCGGTTTTTAACCTCTTTATAGATTCGACCGATATATTCACCAACAATACCAAGGCAAATAAGCTGCACGCCACCGATGAAGAGGACCGCAAGCATCAATGCGGTCCAGCCTTCGACCCAGATATTGGTGAACAAACGTAAAGCCAAGGCATAGATAATGCCTGCCAGGGCCAGAAATGCGCAAAACATGCCGAGACCGACTGACATCTGCAATGGCTTGGTGGAAAACGACAGAATCCCGTCAGTTGCAAAGCGCAGCATTTTCCTTAACGGATATTTGCTCTCTCCAGCAAATCGCTCGGCACGCTTGTAAGGAAGAGCAATCTGCTTAAAACCTGCCCAACTCACCATCCCCCTGACAAACCTGTCCTGTTCCGGCATGGCCTTGAATGTGTCGACGACATTTCGACTCATCAATCGAAAGTCGCCCGTATCAAGAGGAATGGGGACGTCCGAAAGTCTATTTAACAGGCGATAAAAACAACGGGCAGTCAGACGTTTGAAAGCAGATTCACCGAGGCGTTCCGTCCGTGTTCCGTAGACCACATCGTACCCTTCCCGCCACCTGGCAACCATTGCGTGAACAACTTCCGGAGGATCTTGCAGGTCGGCATCGATAAGCACTACCGCATCACCTCCTGCGGCATCGATTCCGGCAGTGATGGCGATCTGATGGCCAAAATTGCGGGCAAAAACAATCAGCCGAATTCGTGAGTCTTCGGCGGCATAGCCTTCAAGAAGCTCACGGGTACGGTCACGACTGCCATCATCAACAAAAATGAGCTCCACCTCAAGATTGACAAGCTCAGAACAAAAGGCTTGGAGTCGCTTGTATGTCTCTCCGATAACCTCATCCTCATTGTAACAAGGAATGACTACGGACAATAACGGCTTGATATTTTCTTCAATCTGCATGGATTATTGCACAGGGATTCCCGGAGTGGACAAAAAATACGATACCTCTGTTGATAACAACCAGCTCAAAACCTCTGATTCTGATGCCAATGCCAGGCCGTGGCAATAATATCATCGATCTTTGTATATTTTGGCTGCCAGACAAGCTGTCGCACGGCCAGTGTGCTGTCGGCCACGAGTGTCGCCGGATCGCCTGATCTTGGCGGGGCCGAGGTAAAGGCAATCTTCCGACCGGTTACCTGCTCGGCAGAATGGATCATCTCAAGCACCGAAAAACCATTACCATTGCCAAGGTTAAATCCATGAGCACCATCATTTTTTTCCAAGAAGGAGAGGGCCAGCAAATGGGCATCACAGAGGTCATTGATATGGATATAATCGCGGACACAGGTACCATCGGGCGTATTATATTCCCGGCCAAAGACCTTGAGTTCCTTCTGCCCGGTCAACAAGGAATAAAGAATATTAGGAAGAAGATGGGTTTCCGGTTGGTGAGATTCACCAATTTCGCCGCCTGGGTCGGCGCCGGCAGCATTGAAATACCTGAGACTGACCGACCTGAGTCCATACGCTGCATGATAGTCACGCAGAATATGCTCCACCATGAGTTTGGTCTTCCCGTAAGGGTTAATGGGCGCCTGGGGATGGGATTCGTTGATCCGTTCCTGGAGCGGGTTCCCAAAAATAGAGGCTGATGAGGAAAAAATAAATCGGGACACCCCATGATTGCGCATCGCATCAAGCAGGTTTATGGTGCCGATTACATTATTGGCATAATAGAGGGCCGGGTTCATGACCGACTCACCCACTAGCGATTTGGCGGAAAAATGCATGACCGCATCAAAATGATGCCGGGAAAAAAGAGCTGCCAGATCCCCAGGGCGCAGCAGATCACCCATAACCAGTTCCACTCCACCAGCAACAGCCTCTTTGTGGCCGGTACTCAGGTTATCAAAAACAACAACCTGATGCCCCTGTCCTGCCAGCATTTTCACCATATGCGAGCCGATATATCCGGCCCCGCCACAAATCAGAATATTCATTTACCCACAACAGATGAAAAATTTTAGGTGCCGTTGCAAGGCAAGCAAGGGCTTTTTCTTGCTTGCCTTGCAACGGCACCTAATGCCGCGTCAAAGAAACAGCCGGAAAAGACTGCGGTTTCTTTGCGTGGCGCCTTACCGCTACAACCCAACAGGACCATACCCCAAAAAAACCATTACCCCCGCCCCACCCCCACATACTCAAAACCTGCCGCCTGCATTCTCTTGGGGGGATAAACATTACGCAGATCGATAAACAAGGGTGTCCGCATCAAAGATTTAAGCCGATCAAGATCAAGCGCCCGGTACTGATTCCATTCGGTCATGAGCACCAGGGCATCGGCGCCCATAGCTGCCTCATAGACATTATTGACATAGGAGAATTCAGGAAATAATTTCTTCGCTTCCTCCATCCCCTGAGGATCATGCACCTGAATTTTCGCCCCTTTTTCATGCAACGGAGGCAAAATACTGAGAGCTGGGGCATCACGCAGGTCATCCGTCTCCGGTTTAAAGGTCAAACCAAGCACCCCGATAGTTTTGCCCGCCACATCGCCACCCAGCGCCTCACGGATCTTTTTGACCATCCCGGCCTTCTGCGCCGCGTTAATCTCAACCGCTGCCGCCACTGATCTTGCGGAAACACCGTATTCCTGGGCAATCCGCAATAATGCCAGGGTATCTTTCGGGAAACAGCTGCCGCCAAATCCAGGTCCGGGGTGGAGGAATTTACCGCCGATGCGGCCATCCAGCCCTATCGCCTTGGCCAGATCCACCACATCCGCACCCACCTCTTCACAGAGATTAGCCATTTCATTGATAAAAGAGATCTTGATGGAGAGAAAGGCATTGGCCGCGTACTTGATGAGTTCAGCAGATTCAAGTCCGGTAAAGACAAAGGGGGTGGAGATAAGATACAGGGGATCATAAATCTCCTTCATCACGGCCTGGGCCTTTTCCGATTCAGAACCAATGACGATCCGGTCCGGACGCATGAAATCATTGAGTGCCGCGCCCTCCCGCAAAAATTCAGGATTAGAGATCACATCAAAATCAGCTGCCGAATTGGCCTCTCTGATCAAGCGTGCCACCTGACGGGCAGTGCCAACCGGCACGGTGCTCTTATCAATAATAACAGTATAACCAGTCAGATATGGAGAAAGCTCTTTAACGGCGGCATAAATATAGGTCAGATCCGCATAACCGTCACCACGCCTTGAAGTTGGCGTGCCCACCGCAATAAAGACAGCCGCAGCATTCGGGACACAGTCCGTCAATTCAGTGGTGAAAGCAAGACGGCCTTCACCCATATTCTTGCGGACCAGATCCGCCAGCCCTGGCTCATAAATAGGAATTTTCCCTTCCAGCAGGGAGTTGATCTTCCCTGCATCCTTATCCATACAGGTAATATGATGGCCAAATTCCGCCAGACAAGCGCCTGTCACCAGACCAACATACCCTGTTCCAATTATAGCGATTCTCATAAGGGATTTATTTTATACTGTTGATGATTAATCAATACTTCCATTTCTCAATCAAGCAGAAAACATGAAGCGAACGGCAACAAGCATCTTGCATAAATAACGCCATACTTGCAATAAATTGCTAAATATGATAATAATTTCTATTATAACTTAAAATAAATTGAGGGAGAGATAAAATGACATTGCTTGAAGGTTTTTTATGGCTGGCCCTGAACGTGTATCATGAGGCACGTTCCGAGCCGCAGATCGGACAGATTGCCATTGCCCATGTGACCCTGAATCGGGCCCAGCAGCAGGATATTTCCATTGAAGAGGTGATAAAACAACCCCACCAGTTTCAATGGGTCCGGGGTAAAACATATTTCCCTGACAATCTGCCTGTTTTTCTACAATGTATGCGATCGGCTTTTATTGCCCTGAACACCAACGATTTCACTGCCGGTGCGACCCACTTTCATCTTAAAAACAGATCTCCCAAGTGGTCGTCCCATCTAACCTATATCAATCAGTACGGCAGTCATAAATTTTACCGATAATTGCATTGCAGACTTGTAACCTTTAACAGTCTCGCAGCAAGTCTCAAGATTATGCCTTTGCCGCCTGCTGCAAGGCCGCTCTCATCTCCGCGAGTCTCTCATCAGCCATCTTGACTGGAATTGGATAAACCAGAGTCCGGCCGATCAATTCAGCAGAAACCGGCAGGGATTGCGGATCATAGATCACCCTTCTTTTCCCGCCTGGCTCGAAAAACGGCCAGCCGCTTTTGGCAACAGTTGACCCGGCCAACAGATGCTCCCACCGGGGATAAAAGTGCCAGGTGTTCTCACCAAAATTGATAGCGCCGGCCTTGTTTTCTCCCAGCACCTTATTCACCCGCTGACAATATTCTCTGCTTTCCAGTGAAAAGCAGAAGAAGGTCGCAGAATCGCCTGCCTCATCAACAAGGTGTCGGAACTGGACGCCAGGAATAGCAGAAGCCGCCTCTTTCAAGGCCGCCTTGGTCTTTTTCTGGGCTGCAATCATGGAATCAAGCTTAGCAAGCTGGGCCAGACCGATAGCACCCTGCAACTCCATCATCCGATAATTAAAACCGATAAAACGCCTCCCTTCACCACCACGGGCGCCGGGATTGACCACATGATCATGGCCATGGTCATGATACTCCGACATAGTTCGCCACATTTTTTCATCGGCAGTAATGATCATCCCCCCCTCGCCGGTGGTCATGGTCTTCACCGCATCAAAGGAAAAAGTGCCGCAGTCGCCAAAGGTGCCCAGATGCTGACCGTTAATCCTACCCCCCGCAGCCTGGGCCGTATCCTCAAGCACGGGAATGCCATGTTTTTTGGCAATAGTGACGATCTCCTGGATTCGGGCCTGCGCACCCAGCATATGAACGGGAATAATACAGCGGGTCTTGGCGGTAATCTTTTTTTCCAGATCGACCGGGTCCATATTCAAGGTCGCATCGATCTCCGTAAATACCGGAATGGCGCCGACATCAAGAATTGCCTCCCAGGTGGCAACAAAGGTAAATCCCTGGGTGATAACCTCATCACCAGGCCCCACACCAAGCGCAGCCAAAGCCACCTTCAGAGCCACGGTTCCCGAGGTCACGGCTTGACCATACGATGTTCCACAATAGGCAGCAAATTGCTTCTCAAACTCGAGCACCTTGTAAACGCCCTTGCGCTGGGCACCAAACTCGTAACGAAAAAGGACGCCGGTATCAAGGACATCCATGATCTCTTTCTTTTCTTCGGCACCAAAAATCTCATAACCAGGCATTGGCAGGATCTCCCTTAAAAAATGATCATATGGTAAGCGTTTCCTTGATGGCGTTGTGCTCATCAAGAAGGACAATGGCAGGCTGGTGAGTTGCGATCTCTTCTTCCGGGGCAAAACAATAGGTACAGATAATAATGCTGTCCCCTACCATTCCCTTGCGGGCAGCGGCGCCATTCAACCCGATCACCCCGGCTCCCGGCACGCCAACAATGGCATAGGTGTCAAACCGCTCACCATTATTAATGTTATAAATATGAACCCGTTCAAAGGGGACAATCCCCACGGCATCCATTAAATTCTTGTCTATGGTCAGACTTCCCTCATAACTCAGGTCAGCTTCAGTGACGGTCGCCCGATGAAGCTTTGCCTTTAACATCTGTCGCAACATAATTCGCTATCTTCTCATTATTTTTTACAGTTCAGACTACGCACAGTCTGGCATTATCTATCAAACGAACTCTCTCATGCACCTTTATTGCCATGATCAACCTACTGTTTTCGTTCACCGTTTCACAACGCTCAAGGTTGTCGGCATCAACAATTTCCACATAGTCAACCACACACCCGGGAACCTGGCGGATCATTTTCTCGATCTCTGAGCACATTTCCTCAGCAGAAAGGGGCTGAACTGCGCCCGTCACCTTGGCCTGGGCAAAAAGGATGGCCCGATAGAGACAGAGGGCCTGTTCCTTCTCTTCTTCCGTCAGGTAACTGTTGCGTGAGCTCATGGCCAACCCACTGGTTTCCCGCACAATGGGATGACTGACAATCTCAACCGGCAGATCCAGATCGTGAACCATGCGCCGGATCACGGCCAGTTGCTGAAAATCCTTTTCCCCAAAAACCGCCAGATGGGGTTGGGTCTGTTGCAGCAGTTTCATGACCACCGTGCAGACCCCATCAAAATGGCCTGGACGGCCGGCCCCGCACAACCCCTTGCTAAGCTCTGCCACCCGGATGCTGGTTTGAAATCCGGTAGGATACATATCCGTTACCGACGGGGCGTAGAGGACATCGACCCCAACGCCGGCGGCAAGTTCGCTGTCTCGTTGCAGATCACGCGGATAGGCGGCAAGGTCTTCACCAGGCCCAAACTGAATGGGGTTGACAAAGAGACTGACCACCACCCGGTCGGCGCTCTGTCTGGCCCGCCGCATCAGGGCCAGATGCCCCTCATGAAACCAGCCCATGGTTGGCACCAGGGCAATCTTTAGTCCCTGCCCCCGCCAGCAGGCAGCAAGGGCACTCATCTCAAATGGCTTTTGAACCAGTTTCACTGCATGGCCTTGAGCCTGATAATTTTCTCATCAACTGCTATCTTGGCAGGATCATTCTGATTCTGTCCGGTAAAGGTAGATATATACTCTTCATATACAGCGAGAGCTTCCTTTTCCTTCTTTTGAGCTTCATAAATTCTTGCCAGTCCGGTAAACCCTTCTCCCGTATAACCATCAATCTTCTGCAAGGCAGAATACTCAAGAGCTGCGGCATCAAAAAGGCCGGCGGCCTCATTGGCCTGGGCCAGACCAAAACTCAGCAAGGCAAACAGGGGATCAGTAGCATTGATTTTTTTTCGCACCGCTCCGTATTGTTCGGCAGCCTCTTTAAACTTTCCCTCCTTCATCAACTCATGGGCAAGCTCAGCACCCGCCCAGTACGCTGAAGGAGTCCCGGAAAATTCAGTG
This sequence comes from Desulfocapsaceae bacterium, assembly GCA_030653035.1. Taxonomy (GTDB): domain Bacteria; phylum Desulfobacterota; class Desulfobulbia; order Desulfobulbales; family Desulfocapsaceae; genus UBA2270. The sequence continues at coordinate 7,016 of JAUSAB010000029.1, read as the reverse complement.
GTGACACCGACAAGGGCCTTGTGTCTATCCGGCTCGGCCGCTTGCATAGCAAACGCCAACGCTGCCGCTCCGTCCTGAATCCGGTTTGACCGATACGAGCTGTACAGGGTCAGACAAACGACCACCGCGCCTGTCACAACAGCCCCTATCTGCAGACTCTTTTTATTCCTCTTCACAAACCGGACAACCACAGGGGGCAGGTTCAAATGCTCAAGCAAGCCACTGCCTTCACTATGGGAACTCTCTTGAATATGCTGTTTATCAAAGGCGCTCTGTTCTGCCATGCCAACCTCCTTTTGCTTTTTGCTTTACCTTTCAATGCAAACATTTTAGGTTCTTATTTCTCTATAGAAACTTTTCTATTTACCCGATAGCGTGCCTCATGTCCATTCCCAAACCATGATGACCTGGTAAAAAGTGTCTATTCCAACCTATCTTGATTGAGCGAGTGCTGGAGTAGGCCGAAACATTAAGCGCGGAGGAGGAGGAGTAGAGTCAGGATGGAACCTTTTATCTCAACATCTTCAGGGGCGGAGATACTGACCGTATCGCAGATCAGCCGGTCAATCAGGAACCTGCTGGAAGGGGAATTCCGTTTTGTCCGGGTGAGCGGTGAGATCTCCAACCTCTCCCGCCCCTACTCGGGCCATAGCTATTTTACCCTTAAGGATGAGGGGGCCCAATTGCGCGCCGTTCTTTTCAAGGGACAACAGCGCTTTCTGGCTGAAGAGATCCGTGACGGCAGACAGGTGGTCTGTCATGGCCGGATCTCGGTCTATGAGCCTCGCGGCGACTATCAGCTCATCGTTGACACCATTGATTTTCACGGGGCAGGACTACTCCAGTTGCAATTTGAAGAGTTGAAAAGACGACTGGCCGCAGAAGGTCTTTTTGACGAGGAACGAAAAAAGGCAATCCCTGCTTTTCCCAAAAAAATCACTCTGATCACCTCACCCAGCGGCGCGGCTGTCCATGATTTCTTGAAGATCTGGCGAAACCGCGGCTGGGGGGCAACCATCCAGATCTTTCCGGTACGGGTACAAGGGGCGGGGGCAGCGGAAGAAATTGCCAAGGCCATTGCCAGGATCAACAGAATCAAGACAACCGACACAAGTCTGCGCCCAGACATTATCGTCCTCTGCCGGGGCGGCGGCTCGCTGGAAGATCTGTGGGCCTTTAACGAGGAATGTGTGGCCCGCGCCATTGCCGGATCTGCCCTGCCCATTGTCTCGGCCATCGGCCATGAGGTCGATTTCACCATTGCCGATTTCTGTGCCGACCTACGGGCCCCAACGCCAACAGGCGCTGCCGAGCAGCTCATCCCCGATAAGACAAGGGTGCAAAGCCAAATCCTTCTCTGTAAAAAACAGCTTGCCACCCTGCTTCTGCAGAAAATCAACGATTACAGCAGACAGGTCTCGCAGAACAGACGCCTGCTCGGGGATCTGGGAATGACCCTGTCCCACTTCACCTTACAGATAGACCATAGCACATCCCGGCTAACTCACTCCCTGGAAAGGCTGCTCCAGGAACAGACCCTCCGCCTGGAAAAGACCCTGTCCAGATTGCAGCGCCAGTCACCAGCCACCAGGGTGACCATCCAGACAGAACGGCTGCGCCATGCCAGCGAAAAACTGTGCCAGCAGATACAGGTTCTCCTGCAACAAAAAAGCGCGGCCTTTTCCGCTCAGGCAGCGCTTTTAGATACCGTCAGTCCCTTGGCCACCCTGGCCCGGGGTTATGCTATCGTCAGAAGAAAAAAATCAGGAAAGAAAGAAGAAGAAATTATCAGCAGAAGTGGGCAGGTTCACCCAGGGGAAGCAATCGACATAGTTCTCCATGACGGCAGACTGGAATGCGAGGTAAATAAGGTTATTGTTCTTTGATTTGCCAAGGAGGGGAAAAAGTATACAAAAACAACAGAAAGAGGAGCCAGCAAGGATGAGACAGAGCCCCTCAACGTAACAGGGTATCTACCTCACTATCGATTTTATACAAGGCCTGGGCCAGTTGCACATGGTTCTCAGCCCCGGCCTTCCGCAACTCTCTTCCCCAGGCCCTCAACATATCGGTGTTGACCTTGCGCACGCGATTATCCCGACTCCACTCATGACCGATTTTAAAGCCAAGCGTCTGCATGGCGGCCATTCTCTTTTCCCGTTCCTGCTCGGGGAATTTTTCAACAACCGCCTGGGTTATCTTTTTCCAACCATCAAAACAAGGAATCCCCTCTTGAAATCGATGGAACCACTTACGTTCCCCGGGTGTAAGAGTGGCCAAGACCTCTTCCGCATGTTGACCAAGGCCATCAGAACTCAACGCGGCCTCATTTTTGGATAATGTTACGTCCTGCGTCCGCTGACCACCTTGGAACTGATCTGCCATCCCATAGCTACCAGGCAGACAAGAGAAGATCATCATTAAGAAATATATTTTCTTTAGGAATTTCATATGTCTTTCCAGGGAGAAGAGTTCAAAAAGATAAAAGTATCAAGAGCTGCGCCCTTGCAAGGAGTTACCTAGCCCAAACACACCTGAATATTATTGAAAAATACATTTCATCCGGTCAAAAGTCAAGCTATTGTAAACAAATAAGTCCATCTGCCACAGCAGTTTGTTTATCAATTGAATCTTTAAAAATCATAAAAATGTTCCGGTTCATGTGGTTTAAAAATAATTTCCAGTCAACATCATAGTATTCGAAGATGATTTTCCAACTTGCCAATGTTCTTCTGCAAGAAGGCGGCAGAAAATTACCCGCTTATCAGACCGAGATAATAGCCGAGGAGAAAGATGCCGTAGTGGTTACGGCGTCCGGCATCAGGCTCCTGGCAGATATTTCAGGCGGGCGCAGGCTACAGTGACGAAATGGTACAAAATTTTAATGATAAATTTGGACCTCTGTTGATAGGGGATGACGTGGCAAATGCCATACATTATATTATCACTCAGCCACCCCATGTACACATCAGCGACATTGTTGTTCGCCCGACACGTCAAGATTACCCATAACCTTGGTGAGGCCTAATCGTGCAGATATAAGGTGCACGCGCTCTTCGTCCGTCGCTGTTAGGGCTTTATCTTCTTCCACCAATGCAGCCTAAGGAACCAACAGTATGATCAGCATCGAATTTCTCATCACCTCACTTATCGTTGTCTTGATTCCCGGCACAGGTGTTTTGTTCACAATTTCGACTGGCCTTACCCAGGGGAAGAGAGCAAGCGTGTTTGCCGCTATTGGCTGTACGGCTGGAATCGTGCCGCATCTTATGGCAACGATTCTTGGTTTGGCTGCCCTTCTCCATACGAGTGCGTTAGCATTCCAGACACTCAAGTATGCAGGTGTCGCATACCTGTTCTACGTTGCTTACGCCACCTGGAAGACCAAGTCTCCGTTTGAAGCAGGCACCACTCCTTTGGAATCCACACCCTGGGGCCTTATGGGCAAAGCGGTCTTTCTTAATATCCTTAATCCGAAGCTCACCATTTTCTTTTTGGCTTTTTTGCCGCAATTTGTAGACCAGACTGCAACCTCCCCCCTTGGTCAGCTACTCGTGCTGAGCGCGGTCTTTATGGCTATGACCTTTTCGGTCTTTGTGGCCTATGGCTTCCTGGCACATGGCTTTCGTAAAGCAGTGATTGAATCCCCGCGTGTTCAAGCCTTGCTCCGCCGCAGTTTTGCGGCAGCTTTCGCCGTACTTGCCGTCGATCTTGCCATCTCCAATCGATGAATCATGAGGTTGAACAAGCGAGTCAACTTAACCGCCGGGAGCAGCGTTCTTCGAATCAAGTCCTGTAATAGCGGCAGGTGCCCTTGGTTTTAGGCCGAAAGAACTTCTTATATTAACAGTGGAATCCCAATAACTACCCAAGATGACAATGGATACAGCCATACAAAAAGCAACTACAAACCATGCGAATGAAGTCGCTATCATGGTTGGCAAATTGCTTCATGAAATTATGAACGCAATTGGCATTCAATCCTTCCACTTTGACCTTGATGAAACTACTGCCAGGCTCGCAGATTTCATCAAGCACGAGAAATATTTTGTGTTTATTGGAAGGTACAGAATTTGAGATGTGGGCGTTTCCGATGCGCCAACTGTGCAGTTGAGGAGAAAAAGGCGATAAAAGCAGGAGGCCACGTTGAGACTGGGAAAAAATATGTCGGCAATATGGCCACATCGCTCTGGTTATCGACACAGAGGGCAACATCATTGCCGGACAAGAATTGCTGGACCGGATATTGCCGCAACACAACCAAAGAGTCAGCCGGCTTATGGAACTATCATGTTGAATCAGTTTCTCCAATCAAACATTACTATTGACTGGCTGCATCCCGCAGTCCTGGCCAAGGCGCGTGTACTGGCCGCCGGGGGCGAGGATCGGGTTGAAATCACCAGACGCTGTTTCGAGTTTGTGCGCGACGAGATCCGGCACAGCTGGGATTACCGCATGAATCCGGTCACCTGTAAGGCCTCAGAGGTGTTGGAGCATGCAACGGGCTACTGCTATGCAAAGAGTCATTTGCTGGCAGCACTCCTGCGGGCCAACACCATCCCAGCGGGGCTCTGCTACCAACGGCTCTCACTTGAAGGGAACGGCGCACCCTATTGCCTGCACGGGTTGAATGCCGTCTGGCTGCCGGATCACGGCTGGTACCGCATTGATGCCCGCGGCAACAAGCCGGGGGTGGATGCGCAGTTTTGTCCGCCGGTGGAGAGGCTGGCCTTCAGCATCGACGAATCCCTGGAGGCCGACCTGCCGGAGATCTGGCCCGAGCCGCTGCCGGTGGTAATCAAAGTCCTGACCGAGTACACCACAGTTGAAGCGGTTCATGAAAATCTGCCTGATGTGGAGTTGCTTCGCCTGGTAACAGATTGAGGCATATTTGCATGGACATGGAAGAATTTAGTACCTTAGAAATTCGTTTCCTCTTTTTTGAAATGAATTTCGTGAAGGTACTTATCCAGTTTATCGGGGTTAGAACATCAATTATTGGCCATTGGGAGTAAACAAATGAAGTTCGGGTATAACGGAAATGAAGAGCATAGACAACTATGGTGAGATCTTTTCCCCGGCGTTTGGGCCGGCAGCGCCTGGAAGTGAGGCCGTCACCTTACCCTTCATCGACGACGCGCTGCTTGTTACGCCAAACAATACGATTCCTGATATTTCTGCGATTAAGTCGTTGGGTGAACCACTCTACAGCTTGAAGATCGGCTGCATCGGCGCTGCCGTTTGCGAGATGCGGCTATGGAGTGCTCAGCAGGAACTTCCGGCAGGCCTGATTAAAGCCGATCTCCGAAGACTTATAAACCTCTGGCCGCAGGCGTTAGTGGAAGCGGTCAGCCGGGGCAAACAACTGGCGGCTTGGCTTCACGAAAACCAGTTTTGCGGGGTCTGCGGCGACAAGCTGGAAACGTCGCCGCTGGTTCCAGCCAGGAGGTGCGCGGCATGTGGCTTTGCCGCCTTTCCGCGTATTTCGCCGGTTTGCATCGTGCTCGTTACCCGTAACGACGAGGTATTGCTCGCCCGCTCGCCGCATTTTACTCCGGATATATACAGCGTGCTGGCGGGGTTTGTTGAATCTGGAGAGTCAGTGGAGGCCTGTGTTCACCGTGAGGTAGAGGAAGAGGTCGGGATCAAGATTCAGAATCTGCGCTGGTTCGGCAGTCAATCGTGGCCGTTTCCGCACTCCCTCATGCTGGGGTTCCTGGCAGACTATGCTGCAGGGACACTTGTTCCGCAAGCGGAAGAAATTGAAGATGCGCAATGGTTCCGGCGCGACAACTTGCCCGCCTTGCCACGTCCCTGGACGATTGCCTATCGCATGATCCAGTCATGGCTTGATCAGGAGAGTCACTAACCAAGAATGACGATGCTGGCATGCGAACCTACTCCTGATATTAAGTTGTTTCGGCCGACAATATAACTGGAGGAATAATCGATGGATAACGCGACCACCCTAACCCGCTGCGCCTGGGTCGGTAATGATCCGCTTTACCGTACCTACCATGACGAGGAATGGGGAGTACCGATCCATGACGATCTACTTTTGTTCGAATTCCTGATCTTGGAAGGCGCCCAGGCCGGACTCTCCTGGATCACCATCCTGCGCAAGCGTGCAACCTATCGCATGGCCTTTTCTGGATTCGATCCCGAGTCGGTGGCCCGTTTCGATGAGGCCAAGGTCGCAGACCTCCTGGCCAACCCCGGCATCGTCCGCAACCGCCTGAAGGTGGCGTCAACCATCACCAATGCCCGCGTTTTCCTGAAGATACAGGAAGAGTTTGGCTCCTTTGATGCCTATCAATGGCGTTTTGTGGACGGCAAACCGATCATCAACGCCTGGCGCAGCATTGCCGAAGTCCCTTCTGAAACACCGGTGTCGGAGGCCATGAGCCGTGACTTGAAGAAGCGCGGCTTCCGCTTCGTCGGTAGCACCATCTGCTATGCCCACATGCAGGCGGTGGGCATGGTCAATGACCACACTGTGGACTGCTTTCGCTGGCAAGAGCTTGGTGGCGAGCATGAGTGATCCATCAGCCACACGCCTGAAGCGGCCAGCCTATCAGTAAAACGACTACATCGGCTGGATCACCAGGGACAAACAGCCGGCCACCCAACAGAAACGGCTGGCACAGATGTTCGACGAACTGGCTCGGGGCGACGTGTATATGAAGATGTCGTGGCGGGTGCAGGGCGGAACTGAAAAAACTACCGGTAGGGAGAGCGCCATGATTGACAAGGAGTTTGCCGAACACTTTGCCGCCGACTGGATCGAATCGTGGAATGCCCATGACCTGGAACGGGTTCTTGCCCACTACACGAACGATTTCGAAATGAGTTCGCCGGTGATCGTCCAGATTGCCGGTGAACCAAGCGGCACCCTCAAGGGCAAGAAGGCGGTCGGGGCCTATTGGGCCAAGGCGCTTGAGCTGATCCCGGACCTGCGCTTTGAACTGATCGCCACCCTGACGGGAGTCAACTCCATCACCCTCTATTACAAGGGG
>JAUSAB010000026.1 GCA_030653035.1 Desulfocapsaceae bacterium | reverse complement strand
AAATCATTATTATTTCGTCACGAGCCCAACTCATTTCCTCAATATATTTTTGGCGGTTTCGTATTCGCCTGCTTCGGCAAAGGCGACTGCGCCCGCCGAATTATCCAGCAAGTTATTTTTTGCCTGATACGCGGCCCTGATCCTTTCCACCAGAGCCTCAATCTCAATCGGTTTCTTGAGATAATCAAAGACTCCAAGCCGCCTGGCCTCCGCTTCATCAAGATCGTTCCCATGCCCGGTCTGGATAATGACCTGGATATTGGGATAGGTTTTTCTGACCCGACGGAGCACTTCCATCCCGTCAATACCCGGCATCTTCAGATCAAGGACCATGACATCGGGCTCGTTATCACCGACATACCCCAATGCCTGTTCGCCGCTGAGCGCCGTTTCGCTGCCAAGGTCCCGCAGATCTAAACGCTCCGACAATGTCGTGATAAAATCTTCCTCATCATCTACCAGCAGGATCTTGATATCGTTCATATTTCCTCCAAAGCCCTCATCATCGGTGTAAAGACAGCCAACTCAAGATGCTGCCTCTGTTTTTTTTCGATCTTTACCGGAGGAAGGTTTCTCCTCCGACTCATTCAACAAGTCAACGGCGGTATCAAATTCTCCGGCTTGGGCAAAAGTGATAGCGGCCATGGCATCTTCAAATCTTTTCAGCAATGACCTCTTCCCACGCCGTTTTTTCCGACACTGCACAGCTGAAAAAATCTTATTCTTCAGGATCGCAGTATCAAAAGGAGAAATAATCTCATCATCCGCCCCAGCCTGCATCCCGGCCATGGACAGCTGGATATTGTCCGGCCTGTTTACAAGAATGATCCAAGCATCAGCCATCCTTGTGCGAATGGTTGCCAGGAGAGCAAGCCCATCATCCTCCTGCTTCCGAATATCAACAAGAACAACATCCACCCCGGCGACGGGAAAGCTCACAGTTTCTGCTGTAAGTTCCACAACCATGCCCCAGCGCTGGAGGAGGCTTTTCATTGTATGGGCAAAATCCGTATCGTCGGAAACAATGAGAGCGGTTGCCGCAATGGCCATTTCTCCCATCCCCTATCAAGGGTTACCGGACACTGAATTATCGCGCAGAACCAACAGCAAACACACCATACCTCACGCGAACCCCTCCCAAACCAAGCGATTGGAGAAAGTCATTGGGTGCCGGGGCCTGATAACTAAGCCCTTCAGCCATCCTGACGGCATCCTCGTAAAGTCCGGCCTCGGCAAAGGCTACGGCCATAAAGGTTTGTTCAAACTGCCTGATCTTTATGCTCGGGACACTGACAGGAGACATCTTTTGGGCCATATCCCACTCTCCGGCCTCAGCAAAGGTGATAGCTGTCATCCATTTCTGAAAAGTGTTAAGTGATTCTTTCATGGCAACCTCCACAGTTTTCTTGATACCTATTGCACCCCAGCGGTCGGGGGGGGGTGCTGCTTACTGTTTCTAAAGCAAGGATCGTGCCAAATCTACTTTTCTTGCAAATACAGCATGTTGACGAAAAAGTCACAAGCCAGAATCCCACCGTAAAACATTATGAAACAAAAAAGAACACGTAACACCCCCGCTGAAACAATTCTGAAACAAACCACCGTAGCAGCACCACCCATTATCAACATTCCACGACCAAGACCTCACTCCCCCAGGCGCCTGAAGAATACGGCCCACCATACAACTACCCACTCGTGACCCTCCCTTAAAAAAACAATTGACTTCTCAAAACAAAGCGTGATATACATGAAACAGATAGAAACAATACGAAACATACCCAAGCCAGATAACGCCTTCAAGATTCATTCAACCGCCCAGATCCTCATTGGAATATGTAAAACCATGAACCAATGCCCCGAACTCCTGGAAATCCTGAATGGCGTGCCACACGGTATCGCCTTGCTCGACCAGGATTTACATATCATCGAAATGAACCGCTTCCTCGAGGCGCTTACCGGCTATTCCGGCGAAGAAGCACGTGGCATATATTACGACTATGTGCTACGCACTCATTTCCAGAAAAACAGCCCACTCCTCCAGCAGGCCAGAGAGACAAGAATGCCCGTTAGCACCGAGGGCGACATCCTTGGCCTCAATCGCAAAAAAATTCCGGTGCGGTTTACCGCAACCCCGGTCCTGTCTACAGGAATGGGACAAACAGCAATGGTTTTAGTACTGGAAGATATCACCACCATTCAGGAAACCAGCGCAGGAAAAAAAGAGTTCGGCGCAGCCAAGGGCCTTCTGGGACATAGCCCAAAGATGCAGGAAGTCTTT
>JAUSAB010000077.1 GCA_030653035.1 Desulfocapsaceae bacterium | reverse complement strand
CTTGCCCCGCCATCACATATCCGCGTACGCATCGACGGCAAACTGCCGATTGTCTTTGCTGAACAGGTGCGGATGCAACAACTCTTTCAGAATCTCATCAGCAATGCCATTAAGTTCATGGATAAACCGCAGGGCAAGATTGTCATATCGGCGGCAACCAATCATGACAATCTCTGCCACATTACCGTTAGCGATAACGGCCCCGGCATTGAGGAAAAATATCATCAGAAGATTTTTCAGATTTTCCAGACCTTGGGCCCACAAACCAACGACACAGACAGCACCGGTATTGGCCTGTCACTGGTTAAAAAGATTATCGAACTGCACGGCGGCACCATTGAAGTTAAATCAGAACCCGGCAAAGGAAGTCAATTTATCTTTACCCTGGCAAAATACTCCCCTGACAAAATGAGAAGCAAGTGATGCACAACAACAAGACCATTCTGCTGGTTGAAGACGACGCCGTGGATGCCATGACCGTCCGCCGGGCCTTTAAAGACCTGCAAATTAATAACCCTCTTCATCACGCTGAAAACGGTGAGCAGGCCCTGACCTGGTTGCGGGATCCCACTATCAAACTCCCCTGCCTTATTCTGCTGGACATGAACATGCCGAGAATGAATGGCACTGAATTCCTGCGGGAGGCAAAGGCGGACGCGTGTCTGCGCAAGATTCCAGTGGTAGTGCTCACCACATCGGAAGAAGAACGTGACAGAACCGAGAGCTTCAACCTCGGAGTGGCCGGCTATATGCTGAAACCCGTTGATTACAGCCAGTTCATTGATGTGGTACGTATCATTGACCTGTATTGGACACTGAATAAACTTGCCCCCTTGGAGCGCCCATGACAAATGACAAGAAAATCATCCTGCTGGTTGATGACGACCAGTTAGACCGTTTGGCATTTGAGCGTTATGCAAGGAAAACTGCATTTCCATATCGTTACATGCTCGCCGGGTCAGTCCGTGAGGCATTGGAAATACTGGAAACCAACGAATTCGACGCTTTGGTGCTTGATTACATGCTTGGTGATGGCACGGCCTTTGATCTGATCAGCAAGGCAGGACGGGCCGCCATCATTGTGGTGACCGGCCTGGGAGACGAAAAGGTAGCCGTTGCCGTTATGAAGTCCGGCGCTGCCGATTACCTGGTCAAAGATACTCAGGGCGGATATCTGACCACCCTGCCTCTCACCATTGAACGTGCCATCCGCAATAAGGAAAATGAACGGGAGCTTGCTCTCTACCGTGAAAATCTGGAATGCATGGTGGTTGAACGCACCGCGGCGCTTGCGGCCGAGGTATTCCAGCACCAGACGGCTGAGAAAGCACTCCGGGCCAGTCAACGGAACTGGGAGCGTACCTTTAACGCCATTAACGACATTATCATCATCATCAATGCATACAGGGTAATTATTAGAGCCAACCGAGCCGCAGCCAGCATATTGAACCTTGCCCCTCGTGATCTGCTCGGCAAGATATATCATGATTTTTTCCGGAACGATAAGGATGGTTCTGTCGAATGCCCTGTGGAAAAATGCCTCAACGAGGAGCAGGGCTGTGCTGTTGAACTTCAGTATGGAAAAGGGCGAATCCATCTTGTCAGTTGTTCGCCCGTCTTCACTCAAAAGGGGGTCATGGATGCTATTGTGTTGGTGGGCAAGGACATCACCGAGCAGAAACAGTTGGAGGCTCAGCTTGTTCAGGCCCAGAAGATGGAGGCTATCGGCGTCTTGGCTGGAGGTATTTCCCATGATTTCAATAATATCTTAACCGGGATCCTTGGTTATTCGCACTTGGCCATGAGGCAGACAGAACCTGATTCCTTTATTTATAAAGCGCTGGAAAACATCAATACAGCTAGTCTCAGGGCCCGCGATCTGGTAAAGCAGATTCTTGCCTTCAGCCGCAAAAGTCTAGAAAGTAAACAGCTCATGCTGGTGCAACCGATAATCGAGGAATGTCTGAACCTGTTACGCTCCACCATCCCCAGCACCGTCACCATCCGCCAAGATGTTGATCCCGACTGCGGGATGATCAAGGCCAATCCGGTACAGCTCCATCAAATCCTGATGAATCTCTGCGCCAATGCCAGCCATACCATGGAGAAAACAGGTGGCGAGCTTTTTGTCTCCCTAAGGCAAACGATCCTCACCAAACAACAGGAAACGCAGCTTAATCTTCCCGCTGGCCTGTATCTGCTCCTGGCAGTCCAGGATACGGGAGTAGGGATTGCCCCGGAGATACTTTCCCGCATCTTTGAACCTTTTTTTACCACCAAAGGATTGGGCAAAGGAACCGGCATGGGGCTTTCCGTAGTCCATGGAATTGTTAAGGAATGTGGAGGAAATGTTACTGTGAAGAGCAAAGAAGGCGCCGGTTCGCTTTTCCAGATATTTCTGCCACTGTTCAACAGTAACGGACAAGAGGGTATAGCAGAAACAGAATCTCTGCCTCTTCAAACCGGTTCAGGCCGGATCCTCTTTGTCGATGACGAGGAACAGATCAGACTTTTTGCAAAGACGATGCTTGAGGAACTGGGTTACAAGGTGACAACAGCGGAGGACGGCATGGAGGCATGGCGTATTTTTACAGCCAAACCGGAAGACTTTGACCTGGTGATCACCGATAAAACGATGCCGGGATTAATGGGCCTGGCCCTGGCTGGCAAGATTCGATCAGTGCGCACCGATCTTCCCATTATCCTCTGTTCCGGTGACCAGACCGGTATGATCCCCGCCATGCTGGGAACCGTTGGAATTCAGAAATTTCTGGCCAAACCTTTTGTTATTGGAGACCTGGCACAGGCCGTACACGAGGCCTTGGCCCAGAAACAGGTCTCTCCTTGATTCCAATTCTTAATCAAAGAATGGTAACGAAGCCGACAACGTTAACACGTTAATTGAGAAATGAAATAACCTGCAAGGAAAATAGTTATGACTAGAATCTTTTTTTTGTCATTCGTCACCCTGCTCCTGCCTTTCTGTGAGACGTCTATAACCTTTGCCGATACCACAGAGGATGTTCAGAATAATCCTTTTGCCATGTCATTGGAACAATTGATGCAGGTGGAGATCACCGGTGCCACTCTCACCGAAAAATCATTGAAGAATGTACCGGCCGCAGTCACGGTTTTCACCCATGCAGAGATCAGCCGTTTGGGTATGGATTACCTGCACGAACTGCTTAATCTGGTTCCCGGTTATCAAAGCCAGCGCTACTCTGATATGTCAACTGGCTTTAATTACAGCAGTCGTGGTCGGCGACAGGGCGCAAACAGCAGGGAGGTGTTGCTGCTTCTTGACGGCCGCCCCATGAACGATCCCCGCACCGGCGGACCAATTAGCGGCACGCGGATACCATTGGGGCAAATCGATCGGGTCGAGATAATACGCGGCCCGGGATCCGCCATCTACGGCTCCAATGCCTTCACCGGCGTTATCAATATCATCACCGTTAAAAATGAAAATCAGGCCACTATTAGCACGGGTACCGACAATCATCAGGAAGGAGAGCTTCACCTCTCGCATCAAAGCGGCGACTGGCATTCTCGGCTCTATGCTCATGGTGCATATGACGGAGGCCAGGACTACACCGTCCATGACACCTTCAGCGCGTCATCGATCACGACCAGTGATCCATACCGGGGCGGTGACATTGACTTGGCCATTGGCCATAACAATACCTTGCTGAGTCTTTATCATAGTCAGATCAACACCGATGATTTTTACACCATCGAGCTGCTTTCTAATGGATTCAACGCTGCCAGAAGCCAGGACACCCTGCTCACCCTGGAACAGTCCTGGAACTGGCATAAGGATCTCGCTACCCATTTGCTGCTGGGCCATAGAGAGACCAGTATCATGCTTAATAATCAGATAACCCCGGCAGGAGCGCTGGCCCTTATCAGCGATCCGCCCAGCAGCGATCCTTTACTGACAGAAAGCAGTCTCAAATCAAAGGCCCAGTATCTGCAATTAAACAATGACTGGACCCTGGATAAAAGCAACAGTATCCAGTGTGGTCTGGAATGGCGGAACGAGGATGAGACCGAGGCCCGCGCCTATAATAATTTTGACCTGGCCGAATTAACGGCACTCATGAATGGTGAACTTGCCACTCCCGTCAGCTATTACGGTAATTTTGATCATTTTACCCAGATAGGCAGCGAAGAAGACCGAGATGTGCTTGGTCTCTATGCCCAGTATCAACGGCCGCTGTGGCAGCAGGCAGAATTAACAATGGGGGCGCGTTATGATAAGTACAGCGACATTAATGGTATTCTGAGTCCCAGGCTTGCTGTCGTGCAGCAACTCACAGCCACCCACACCCTGAAGCTGCTTTACGGGGAGGCCTTTCGCGCCCCGACTCAGGCCGAAACAGGCTTGTTGAACAATCCTCTGCAGGTCGGCAATCCTGATCTTGACCACGAAACCATCCAGACCTGGGACCTGATCTGGATGGCTCAATGGCAGAAAATGGGCCTCAATCTTGGCTGGTTTCATAACCGCATCAATAATCCCATTGCCCAGCAAATCGTAAATACTATCAACACCTACGTGAACTTGGATGAAAAAGAGACAAGCCAGGGATTGGAGATGGAAGCCAATCTGCAGGTGTCACCACAATGGCTGCTCCGCGCCACCGTTACCCGTTTGACTGAACTGCCGGACAGTGCCTTACGTGAGGCCGATACCCTTGGCTCGCTTATGATCAACTATGAAAAAAATGCGTGGAACTTCAATCTTGTCGGCATCTATCACAGCGAACGGGAAATGCTCAGTGGTAATAGCCCCCTGATACTCAATGAGTATTGGCTGCTGAACAGCAAACTTCGTTACCGTTACAACAAAAACTGGCAATTTTTTGTCCAGGCGAAAAATCTGCTGGATGAAGAATATCAGACGACAGCGCAGGGTAATGGGCTGGTTGAAGGGATCGCAAACCGTGGCCGCGAACTCGGCGTCGGGGTGATCTGGAAGTTTTAATGGATATCTTTCAGTTGATAGCTTGATATCAAGGTAATTACTCCCCACACGAGGAAGTAGATGAATACAGAGATACAAAATATCGGCTCCACGCGCGACCCGCTGGTGCCCCACTTTACATTTACTGGAAAAATGCATACTTCAATTGACCCAATCCTGCTCGTGGAAATTTTTCGACTGCGCTATGAGGTTTACTGCCTGGAATGCCAGTTTCTGGACCCACTCGACTATCCGGACGGTCTGGAGATAGACAGCTACGACCAGCGCTCCTTTCATGTCGCATCGCACAACTTTGAGGGATTACTGGTCGGTTCTATGCGTTTTGTTCTGGCAAATGAATGCCAGGAATTTCCCTTTCAAGAACACTGCTCGACCTTTGACGACTTCACCTTTCCGCCGCGAGAGCAGTGCGGCGAGGTGTCTCGTCTGGTAGTACGCAAGAATTATCGGAGACGAGTTGGGGATTCACTCCAGGGCATGAGCAAAGGGTTTCAGGAACAGGGAAACGTCAGCAACATCGGGCAACAAGAGCATAATACAGAAAACGAAAACAGCGAGCGGAGAAGCAATAGCCCGCAGATCCTTATTGGTATGTATCGGGAAATCTTTCGCTTCTGCCGCCGAAATGGCGTTAATTACTGCTTTGCGGCCATGGAACGCGGTCTTGCGCGCATACTTAATCGTATAGGTCTTCGCTTCATCTCTATAGGCCCACAAACTGACTATTACGGCAAGGTCGTACCATATATCATTAACCTGGATATAATGGAGGCCGATTTGCTCAAGGCCAATGCCTTTCTCGGCCACTGGTTCAAAGAAGATCCCGAAACACCATATGCCGCTGAATAATTCCCCAAAGTTTTCAAAGAACCTAATGTTTTACGATGAATCTCCATTTTTAACTCTTTTGGGAAGTTTGAGATTATCGGTTGTTACCTCTGAATTTTTAATCTCGTTGTGTGCTTTGTCACGGTGATGGTGAGGATGCACTCGCTAGGAGCAGGGTCTGGCTGGCCTGGCTTCTTTCAAAAAATTATCATAGAATGATATTATAGTAAGTCGGCAGTCTTGAAGCAGCTTTGGGCGAACGACAGGGGGAACACGACATCGGTCCTTTCAGAGAGCCGCACCCATGCAGTCTTGAACTGAGCTGCCTAGAACTTCCTGAAAGCGGGACGATTTCGACAACATCGAGCGTTCCTTTTATTTTTTTCTCAAACTTTATCTTGTCCTGATTAGATATATCTACATGGGCATGACAAGAAACAAAGCATCTAGTAGGGATATATATTGCCAATCACTGCTGTCTTATAAAATTTCCCAGAGCAATTTCTGTGGTGAAACCACATCTTGATTGCATGGAGGTTTAAATAGTTCGTCGAAGGGGCGACGGTCAAACAAGTTCATCTGCAATACCCGGAGAATTTGATACATTGACCTGCCGAGTTTGGATTGGAATTTGAGATAAGCAACAAGCAGAAAAACACAGAG
>JAUSAB010000020.1 GCA_030653035.1 Desulfocapsaceae bacterium | reverse complement strand
TTCATGATTTTTCCTCACAATATCGAGTGGATATACATTCAAGCCGTTATCAAAAAAATTATAACATTGAAATATGTGTGATGCCGCATACGGTGCTGTTATGATCTCCGGCAGATGTGATTTACGGCCTTTTGTATGTTGTTATCGGCAAGACGCCGCATCCAAGAAACAGCCGAAAAGGATTGGCTGTTTCTTGGATACGGCATAAGGTGCCGTAATAAAATAAGCAAAAAAACACTGCTTATTTCATAACGGCACCTAAATTATTGAGGCCCAAAGGAATCTTCAAAAAGTTTGATGATGGCTTCCCGGCCGGCATCGCTGAGATATCTGGTGCCTGATCCGACAAAGGTGTCGTATTCAATGATTGGGGTATCTTCCTGCCACAGGTTGTCTTTCCAGGTAAACCATTGTTTGCGGGGCTGGTCAAAGACGTGGAGGGGGCGATTGAAAAGCTTGGCCAGCTCCACGGCCCAGCCGGTGCCGCCTTTCACGGAATTGTCGTCGAGGATGGTGCCGATGACAAAGATCTGGTGGCCGTTGTTGACCATATGAAAGATGGTTTGCAGTACCTTTCTGATCTTGGTGGTCTCGTAATAGGTGCGGTTGAGCATCCTTGAGGCCAGCTCCATGCTGATATCGCCCCGTTCCAGCTCTTGCTGGCTGAGAAAGATCGCATTTTTTTCCCGGTGCAGTTTGTGCCCTTCAAAGGTGTAAATAACCTCATTGACACCCCATTTTTCTGCCGCTTCACCAAAGGTTGCCTCGGCCCCTTTCAGGCCGCCGCTGCAAAGGGTACAGGATTTCTGATCCATCTATGTGCTCCTTGTTAAAAAAATATCATGCTGTCATCAATAAGTATCTGGGTAGTTTTTTTGTCGAATCGTTTATTGACTATTTTCAATTTTATACCACACTTCTCTGCAAAGGCAAGTTTTGCCCTCTCTTTTCTTTGTTGTCAGCCGGATGTTTATTTTTTCCAGCCGCGCAGGAAGACACGGTGCGGGGCCGGGTACCCTTCCACTGTAAGCGCTGGATTCTGTGGATCGATGAAATCGCGGTACGATTCAAATGTCATCCACTCGGTGGATCGCTGTTCTTCTTCACTCATGGGGTGCTGGCAGAAGAGTTCGACCTGGTCAAAGCCCGCCTTTTCCATCCATAGCCGCAGACAATGACCGGTGGGGACAAAGTAAGTGCCGGGCACCTTGGCATAAGTCTTGTCGGGAAAGAGGGCAATGGGCGCCTCTCCGGGGATGGCCTGAGATTCCAGCAGCAGCGTGCCGCCGGGGCGCAGGGCCTGATAGCAGTCACGCAGTACGTCAATTGGTGAGGCGCGGTGGTAGATGATGCCCATGAGGAAAAGGACATCAAAGCAGTCCGGGAAGAGGGAGAGATGCTCGACGCCGAGCAGGTCGATCTGGAGCGCCTCCTGTCCGGCCATGCTGTTCAAGGCCTTGAAGCAGTAGTAGTGCTGCATGGAGGGTTCAAGACCGAGGACCAGTTTGGGTCGGTAGGGGGCCATGCGGAACATGTAGTAGCCGTTGTTGCAGCCGATATCAGCGATGATCTTGCCTTCCAGGTCCGGGAGCATGGGCGCGAGGCGCTGCCATTTGCGTTCGCTCCGCCACTCGGCGTCGATGTCGATACCAAAGACCGAAAAAGGGCCTTTGCGCCAGGGCATGAAGGCGCGCAGGGCCGCTTTGACCTGCGCCTGATCGCCGGTGCTTAGCTCGTCAGGGCCGCCGATGATGACGGTATCGCCGGTGCAGTCGACGGTGCGGGCCGGAAAATGGGTCAGCGCTTCATAGGGGTTGCGGTAGCGGAGAAAGCCTTTTTTTGGTTGGTTGACCCATTGTTGCCGCTCCTGGTGGATGGCAGAGATCTCCTGACGGTGGGCACTGGCCGGGAGCTGGGAGAGGTACTCCAGTGATGATGGCATCTGCTTCATTCGGGTTTGATGGCGATAAAGGAGACGAAATTAAACCACTGAAAGAAGGTCTCCACGCTTGTGCATCCGGCCTTCAATAGGAGTTCCCTGTTTTCTTCAATGGAGAAGGGGATCAGGATATTTTCCAGGGCCTCTCTTTTCTTGGCGATCTCCAGTTCCGAATAGCCGCGCTCCAGCTTGAACTGATGGTAGATATCGATATATTTACGGTTGAGCAACGGGTCGTGGGAGATCTTTTTTTCGCTGAGGATCAGGACGCCGCCGGGCCGCAGGTTATCAAAAAGCCGGTGGATAAAGCCTTCCCGCTTAAGAGGACGGATGAACTGGAGGGTGTAATTGAGGAGAAAGGCCCCGGCCTCCGGCTGATCCACCTCCGTGATGTCTTGGTTAATAAAGGCAACCTGGTCTTGTTTGGAGAACATCTCGGCCTTCATCCGGGCCTTGTGGAGCATGGCCGGCGAGTTGTCGATGCCGGTGAATTGCAGCCCCTTATCCGGCAACAGCCGGGCCAGTTGCAGCAGGGTGGTGCCGGTGGCACAGCCGAGGTCGATAACCGTGTCATTCTTATGGAGAAAGATGTCGAGGAGCCGGGCCGTTCCTTTGATAACTTCCTGGTAAAAGGGAATGGAGCGGTCCAGCATGTCATCGAACACCTCTACCACCCGTTCGCTGAAGACAAAATCCTCATGGATCTGGTTGACGGCAAAAAGGGTATCTTTGGGAGTGGGGACCATGGCGATAATAAAGAAATCAAGAGGGACAGGATTGTGCTGATTGATTGATCAACTGTAAGGTATGGTTTATATACTCTGTAAACAAAGATTTTACCATTATTGACTGACATCCTCTACCAATCAACAGGGAATCATGAAAAAATATATCATTGGAATCGATACGGGCGGCACCTATACGGACGCGGTGCTTATTGAGGCGGACAGCGGTGCGGTCATTGCCACGGCCAAGGAACCGACCACCCATTATCATCTGGCCACCGGCACCGGCCATGCCTTGGCTGCGCTTCTGCAGAGCTCGGGGGTTGCGGTTGCAGATATCCAGCAACTGGCGGTCTCGACCACGCTTGCCACCAACGCCGTGGTTGAGGGCAAGGGGGCGAGGGTGGGTCTGTTTGTCATCGGTTATGTCAAACATTTCAGTCTGCCGGTGGCGGCGGTGGTCTTTATCAAGGGTGGTCATACTATCATGGGCAAGGAGGAAGAGCCGCTCGATCTTGAGAATCTGGTAGATACGGTGCGGGGACTGGCGAGCGAGGTCGATGCCTACGCGATTTGCAGCGCCATGTCCATGGAAAATCCTACTCATGAGCTGGTGGCGGAAAAGGCGATTGCCATGCTGGATCCCAAACCGGTCTTCTGCTCACACCGGATCAGTCAGCAGGCGGGGATGCGGGAGCGGGCCGCCACCGCCGCCCTCCACGCCAAGCTCATGCCCCTGATGCAGGACTATATTGCCGGCGTCCAGATGGCCATGATCAAACAGGGGCTCTCCTGTCCGGTGGTGATCATCGGCGGCAACGGCAAGACCGTCTCCATTGATCAGGCCGTGGAGCGGGCCGGAGTGACGGCGGCAAGCGGCCCTGCCTGTACCGCTCATTTCGGGGCCCTGCAGACCACGGGTGATGCCCTGGTGATTGATGTCGGCGGTACCACCACGGATATTGCCATTATCGAAGGCGGTCGGCCGCAATTGGCCCCGGATGGCTGCCAGATCGGCGAGTGGCAGACCCATGTCGAGGCCATTGACATGTTTACCGGGGGGATCGGCGGCGACAGTCATCTGGTGGTGGATGACAAGGGCGGCCTTCATCTTGGCCCCAGCCGGGTGGTGCCCTTGTGCGTCGCCGGTTCTTTGCCGTCAGCCTCGGATTGGCTCGGAGCTGGCGCCTCTTCCCGTTGTATCGCGTTGACGGCTGAGGAAGATATGGTCGCTCTTCCGCCATCCCTGGCTCAAGCGACACTAAGCCGTCCATGGCTGTCGCCGGAGGATCTTGATGATCCGGTACTCACCTTTCTGCGGCAGAATGGACCGGCAACCCCTGCGGCCATTGGTACGGCCATCGGTCTTTCCTCGATTCCCCTGGAAAAACATCTGGAGGGACTGGCCCGGGAGCAGCTGATCTTTGAAATCGGTTTTACCCCCACCGATGCCCTGCATGTGCTGGGCCATATCGCCATTGGCAACCGGGAGGCGGCCATCAGCGGGGCGGCGGTTCTGGCCCGGATTGCAGGAACAGAACCAGAGGCGTTCTGTCAGGAGGTCTTGCGTCGGACCGAAAAGCAGATTGAGGATCTGATTGTTGATTATATTATTCACCGCTACTGGGGCAAGTCGCTGACCTCCTTTATCTCCAGCCGTGACAGCCATCCGGTGCTGGGTGTGGAGTTCTCCCTGAAGATCCCCCTGATCGGCATTGGCGCCGCCGCCCGTTACTTCCTGCCTAGGGTGGCTGAGCGGCTGGGGACTACCGTCAGTTTTCCCGAGCATTGCGAGGTGGGCAATGCCGTTGGCGCGGCCCTGCTGGGTAAGGACGCGGCCGCTCTCATCAAGGTAAGTTAAAGAGAGCATGAGCACGAATCGTCCAGCCGGGGAATCCCTGCTGATCTATCCGCCTTTTGCCGACCCCACCTGGCCTTATGTCAGTCTGTCTACCCTCAAGGGGTATCTGGGGCGGTGCGGGATTCAGGTGCAAGTCCGGGACTTCAATGTTGAGGCCTTTTCTTACCTGACAGAGGCGTCTACCATTGCCCGGTGGCGGCAGCAGCTGACGGCGCGATTTCAGGAGCTCAATGGCCGCGACAGTCTGACCCGGTCCGAGCAGATGGAGTACCGGAGGGTGGCGGAGGCCCTGCCCCTGTTCCAGGATTTCGGCGCGGCCGTGGGCACGATGCGGGATGGGGAGAGCTTTTATGACCAGGCCGCCTATGCCGCGGCGCGCGACAGTCTGGAAGATCTGTTCCGGATCATGGAGGCGGTCTGTTTCCCGTTCCGTTTCACCTGCAACCGGGCGGATCATCTGGTGGCGCCCTGGGATTTCCAGCTGCTGGATTCCTATATCGCCGGCCGCACCAGCCCCCTTGACCAGTTTTACAGGCGGCAGTTGGCGGAACTGGCAGCCCCGAGGTTTGTTGGCATTTCGCTGACCTTTGTCTCCCAGATCCCGGAGGCCTTCTATCTCTGCCGCCTGTTCCGGGAGTTTTTCCCCGACTGTTTTTTGATGCTGGGCGGCCCCTGTGTGGATCTGATGGTCCGTCATGGCCGGCCGGAGGTTACGGCCCGGATTCTTGGTTATGTGGACGGCATCACCATGCAGGAAGGAGAGAAGACCCTGGAGCAGCTTCTGCCCCTGCTGGCAGGTGGCAGTTGCCCTGATCCGGCCCAACTTGCCGCAACGGCCAATCTCATCACCCGCGATCCGGTCAGCGGCATCATTGTTCAGGGGCCGCTGGCAGTGCTGGATCTGGCGGAGAGCGCAGCGCCCGACTATTCCGATCTCGATCTGCAACGCTATTTGGCCCCTTCGCCCATGCTTCTCAACAGTCCGACCCGGGGCTGCTACTGGAATAAATGCTCGTTCTGCGGCTATGGCTTTAATCAGTCCGGGGCCCATGCCTACCGGGAGATCCCGGTGCCACAGGCCGTGGCCGATCTGCGGGCCTTGCAGCAGAAATACGGGGTGGCCAATTTCTACTTCTCCTGCGATGTCCTCTCTCCTGATTACGCCTTCCGTCTGGCCCAGGAGATCCTTGATACCGGGCTTGAGATCTACTGGTCAACCGATCTGCGCATCGAGGCGGCCTATACCCCGGAGCGGTGCCGCCTACTGTACCGGGCCGGCCTGCGGGCCGTGGCCTTCGGGGTTGAGAGCGGATCTGCGAAGGTCTTGCGTCTGATGCACAAGGGGGTGACACCGGAGCGGATTCGGGAGGTCAATCGTCATTTCCATCAGGCCGGGATTTCCACGGCCTGGATGACCTTTCTCGGCCATCCGGGCGAGGGCTTTCAGGAGGCCAAGGCCACCCTCGATCTGCTGGCCGCGGAACGGAAGGTGGTGGACCAGTTTATTGTCGGCACCTTCGGCCTGACTCCAGGCTCACGGATTGCCTGCCGACCTGAGGAGTTCGGCATCGATTCCATCTCCTTTACGGCAGGGGACGTGTTCCGGCTCTTCCCGATTCACAGCGACCGGAGTGGCCGAATCAATGCCAATGACCAGCGATTTGGACAACTGGACGCCGAGATTGATGACCTCTCCTGCCGCTATCAGCTCGATCATTACCCCTGGGCCGGGGCCATTTCCACCCATCACTCGTTTCTGTACCTGCGGCGCTATGGCCAGAGGGTCTTTGCCAAGGCCTGGCCCTTGCCCCAGACAAAGAAGCAGAAGGCAGGAGCGGGAAAGAAAATCCAGCCCCGTTTTCCCCTGGCCGGGCTGCGCCGCCGGGAAGAGGAGTTCATGGGCCACTATCTGGAACTGGCCCTGCGGCCTGATCCGGAAACGGGTCTGACGCCTCTGTGTTTTGACCATTTTCAGGCGGCGCTGGATCGGGAAGAAGAAAAAGACAGGCGATGAAACAGCGCGCTTGGTCGGGATTTTTATGAACCCTTACCCTGAGAACTTACTTCATAATGTAAATACCGCTCCCCCTCATCCCCACCCCTTCTCCCTCAGGGAGAAGGGAGAAAGCCCCCTCTCCTTTTGGGAGAGGGCTGGGGTGAGGGAAAAAATCTGGCCATGCAAGAAGTTATTGCAAAATCACTATTTCCAACTGCCGTTTTTAGGTTTAACCTTCACCCTACACTATTCCTATGCTTCCCATTATTACCTTTATCGGCTGGCACAACAGCGGCAAGACCACCCTGGTGACCCGGGTCGTTACCCACCTGAAAGAGCGGGGCTATCGGGTGGCGGTGATCAAATCGACAAAAGAAACGGGGATAGCCTTCGATGCGCCGGGCACCGATACCGCCCGGCATCGTCAGGCCGGGGCCGATACGGTGCTGCTGGTGGCGCCTGACCAGATGACCATGGTCACCGGCAAAACGGATGCATCGCTGGTCGATCTGGCCGCACGTTTTTGCTCCGATGTCGATCTCGTCATCGGGGAGGGATTTAAAAGGGCGGCCGGGGTGCCCAAGATTGAGGTCAGGCGGGAGGAGGCCCAGCCCCTGCTGCGCGAGCAGGTGGAGGGGGTCATTGGAATGGCCACCGATCTTGCTGTCCCCGACGTGCCGGGCTGTGTCCGCTTCCGGCTGGATCAGGGGCTGGAGCTTACTGATTTTCTTGAAAGATATCTCCACTTACGAAACAGGCGGATATCGTAACAGTCTTGTTTTTCACTTGAACCAGAGATTGCAGATCAGCACGGCGGCGCTGACACCGGCGACATCGGCGCAGAGGGCGGCCGGCAGGGCATGGCGGGTGCGGCGGATACCCACGGCCCCAAAATAGACGGCCAGCACGTAGAAGGTGGTCTCCGTCGATCCCTGGATCACGGAAACCAGGTCAGCGAGAAAGCTGTTGGGCGCCTGTTTGATGATCTCGCTCATGAGGCCGAAGGCGCCGCTGCCGGACAGGGGCCGCATGAGGGCCATGGCCAACGCCTCGGGCGGCATTCCCACGGCTGAGGTCAGTGGCGAGAGCACGGTAATCATGATATCCATGGCGCCGCTGGCCCGGAACATACCAATGGCCACAAAGATGGCGACCATGAAGGGGATGATGCGCACCGTGGTGGTGAACCCTTCCTTGGCGCCATCGGTCAGGGCCTCATAGATCTTGACCCCGCGCAGATAGCCGAAGATCAGCAGACCTGAGATCAGGATCGGGATCAGCCAGGTGGAGAGTCCATTCAGGCTGGCCGCCGAAAAGGTAAACGGCCCGGAGGCCCGGCTGAGCTGATAGCCGATACCGCCCACAAAGGCGGCCACCATCAGCCAGATAAAGATCCGGCCATTCAGCCCCGGCGGCACCAGTTCGGACTCCGTGCCGGTTTCGACGGTCGGAGCCTCATCCATCCCCGGCGCCGGTGTTTGCGCAATCACGGCCATCTGCGGCCCCTGATCTCTGGCCGCCAGCATCTTGGCCATGACAATTGCCACCAGGGTCGAGCAGCAGGTGGCAATCAGGGTGGGGATGAAGATGGAGGCCGGACTGGCCGCACCCGCTGCCGCTCGCACCGTGATCACTCCGAGGGGCAGGATGGTGACACTCGACGTATTGATGGCCAGAAACAGACACATGGCATTGGTGGCCGTCCCTTTTTCCGGGGCCAGCTTCTCCAGCTCCTGCATGGCCTTGATTCCCATGGGGGTGGCGGCGTTGCCCAGTCCCAGTCCATTGGCCGCCATGTTCATGATCATGGCGCTCATGGCCGGGTGATCGTGCGGCACATCCGGGAAGAGGCGTACCATCAGGGGCCGCACCCAGCGTGCAATGATCAGCATGAGGCCGCCCACTTCCGCCACCTTCATAATCCCCAGCCACAGGGCCATGGGCCCGATCAGGCCAATGGCCAAAACCACCGCGTCCTTGGCCGAGTCAAAAGAGGCCTTGGTCAGGGCGTCCATCCGGCCGGTATAGGAGGCGGTCACCGTGGCCAGCACGACCATGGCCAGCCAGATGATATTGATTGCCGACGGTTTCTGTTTCATATCTCGATTCAGTTCAGGCAATCAGACGATAAACGATTGCAACGATTCAGGGATGACCACGTTTTGCAGGCCCAGTTTGGTCTGGAGATCATGGGCCAGGGTCTGCGCTGCCTCCTCTTCGCCGTGGACGATGAAGGTGTGCTCCGGCCTTTTTTCCATTACCCGTACAAAATCCATCAGTCCGTCATGGTCAGCGTGACCGCTGAATCCGGTCTCGACTTCAACCATGGCCTTCATCTGAAATTCTTCACCAAAGATGCGCACGATCCGCTCTTTTTCAACAATCCGGCGGCCCAGAGTATTCGGGGCCTGCCAGCCGGTAATGAGAATCGTGTTGCGCGGATCTTCGATGCGGCTGCGCAGATGGTGGAGGATACGGCCACCCTCCATCATGCCGCTGGCGCTGATGATGATCATCGGCCCTTTCATCTCGTTTAGTGCCTTGGACTGCTCAACCGACTGGGTATATTGCAGTTTATCAAAACCAAAGGGATTGTGGTCGTCGTCCGTGAGGAGGAAGGCCCGGATCTCGGCATCATAGGTCTCGGGATGGAGACGGAAGATGTCCGTGGTCTTGGTGGCAAGCGGGCTGTCGACAAAGATGGGCAGCTCGGGGATGGCCCCGCTGGTATGCAATTTATTGAGGGCATAGACCAGCTGCTGGGTCCGGCCCACGGCAAAGGCTGGAATCAGTAGGGTGCCGCCGCGTTGCACGGTCTGGTTGACGATTCGTTCCAATTCTTTTTCCGTCTCCGGGTACGGGGGGTGGATCCGGTTGCCATAGGTGCTCTCCATGATCAGGATGTCGGCGCCGGCGGTAAGCGGAGTCGGGTCGCGGATGATGGGAATGTCCGGTCTGCCGATGTCGCCGCTGAACACCAGACGCCGCGATTTTCCGGTCTCCTGATTATCAATGTCAAGAATAACATGGGCGGAACCCAGCATGTGGCCAGCATCCACGAAGGTCAGATGAACCCCGGGAAAAAGCTGGTAGCTCCGATTATAGCTGAGGCCCATGAACTGTTCCATGGACCTGGCCACATCTTCCTGGGTGTAGAGTGGTTCAAAGAGCATCTGCCGGTTTTTCCGGCGCCGTTTATTGACGAATTCCACATCCTTTTCCTGGAGAAAGGCGCTGTCCATGAGCATGACGGCACACAGATCCCGGGTGGCGGAAGTGCAGACAATATCCCCGCGAAAACCGTTTCTAACCAGACAGGGGATGCGGCCCGAGTGATCGATATGGGCATGGGAGAGGATAAGGGTATCGACTTTTTTCCCCTGGCAGAATTCGCTGCGGTTGCGCTCAAAGGCCTCTTTGCGTTTTCCCTGGTACATGCCGCAGTCGAGCATGATGGTTTTGCCATTCACTTCAATAAGATGCAGGGATCCGGTAACGGTTCTGGCCGCCCCGTGGAAGGTGATTTTCATGATTTTTTTATTCCTTTCTCTGAATATGAAGGATGGCAATGTCGCAGAAGGTCAATAACCTTGGGTCACAGTTTTTTGACCTTCCAGACTCATAACATACTACCAACTCCTTGCCAAAAGAAAAGAAAATCAAGGATATCAGCCTGCTGAACGCGTCAGCAT
The DNA here is from genome assembly GCA_030653035.1 of Desulfocapsaceae bacterium. GTDB lineage: Bacteria > Desulfobacterota > Desulfobulbia > Desulfobulbales > Desulfocapsaceae > UBA2270. The sequence goes on along the minus strand of JAUSAB010000020.1, from coordinate 12,568 downwards.
CTCGTGCAGACCGCTGGAGCGGCTGATGGTGCGCTGGATGGCGGCGGTGAAAATGTTCTGGTCACTGGCGATCAGCACTCTGGCTCTGGCACGGGTGACGGCGGTATAGATCAGCTCCCTGGTCAGGAGGGGGCTGTCGGAGGCGGGTAGGACCACCAGGACCTCTTCAAACTCTGAGCCCTGGCTTTTGTGGATGGTCATGGCAAAGACCGTTTCGCACGTCGGCAGCCGGTAGGGCTGGTATCCCTTGAGGCTGCCGTCTTCGCGTGCAAACCAGACCTGGAAGGCGCCGGGGGTGGAGATATCCGGCAGACAGATGCCGATGTCGCCGTTGAACAGGTTCAGGCCATAGTCGTTGGTGAGGATCATCACCGGCCGCCCTGGATACCAGCCGCCGGACAGGGCCGGAGTCTTCGCTTCGCTTCGCTTACCTGTCCCAGTGTCGCGGGTGCCAGGGATGGCACAGGAGCGACCGTCGGGTTGACAGGGAGAGTTGCCGGCCGTAAGCCTTTGTTCCACCTGTCGGTTGATGGTCTCAACGCCCTTTGCCCCGTGTCTGGTGGCGCAGAGGACCCGGAACCGGTTAAGGCCGTCAAAGAGCTGGCGGATGTCGTCTTCCAGTCGGGAACTGTCGCCCGGCAGGGCCGCGACCTTTTCCATGTAGCGGATATAGCGGGCCACGATGAAGTCGGACAGTGGCTCCTGGAGCAGTTGGACACTCTTGTTTGTTGTCGTGTCAGGCGGATCGGAGACGAGCATGGACCAGGCGGCCGCGCTTTCATTGTTGTTCACGGCCCGGGCAAAGGCGCTGATTTCCGGGTTGAAACGGTAGTTTTTCTGTAGGGTGACCGTATTGTCCGGCAGGGCCTGGATGCAATCGGCCAGCACCGCGCCGGATTCCACCGAGGCGAGCTGGTCCTTGTCGCCCAGCAGGATTAGCCGGGCCCCGGGTTTGAGGGCATCCACCAGTTTGCTCATCATGGCCAGATCCACCATCGAGGCCTCATCCACCACCACCACATCCCAGGGCAGGGGATTGGTATGATGATGCCGGAAGTGCGGGGAATGGCGGCGGACGCCGAGCAACCGGTGCAGGGTCGAGGCACTGGTTGGGATCTTCTCCTTGATTAACGCGGAGAAGGGCAGTGCGGCCAGGCTTGCGGAAATGGATTCCCGGAGCCGCATAGCCGCCTTGCCGGTCGGGGCGGCCAGGGCGATTTGCAGCTCAGGCCCCAGTGTCAGCAGGAGCAGGCCAAGAATCCGGGCCACGGTACGGGTCTTGCCGGTGCCGGGCCCGCCGGAGATAAGGGCCAGAGGCCGTTGCAACGCTATCTCGGCGGCCTGGCGCTGCCAATCTGTTTCCACATTTGTCTCCGGCCTTTGGCCGAAACAGGCATCAAGCTCCGCCTGGTAGTCGCAGGGCATGGACGTCCCAGTGTCGCGGGCGCCAAGGACGGCGCAGGAGCGACCGCAGGGCATGGACGTCCCAGTGTCGCGGGCGCCAAGGACGGCGCAGGAGCGACCCGGGACGGTACCTTGAGTCTGGGCCAGGGCCTTGAGCTGTTCGGCCAAACGGAACTCGTAGCGATAGTACCGCTGAAGGTAAAGCCTGCCGTGCCAGAGCACCAGCGGTGACGGCCAGGGACGGCCTAATGCCGTGGGAGCCAGGGACGAAGGCCAGGGATGGCCAAGTGTCGTGGGTGCCAAGGACGGCACAGAAGCGACTGGCGGGAGCGGCGTGGCGATATCTGCGGATACCAGGCCGCTCCCGCTCAAGTCCTGTTCTTCTTCACTGGTCAGAGGCAGGCAGCTATGTCCGGCGGTAAGAGATGCGGACAGCCGTTTGATCAGCAGGGCGAATTTGTCGGCTGCCGCTTCGGTCAGGCCGGATTGTCTGACCATGAAACGGGCGAACTGGTGATCAAGGGCGGTAAAAATGGGCGACGGCCAGGGATGGCCTAGTGTCGCAGGTGCCAAGGACGGCACAGGAGCGACCGACGGCCAGGGATGGCCTAGTGTCGCAGGTGCCAGGGACGGCACAGGAGCGATCTCATCCATTTTCGGCACCTCCATAATTGCCGGTCAGGCAGCGGTCGAGGCGTTCGAGGGTTGCAAGATCAGGCAGGACAGAATAGACCCCGCTTCCCGCCAGAGTTGGCTCCATCCCCCGGATAAAGAGGTACATCACCCCGCCAAAATGGGTGGCATAGTCATAGCCGCTCCCGCCAGTCGCTTCTGTGCCGTCCTTGGCACCCACGACACTTGGCCATCCCTGGCCTTCGTCCCTGGCTCCCGCGGTATTAGGCCATCCCTGGCCGTCACCTGCCAAGGCGTTTTGCAGATAGCGGTGCAGCACCAGGGTATAGAGCCAGTATTGCAGGCCGTAGTTATGGTCGCGCATGGCCTGCTCCAATCTTTCCGGCCCATAATCCGACAGATGGTTGCCCAGCCAGTTGCTCTTGTAGTCCATGATGTAGAATTTCCCCTGATAACGGCAGATCAGGTCAATAAAACCGGTGAGATAGCCTTGCAGGGTCTTGGGCGTGATGGGCGTCACCGTCGTTTCTCCGGCCAGAATGGTGTTGATTTGCTCGGTGGAGCTATTCGTGAGCTGGAAATAAAAGGGCATCTCGCGGATGATCTCGGATGGATTAAGGGCCTCTAGACAAAAAGGTGTTCCAGTATCCGCTACAGACAAGGGGGTCTGTACTACCTTCTGGAGCAGGGCGGCCAGCCTGTCGGGATTCACCTCGACCCCAAACCAGGCGCATTGCTGGTGCAGAAGATTTTCGTATCCGGCGCCGGTGGTTAGAGTAGCAAAAGGGACCTCTTCCAGCAGCGCATGCACCACATTCCCCATGGCCGTCCCTTTCGGGAGATCGGGGAGGAGATCGGTATCGCTGATTTCATGGGAGAGCTCAGACCAGCGGGCCTGAGTCTCCGATTGATGGGCCGGGCCGAGGGTGGAAAGCGACGAATAGCTGTGCAGCAGCCAGTCGGTGTGCAGGTTGCGGCCGGTAAATAACAAGGATACCAGTTCATCCTTTCTTGTTTTCCTGCTGGCCATCACCACGGCTTCGTCAGGAGCCACGGCAATCAGCTCATGGGCCACGGAGTCGTTCGCCGCCTGTTGTTGCAGGGTCTGGATCTGCGCGGCAAACTCTTTTCCCTGTTCCAGGGAGAGCAGCCAGGCCAGCGACGGCACCATGGATTCCGTGACATCCTTGTTGCCCTTCACCTCGGCCCAGAAGGCATAACAGCGATGCTTGGCCCGGGTCAGGGCCACATAGGCCAGCCGCAGTTCTTCCGCTAGTTCCTCCATCAATGCCTGTTCTTTGTGCCGGGCAAAGTCCGGTGAGCCAAGATCGATGAGCAGCTCTCTGTTCTCATCATGACAGGTCACAAAATTCTTCTGTTTTTTCAGAAAATTGCCACGCTGCCAGAGAAAGGGGCAGAAGACCACCGGATATTCCAGACCCTTGGCGCTGTGCATGGTGACGATTCGCACCGCCTCTTCATCGCTTTCCAGTCGCAACTCGGTATCATCCACCCCACGCGGGTCATCCTTCATCGCCCGCAGCCATTGCAGGGTCTTGCCCGGTCCCATGGCCTCTTCCGTTTCCGCCGCCTGGATCAACTCAAGCAGGTGGTGGATATTGGAGATCTTGCGTTCGGCCAAGGGATTTTGGGCCAGGTTGAGCAGGATCTTTTCAGTTGCCAGCAGGTTGGTCATCATGGCCAGAAATCCGCGTTCCTGCCAGAGCAGGTGGTAGTCATGGAAACGGGACTGCCAGAGATCCACCTGCTCTGGGGCTTGCCATAGGTTATACAGCTCCTGCCCGTTCATGCCAAACCAGGCGCTGGTGAGCGCGGTCTTCAGGAGGGTGATGTCTGCTGGGGCGCAGAGCGCCTGCATCAGCAGAAAAAGATCATGGCATTCATCGGTGGTGAACACGGACTGCTGACTGGCCATGACGGCTGGAATCCCGGCCCAGGCCAAGGCGGCCTGAAATTGGTCCGCCTGCATATGGTTCCTGACCAGGATGGCAATGTCTCTGGGGGCCAGCGGCTTCTCTTCGTCTGTTGTGGTCAACATGATCGGCCCCTGCGGTCGTTCTTCCGCCGGGGCGATCCATGGAGCGAGCGACACTGGGCCGTCCGTGGCCTGCGGCCGCAGAAGACGGGCAATTTCCGCGACCACCGAGGAGACAATCCGTTTCGTGGCCTTTTCAGAGGTCCACCTACCGTCATCGGTATCCGGGGCGGCGTCCAATTGGCAATAGACCATGACCGCCATACCCTTGCCGTCATCGAGCAGTCGGCCATCATCCGCGCTTTTGGCGGGCAGGACCGGGGTATAGGCGAGCTCCCCGGTGGCAAAGGCATCTTCCCGCAGTTGGAACAGTCGGTTGACGGCCTCAACCAGCGCCGGATGGGAGCGATAATTCTTCTCCAGTCCCAAGTGAAAATCGGCCTGATCCCGGGCCTTGAAGTAGGAGTAGATGTCTGCCCCCCGGAAGGTGTAGATGGCCTGCTTGGGGTCACCGATCAGGTAGAGATAGTGGGAGGAGACCGCGGTCGCTCCTGCGCCACACCCCAAGAGTACTTCCTGCGGGGCGTCCATGGCGCCCGCGACACGGGGCCGTCCCTGGTCCGCGAAAAGGGCGGAGAAGATCGAATACTGGGCGTCGTCCGTATCCTGAAATTCATCAATCAAGGCCACCTGATAGCGCTTGCCGAGAATCTGCCGCAGTCCCGGCCCCTGTTCGCCAGCCAGGGCCTTTGCCAGTTGGGAGATAAGATCGTCAAAGGAAAAAAGGTTCTGCCGCCGCAGAGTCTGGGCCAGACCGGTGGCAAGCTCCCGGACCAGGCCGATGCGGAAGGCCAGGGCCACAGCCTGCCGGGCCTGAAGGAAATCGGCAATCTCCTGATCAGCAAACGGCCAGGCGGCAATAAATTCCTCTTTTTTCTCTTCGCCGCTTTTTTCCTTGCTGCTCCTGAATTTGCCGCCATGCAGTTCTGCCTTGATCCCGGCAGCACTGAGACGTTCGATATTGGCCGGTAGTTGCAGGCTGCGGCCTCCAAGAAAGTTATCCACCTGTTGCCACCAGTCGGAAAAACCTGTTTGCAGCTCTTTCGTAAATTTCCCCTCATCCACCGCCTCCTGCAGCAAGGGATGCAGGGTGGCGGCGTTGCTCTGCCACCAGCCGGAGAGGTGGTTCAGGCTCTTGTCGAAAAGGGTGAGCGTCTCTGCCACGGTGTGGGTCTGCGGTTCAATCCGGGCGGCCCGCTTCCCTGTCCCCTCTACGCTTTTATAGAGTTGGTCCGGGGTGGCATATTCTTCGGTAATTAGGGCGCAGTGCCGGGGCGAGAGGGGGTACAGATTCCGTCGCCAGTAATCCTGGACAACCTGAGCGCGCAGGCAGGACGGATCGGTCGTCAGCTCAAAATCAAAGAGCTGGCCACTCTCCAATGCCTGTTCCTGGAGCATGCGCTGGCAGAAGCCATGGATGGTGAAGACGGCGGCCAGATCCATATCGAGCAGGGCCATCTCCAGGCGATGGAGGGCCAGCGGTTCGGCAATGCCGCGGTTGGCAAGCCCGGCGCGCCAAGCGGCAAGGGCCGGATCGGTCTCTCCTCCGTTCTCTCTTTTCTCCCCTTGTGCCAGCAGATCGCGGGCCGATGCCAGCCGGGCCCGGATCCGTCCTTTCAGCTCTTCGGTGGCCGCCTTGGTAAAGGTCACCACCAGGATGCTTGGCAGGGGGAAGCCGGATTCGGTCACAAAACGGAGAACCAGCATGGCTATGGCAAAGGTCTTGCCGGTTCCGGCGCTGGCCTCGACCAGATTGGTCCCTTGGCGCAGCGGGGCGGTGGCGGCGTCAAATGTCTCGCGGCGGATATTCATGGCTTCTGCTCCGCTTCTGACGGTGTCTGGTCAGCTGTCTCCGACCATATCGGACCTAAAAATTCCTCGCACAGACGCAGGAATTCAGGGCCAAGCAGGGTGTGTGGATCACAATCACCATACAGCAGGGTCAGTTCGGGTTCATACCCCTGCTCCAGGCTGTCGCTGAGACTTTTTGCCGCTGTGTCCAGAGGTGATTTTTGAGCCCGTTTTTTGTTCTGTTGTTGAATATAGGCCCAGGCCGGTTCCACCAGCAGAGGGCTGGGAGAACAGTATCCGGCCCGGTAGATAGCCAGCAGCTCACTAAGCCGGGATAGGGGATCGCCACAGGGCGGAAAACAGAGATCCTGTTCCTGGGTCAGCAGATGGGTGGTGGCGGGTCCGGGCGTGGCGGCAGCCAGCAACAGATGATGAATCCAGGCCTTGAGCAGGTCCTTGCCCTTGCAGCTGGAGTAGCGGGCGAGCAGGATGCCCTTTTCATAAACACCCGTAAGCTGGCCCACCAGACGAAATTCTTCGATCTGCAGGTCAATGGGGAGATTCGGCTGGCTCTGGCCCATGTTCTTGGCCTGAATCTTCCCGGCAAAGGCTGCCAGCTCCGGGAGCACGTGGTCAAAGGCCAGTTGGCCGGGGGCACCCAGCATCCAGAGGCCCTGGGCCTTGAGTCCGGCGAGAGTTGTTTGCGGTTCTGTGGTTTTATCGAGGCAGGCCTGAACAAGTTCCTGGTTGACCAGATAGTTGTCAAGACTATTCAGGGAAAACAGCTCGCTTTCTTCCGGCAGTTCGGTCTCGGTGTCGAGGCGGATCCCCAAGCGGTTGCGGACAAACCATCTCTGCGGATGGGCAAAGAAGCTGAGCAGATCGGTGATGTTGACGGTGCGATTGTTGTCATCCGGCAGCGAACCCGTCCACCAGGGTTCGGGGTTTGGCGATGGTGGGAGTGGGTGGGCCAGCGCTTTTGCCACCTCGCAGTTATGATCATTATAGCTGAACAAGCCGGCACCGGAAGTGCTCGCGCCCAGTGTCGCGGGCGCCATGGACGCCCCGCAGGAAGTCCTCTTGGGGTGTGGCACAGGAGCGACCTGAAAATAGCGGGCGGAAAAGGGCTGCAAGGGATGTCGCTGCACCGGATCTTCAATCCCGTAGGAGAGTTGGAGTGTCTCGATCAGCTCGGTGATCAGCACCGAGGGCGGGATAACACTGCCCGAGCGGATCGATTGACCCACATGGCTGAGGTACAGATATCTTCGGGCCGAAAGCAGGGCCTCCAGGAACTGGTAGCGGTCATCGCCCCGTTTGGAGCGGTCGCCCGGCCGGAAGGTTTCACCGAGCAGATCAAAGGGTGGATGGCGGTCGGTCTTGGGAAAGACGCCATCATTGAGTCCCAGCAGGCAGACCGCCTGAAAGGGGATGGAACGCATGGGCAGCATGGAGCAGAAGGTGAGCTGGCCGCGAAGGAATCCGGCGCTGCTCCTGCTCTCTGCAGCCGCAGTCTCCAGCCAGGCCCGTACCACCTCCAGGGGGAGATCATGGTGGTGCAGGGCACCAAAGCGGCTGCCGAGCGTGGCCAGGATTTCCCGTAACTGGGCGATATCGTTGTCCGTGTCCGGGCCAAACAGGGCGTCAACGTGCGAGAGCAGCAGGGTTGACCAGGCGGCAAGCGGCCGGGGCCGGGAAAAGTCTTCGGCTGCCTGGGCCAGCCGCTCGATGAACTGGCATAATTCGCCCAGAGGCCGGGCCTGACTCCCTTCGATATCGGGATAGGGCAGGATCCCGTTCACCGGCTGGTCCCAGTCCATGGCATAGCCCAGGAGCAGGCGATCAAGCCCGGCCTGCCAGGTAGTTTCTTCTTGTGCCGGTAGACCCAAGGCCTGGAGTTGCCCGGCTGAAAGCCCCCAGCGGATGCCGGAACTCACGACCCAGTGCCGGATCAGCTCGCAGTCGGCCTCAGTGAGGGAAAAGGTGGGGGCGACCTCCGGCCTTTCCAGCAGATCAAGGACCTCACTCCAGGAAAAGCGGCTGACGGCCAGATCAAGGAACTGGAGAAAGGCCGCAAGCAGCGAGTTGCGGTGGCGCAGGCTGCGGTCGGCGATGGAGTGCTGAATATCATGGAAGATGGCCGGGATGATCGCCGCATATTCCTGGATGTCAGGGGCCATCACCACAATGTCGCGCAACGCCATGTCGGGATTTTCCTGGAGCCAGTGCAGAATCTGGTCCTTGAGAATCATCACCTCCCGCACCGCCGAGTGACAGGAGACTATGGTCAGGGAGGAATCAAGAGGAATTTTGGCATCATCCTGTTTTTCCTTCCAGCCGCCATCGAGCAGATCCGCTTGCAGACGGTGCAGCAGGCAGGGCGCATGGCCTGCCTGTGTGGCGGCCTGCGCCGGATCTTCGTAGCTGTCCGTGTCGATCAGGTTGTCAATACGGTCAAGGAGCATGGCGTGAAAATCCTGACCCTGTTTCCCCAGAGAGTTTAGCAAAGGGTGAATCTCTGGGATAAGAGGGGTTGGTTCGAGGCCGTTTTGCAGTCGGGTCAGATTTTCACGGATCAACTGCCGCTTCCCTGGAATGTCCATCCAGTAGTTTTGACAGGGAGTGAGAAGATAGAGGTGAACATCGCAATGGCAGGAGACGGCGTGCAGGCAATCGAGCAACAGGGGCGGCATACTATGCAGGCCAAAGATCGAAAGACGGGCGGGGAGGATGGCGGAAAAATCCTCTGGGCCTTGCAGGCGCAGGAGAAACCGGCTCAGCATCTCGCCCCGGTGCGGGGTGTTGTCCACAGACGCCCGTAGTTGCGCCCAGAGGGCCATCTGCCATTCTTCCGCCGGACTTCCGGTGCTGGTTTTCTGCTGCTGCCAGCCATCGAGCATCTCCGGCCGCATGATCTGATACTGATCAAAGATATTGGCCAGCTGCTGGGAGAGCTGGTAACGCTTCAGGGCGCTCTGCTCGCCGCTGATGTAGCGCCGAAGCGGTGCAAATGTCGCAGACGTCGGCCCTTCCGCTTGTTGCGTCGCCCCCGCTACCTGATGCAACAGGCCATCAATCCGCCAGGTAAGGGCATCCCGGTCAAAGGCATCCGGGTTGATAACCATGCCCATCCGGCTGGCCATGAGATCAAAAAAACGAGTGGGCAGCATGTATTCAAAATTGCACCACACCGTAAAGGCCTCAGCCAGCCGCTGCGAGAGCATCCGCTCCATTCCCTGACTCTGGATCAGAAAAACCTCCTTGGCAAACAGATCCCGGCGCGGCTGGGTGTGCAGGATCTCGACCAAGTGGGTCAGTAGGTTTTCTGTTCGGTTGGAGAGATGAAGGGAGAACATGGGTTTCAGTTTTGTCTTTGTTTATGGTTTGCACAGGCTGTAGCGGCCGGATTTCTTACCGCCGATCTTTTCCACCATCCCTGCTTCAAGCAAAGGTCGAAGCAGATCCATTGCCCCTTGACGGGAAATGTCCAGAGCGGCCCAGATTTCAGCCGGGGCCATGCTGCCATGGTCATGCAGGAGGTGCAGGAGCCGCTCCTGTTTCGGGCGCAGGACGAGTTTTGTCGACGTGTTGAGCTGGAGGGTTTGTACTCGTAGCCAAACATTTTCCAGGGTCAGCTTCAAGCCTTCGGTCGTGTACTCCAGCCAGCCGGTGAGGTCTTCGCCCGCTTGTCGCACTGCCTGCAGGGCGGCGTAGTAGCGTGGGCGGTCTTCCCAGTAGTATTCATCCACCGAAAAGATGTGGTGGGTGTCAAAACCGCGCCGGTACAGCTCCCAGAGGGCCAGGGCGCGTCCGGTACGTCCATTGCCGTCACCAAAGGGATGAATGGCTTCGAAACGGTAGTGGAGAATGGCGGAACTGAGCACCGGTGAAATCTCGCCCGCCTTGTTATTCCACCACTCCAGCAGCTCGAACATCAGCCCGGAGACCTCAGCCGGGGCGGGCGGGAAGTAGGTTCCCACCCGCACGGCGATGGAGCGGTAACGGCCGGCATCGCCCTGATCCATCACCCCGCCGGCCAGGATGCGATGCAGTTCAAACAGGTCTTCGTGGCGGACAATGTCTTTGCCGGCATGATTCTCCACATAACGCAGACCGGCGAAATAGTTGAGGACCTCGCGCTGCGAACGCTGGTCTGAGGCCGCCAGTCCCCGGCCTTCCTCAAGGGCGCGCACTTGTTCCAGGGTCAGCGGGTTGCCTTCAATGGCGGTGGAAGCGTGGACGTTGCGGCTGCGGGTGTCCTTTTGCAGGGCGGGAATCCAGGAAAGCGTGATTGCCGCCCCCTGAATACGTTCCCGCAAGGCGGCCACAGCCTCAACCAGAGAGAGAAGCCGGGGGCTGATGGTGTAAGTTGGTTCGTATGACATATTATGAGTCAAGCATAAGTCAAGTTTTCTGTCAAGTGGGTTCGCACTCTTACTGAATGTTTGGTGGAGCAGCGATTACTGCCAGCAGATTTTAAAATTAGCATATAATTTTAATATAATATACCGTACTGAGATATTAAATGCGTACGATCTGTCCATATTTTCGTCTATGAGAAATTGATGTTTTTGTCAAAAGTCAAGCTTTGGCCCCACAGTTTTTATCCGATATGACTTTGGAAGAATTTTCATCAGAGTTCCTCCAAAAACAACAAGCCGAAATCACTAACCTTGAACTGGTATAATAAACAAGGGGAAGGTCAATTTATGCAAGATAAAACTATTTATGGTTTTTTGAAGTACAATCACAAAGATATATGGCGCTACCTGCAAAAAGATATCGATGATGACTGGTTTCAAGACCCAATTAGATACAAAGATTTTGATATTTTAGGACAAGATGCTGAATTTTTTGAGAAGAATATTCGTAAAAATTTTGGAAGATACCAAGCCCAAGGACGTGAAATATTTCACCTTCCTAAGGGCAATTTCACTCTAAGATATTCATTGGAAACAAGCCTTTATGATAGATATATGTATCTGAACCTAGTCCTGCCATTAATGAAGCTGTTTGACCCTCTTATCGATAACCGAGTCTATAATCATCGTTATTGCGGTGAGGACGGTTATCTTTTTTTAAATCCTATCAATCAGTGGGAGAAATTTGAGGGAATTATCAGGAGTGAGGCCCATACTCAATGTGTATTAGAAACTGATATTCAGAACTATTTTGAAAATATTAACCTAATAACATTGAAAAATGATTTAGAAGAATGTTTGCGAGATGCTGATGTTCCCACCGCAAAATTGGTTCAAACCAGATTTATTATTGATCGCCTAATGGAATGCATGGAAAAGTGGTCATATGATGGGAAAAGAGGATTACCTCAAAATCGCGACTGTTCCTCTTTTCTTGCAAATATATATATGCGTTCGATTGACAAAATAATGATTGAGGCAGGTTTTGAATATTATCGTTACATGGATGATATTCGCATTATTTGTGCTGACAGATTTAAAGCACGGCAAGCTCTAAAAGACCTGGTTATAAATTTGCGCGATAAACATTTAAGTTTAAATGGGAAAAAGACTCGTAAAATTCTACCTGGTACAGAACTGCACGATAATATTTTACTGCCAAAAATAGAACTTAAGAAAATAGATTCGTTATTAATAACGAAGAAAAAGGCTAATGTTGCAATTGGTTATTCTTTGCTCAAAGAGCGTTGTATTAAACTCATCAAGGGCAGCAAATTTGAAGAACGAGAATTTCGTTTTTGCATCAATCGATTATCGAAATTGGCTCGATGCAAAGAATATAAAGTCCCGCATGATTTTTGGAATGAAATAGCTGAAGGTGTAGTGAGTGCAATTGTTGAATGTCCAACCTCTACAGACCGTGTTTACGATTTTCTTGCTTCAGTTGGATTGAATATAGATTCTACCGCTATCATAGTAGATTATTTATGCAATCCAGAAAAAAGTATTTATGAGTGGCAAAACTACTGGCTTTGGAAATTGTTGATTATTCGCGAGGTTAAGGAGGATAAACTTAGTGACAGAGCACGAATGATATTAAAACATGATGTTCAAATTCCTGATAAAGCTGGGGCGATTCTATATTTAGCTGTCTTTGGAAATTTAGATGATAAGAAAGAGATAATGAAATCCATAGACAAAAATGATTCGATATTTCTTCAGCGTCATAAATGGTTAGCAAGTAAAGATTTGGATTGGATAAAGGATGAAGTTCAAATAAAGAAGGATGAAGTACATGAGTGCTTGCGTGGCACTTATCGTGTTATAACTGATCGTATTGACACGATTGTTTCTCCTCCTCCGCCTACAAGTTTCTCAGACATTTTGAGGAGTGTGCATCAATATGACTGAAAAATTTGCGGTATTTTTTCGGCTTCCATTTGAAAAGAAAACCTTATGCATATTTGAATCTGGATTAGATATCCTGGTTGAGGAGGGGCATGAACTTCTTGATAATGAAAAGGTTATTTGTTTGAATTTTGATGACTATATTCAGAATGTAACAAATACAGCAAATATCCCTGGCGTCCTATTTGATATAAATTTAGCTATTAGAATTCTTTGTGGACTTCCTGCATCTAGATTCAAGGCTGACAGTGCTCCGTGGAAAGGAATATCTTGTTTAGGAAAGCACCTTAGCAGTTCTATCTTCCCAGTTTTAAAATCCATTGAAAAGGGGAAGTTTGGCAATTACTTTGATTGG
>JAUSAB010000013.1 GCA_030653035.1 Desulfocapsaceae bacterium | reverse complement strand
AGTTGCCGGTAACCTGCCTGCTTGAGCTTGAGATCTTTTCGCGCTGAAATTTCGCCGGCAACAATAGCATCGAAACGAGCTTGCGCCTCATGCGTATCGGTAATAGTCGCCGAGCCAACCGAGAACGATTTTTTGCTTGAGCCAATTGCTGACTCACCGCATCCATTTGCGCTTTCACCAGGTCGACATTTTTCTGCGACAATAATACTTCGAAGTAGGCTTTGGCGACACGCAACATCAAATCCTGTTCAGCGATACGATATTGCACTTGCGCTTCTTCAGCCTGAATATTGAGTTCGTCACGAATGGCAAATGCAGAAGCATTGTAGATTGGTTGTGCCAGCGATATGGCTGATCCGTATTGGAGGCCATGTTCGTTTGTGCTTGTAGTTAAAGGATCCCCGGGGTGAACGTTCTTCTTGGTTTGGTCCATATTCGCAGTGAGTACGACTTGTGGTAAGATCATTGAGTCGCCCTGCTTCGATTTCTCTAGACCTGCTGCCAATGCTTTGCCTGCTCCCAAAAAACTTGCGTCGTAGGCCCGCGCAGCACGCCATGATGTGAGCAAATCCGCCGCATTGGAATTTGACGCAAAAATCGATATTATCACGACAAGAACAACTCTCTTTAGCATGAATAATTTTTTGTTCCGTTGATGTGAGTATATTGTTTATATATCAATAGGTTGTCTGTATTAAACAAACCTCAATTAGGGTGTTGTATCAATCAACTTAACAATTCAGTTGAGATATAATTGTCTGAATCGATAGCGCCAGAGAGACCACTATCTGTACTAGTAATAGATCTATCATGAAGAATTGATGAAGACCTTTTTCAGGAAGGCAAAAGGATTTCTTCATATTGGCCTTTTTAGAAATCAATCAACATTTCGTAAGCGCAAATTAAACCCCACGTACAATCTCGGCCAGACAGATTTAGCTCTGGAAAATACTGTGAGTGGGGTTTAATTTGCGCTTACCGATTACTTGTGGCTCCAGAGGTACGTTTCTTGATCCTCATGATATTGTCCTGAATACTACGCCGGGAAATATCCTTTAGCTGTATTTTGCCAAAAGTCTGAACCCAATCAACCGCGAACATTCTTTCATCGTCTTTCCAAGATTTCTTATGAGCTTTGGCCCATGGTATGTAGGATTCCTCGATAAAATCTCGAAAGAGGGGAGTGGTCTTACTTTTCAAACGATCATTCAATGGATCAAGTCCACGAGCGATCATTCCTCTAAAGCTACTTGCAATAGTCCGCGCCTCTGTTAGAGGGATACAGTCTGTATCACCGATCTTGATTACCCGCTTACGCTTATTGATCCAATACCTGAGATGAAAGCTCTTACGGCCAGTTTTGGATACAAAAACTCTTAAACCAATTACTTCTGTATCCGAATATTCTTGATCTGTTGAAGGTGAGTTACGGTCATGTCGCTGTAATGACCTTATATTCTTTGTGGTAAAATGAAACTTTCTCGATATCTTTTCCTGCTTTGACATATGGAATCCTCCTAATATTTTTAAGGAAACGAAAAGGGTTCGCTGGAGGGGAAGTCCCTTGATCCCAGCTGCTGGTTGGTTGCTGGGGCTGAGACCGGTCTCTACACTCACTACTTTCCGGTCACTCTCCTGTAAACCGGGACAATTTAGAGTTCACTTATGAAAAATCACATAGAGGCCAGCGCCATCATCGCTGAATATGTGCAACCGAAGCCATAACTCATCGCTAAGAGGGATTTCATATTCTGGGGGCGGTAGGTAAGCCAGCAGGGCCATTAAAAGAACCTCTGGCAAATCACCTTCCTCGATGTAGATCAACCTGGCTGGCAGGTCTTGCCAAAGGGTACACAGTTCTTGCGGGTTGTAGCCGGGAATGGCCAATTGTTGCCGAAGTTCGCATAAGGCAGGTTCCGGCAGGGATAATGATTCTAGATCATTAGGATCAGTCAATACTCGCATACATTACCTCCTTATTTTAGTGGAATAAAAAAGCCCCATGACCGGGATGGCCAAGGGGATTAAGAATGGGGATTGTTTTTGTGGAGAGAGTTGGTCCGAGAAAAACTTAACAAAGGGGAAGTGGAGCTTAGGGGAAGAGCTGAGGACTTAATTTCAAATAAATATTATTTGTTATTGGGGGGAGAGAGCTTGAGTAATCTATGGGGGGAATTTATTTACAACGACCGGAGGGCGACCGGAGAAATTATGGGATGTGCCCTGCTTATCCCATAGTGTTGGCGGTGACGGTGGCGACAACGATATATCGGGTGAGTTTGCCGCTGAAGGTGAGAAGGGAAAACAGCAGGAAATTCAGGCGGAATGACCCGCTGACCAGGCAGAGCGGGTCGCCGATGACGGGTACCCAGGAGAGCAGGAGAGACCAGGAACCGTATTTCCGGTACAGGAAAACCGTCTTGTTAAACCGGGTCTCATCAATGCGCAGAATTTTTTTAACAAGAAAAGATGAGCCCCACAGTCCGATGCCATATGTGGTGCAGGCCCCCAGAAAGTTGCCCAGGGTTGCCACCATAACCACATCTTTGAGCGGGTGTGCCTGGAGGATCAGGGTGACCACCAGCCATTCGGAGCCAAGTGGCAGGATGGTGGCCGCCAGAAAACTGATCACAAAGAGTGCGGTCAGGCTGTGTTGAAGGAGGAAATCGTTCAAGGGGGGATAAAGAAAGCAGGCTTTTCTTGCTTTCTGGAAGTGTTTAAAACTGGTGCGCCCGGAGGGATTCGGACCCCCGACACCCGGATTCGAAGTCCGGTGCTCTATCCAGCTGAGCTACGAGCGCCTGTCTGATCGGTAATCGAAGTCCATCATTTACCATGAATTTGTTATTGTTTGTATAAATAAATGCTGACGCAACAAAAGTTTCCGGTTGTCACCCACTACAGGTTATCCTGATGGTTTCTGCCTTCTCGCTGATTCCTTTTTTCAGCACTTCATGATTGTAGGCCGCAATCACGTCCCTCCGCTTGAGCATGCCCACTACCCATTTGTTCTCCAGATTTTCAACTACCGGAATCTCTTCAATACCTTTGATGTCAAAGAGCTGCATGGCAGTATAGAGGGAGTCATCGGGGGTGAGCATGATTACGTCGCGATTGCATATTCCCCCTACCAGATAACAGACCCGTTCTTCCTCGGCCTTGTGCAGGATATTTTTCACATCTTGCATTGAGATGATGCCGGTCATTTTCCCTGAGTCATCGACAACGGGGAAATAAAAACCACCCTTGGCTAGGCGAAAGATCTCCAACAATTGGTTGATGTTGGCTCTTTCGCTGATAAAATCGACATCTTCGGTGATTGCCTTGCCCACCCGGATGGATTTCATGATCGCTGTCTCGCGACCTTCATGGATATCAATGCCTTCGCGGGTGAAGTCTACAGTGTCGATGGAGTCTTTATTGAATTTTTTGGCAACCATGGTTCCGATAATGGAAGTGAGCATGATGGGTACGATGATCATGTAGTTGCCGGTCATTTCGAAGAGGAGAAAGGTTGCGGTCATCGGCGCGTGGGTTGATGCGGCCAGAAAGGCGCCAATGCCCACGGTGGCGTAGGCTCCTGGGTCAGCGGTCATTGTGGGCGAGATCATATTTGCCAGGTTACCAAAGGCGCCGCCAATCATTGCCCCGATAAAAAGGGCCGGGGCAAAGACTCCACCGGCACCACCGGAGCCAAGGGTTATGGCGGTGGCGATGATCTTGAGGAAGATCAAGGCAAGTAATAGCGGCAGGGTGCCATGACTATTGCTCACTGACTCGATAAATTGATATCCATTGCCCATGATTTGCGGATAGACCATACCGATGCAGCCGATAATAAAGGCCCCGGTCAGCGGTTTGAGTTGGGGATGGATGGGTAGTGTCCGGTATTTGTCACGGATAAAGTAAAAGAAGCGGATATGAAAGACGGCAATCAGGCCAGTGATGAGAGCCATGATGGAGTAGAGTGGAAGTTCGACAAAGGGGTTGACCAAGTGATAAACCGGGATGGAGAAGGCTGGATTTTCACCGTACCAGGCCCTGGTGACCACCGTAGATATGGCTGAGGCAATGACTAGGGCGGAAAAGGATGAGATCTCGAAGGTGCCGAGCAGGACAATTTCCGAGGCGAAAAAGATTCCGGCCAAGGGGGCGTTGAAGATACCGGCAATGCCTCCGGCGCAGCCGGCAGCGATGTAGACCTTCATTCGTGCGCCTGATACCCTGGAGATCTGGCCAATCTGCGAGCCAATGGCCCCGCCGATGGCGGCAATCGGCCCTTCAACGCCAGCGGAGTTTCCTGAACCTATGGTCAGGGCGGTGGAGACGAGCTTGAGAAAGATGGTCCTGGCCCTGATGTATCCGCCTTCCAGGTTCACCTTGCGCAGGAATTTGGTGAAGCCATAGCCGTTCACCTCGCCGGGAAAGAGCAGGGACAGCGGGATTAGTAAGACCATGCCGGCCATGGGGATGAGCGGCAGGAGCAACAGGTGCCACCCTCCCAGGTGGATTCCCAGTAGTTTCTTACCGCCTTCAAAGAGAATCGTCTCTACCCCTTCGACCACGCTGCGAAAGAGAATAATGCTGATTCCGGTCATCAACCCGATACAGGTGGCAATGATCATCATCCGTACATTTTCGCCGGGAATAAATTTTTGCAGGGATATTTTCATTGTTTTTGCGGCACGGTGCAGCCAGCTGCTTTGGCTTGTTTCAGGAAAAAGTCATCGGTCATGCCGGCAATATAATCACGGGCCACGGTTGCTGGTGTTTGATTGCTCAGGTGCGGGTTTGCCATGTTGCTTGTCAGCTCACTCGGCGCTGCCATGGTCGCGTTGTTGTTTTCTAGATAACCAAGATAGGACTCAAAGAGTGTTTCGTAACAGTTTTTTATAAGGGGCATGCTGGTTTTTGTCTGGGGATGCAGGTAGATACTGGCGTAATTGAATTGTTTGAGCTCTTTTAGGGCACCCGCAATTTCGTCACTGAAACCGATGTGGTTGGTTGTGGGGTCGTTCTGCGTACCCGGTGCCGCTACCTGGCTGTTGGTAATCAGATCCGTTACCAGATTATAAACAATGGAGCCATTGCTCTCTCCTAAAATATGACGACAAGACCTGGGGATATCTGCCCGTTTGATCAGCTTCAGGGTGATGGCATCTTCGATATCCCGACCGATATAGGCAATCGTATCGGCCATACGGACTACGCATCCTTCGAGAGTAGCCGGGTGCAGATTGATTGTAGGGTCTGCCTGTTTGGCTGCCAGCTTCTGGTCAAAATCGGTGAAATTTTGAATGGGCAGGGGGGTCAGGTGGCGTGCATGCAGTTCGCCATCGTGACAGAGGATGCCGTCCAGGGTCTGCAGGCTGAGATTACAGCCTTGCCCCTGGCGTTCCAGTTGATCAAGAAAGCGTATCGACTGGATATTGTGCTGAAAGGGTGGAAGGCCATGTTTGGTACAGAGTGCGGCCAGAAAATGTTCGCCATCGTGACCGAAAGGGGGATGGCCGATATCATGGCCAAGGGCAATGGCCTCGATGAGATCCTCGTTGAGATGGAGAAAACGGCCAATGGTTCGGGCGATGCGGGAGACCAGTTGCACATGCAGAACCCGGTGGGTGATGTGGTCGTTGGCGATCAGGCAGAAGACCTGGGTCTTGTCGATGTAACGGGTGTAGGCTCGGGAATGGAGGATGCGGTCGGCATCCAGGGCATAGGCCTGCCGGTGACCTCTTCGCGTCTCGTTTTTTCTTCTTTGGGCATGAATGCTCAGGGTAGCGGCAGGAGAAAGGCGACGTTGCTCATCCCTATTGAGTTCGTTCAGGATGGTCAAAAGTGGAGCATGTGGGTCTGGGGCTGACATGGGGTTTTTTAGGGATTGAATAATACGATAAAAGAATGTGATGAAGGTTTGGTTGATATTATTAAAGACGCCATCAAGAGTGCAGTAAAGAGCTATTCCCCAAGAGTACTTACTGCGGGGCATCCATTTCGTAATGCCTGCTTTATTGCTATTCCGATCTGATCAACTGTATAAGGTTTATTCATAAATTGAATACCCCCAAGCGCGTGAATCTTTTTTATTTCCTCATCTTCCGAGAAGCCACTGGCAATAATAACCTTCTGTGCAGGATTTATCTTAAGTATCTGTTCGTATGTTTCACGGCCATTCATGCCTGGCGCCATAATCATATCCAGAAGAACCAGATCCGCTTTTTGTTGTTGGAGGTAGACAATGGCCTCTTCACCGCTGGCGATCGCACAGGTCTGGTAGCAAAGCGTGTTGAGTAGGCTGCTGGCAATAGTTCTTTGGCTTTCCTGGTCGTCAACGATTAAAATGGCCTCTCCGTTCCCTTTGTACGCATTCATGGAAATGCCGGTAGGTTTTTCATCCGCCTGTTTTCTGGTGGCAGGAAAAAAGAGTTCAAAAGTTGTTTTTTGTCCATCACTTTGCAAATTCACATAACCGTGGTGATCATGCACTGTGCTCCAGACAATGGCCAGGCCAAGCCCCGTGCCGCTTTTGCCTATTTCTTTTTTTGAATAAAAAGGTTCAAAAATTTTACTTAAAGCATGTTCAGGGATACCAGTGCCGTTGTCAGAGATTGTGAGGACAACATATTCACCGGCATTGATGTGTTCATAGGCGTCGAGTGGGGTCTCAAGAAGTCTATTACTTGTAGAAATAGTAATAGTGCCATTTTTTTCTATGGATTCCAGGGCATTATTGACAAGGTTCATTACTGACTTGCCGATATGGATTTCTGAACAGTTAAAATTGAGCAGGTCGTCGGCAAGTTGTGTTTCGATTATCACTTCTTTAAATTGCGAAGTGATTGTTTGCTGCTCGACCGAAGCAAGATGATTTTTGATGAGGTCGTTCAGGTTGCAGATTTTTTTGCTTGCTGTGGTGCCATGGGCCACGGTGAGTAAGTCAGAGACGACTGCTGCGGCACGTTTACCCGCATCACGAACAAATTCAATGGCCTCTCTGTGCTTGTCAGATTTGTCCATCTGCATGAGTATTAATTCTGGAAAAGTGACAACCCCTGATAATATATTATTGAGATCATGGGCAATGGAACCGGCCATCAAGCCAAGTGTTTCGATTTTATTTGCCATTGCCAGTTTTTCCAAGAGTCTTATCTTTTCCTGTTCGGCCTTGATGCGTGTCGATATGTCTCGTATAGCACAGACCCTGACTTTTCGGTCATGGTATTCCATGTATCTGCTATTGGTCTCAATGGGGAAATTTGTTCCGTCTCTCTTGAGTCCTGTCGATTCATGGAACCCCACTTCACCATTTTTGATTCTTGCTTTCACTTTAACAACCGTCTGCGGCACTAATATTTTTTCAAGTATATTGGTGCCGATCAACTCTTCTTGCTGGTATCCAAACATATTGAGAAATTGCTGATTTGCCTCAAGAAGAATTCCTTGGTCATGGATTACAATTCCTTCCCAGGAAGCGTCTACCAGTATTTTGAATCGTTCTTCACCGGCCTTGATCGCCTTTTCCAGTTGTTTATGCTTGATCGCCTTTTCTATTGTTCTGAGAAGCAGATTAGTATCAATGGGCTTCTTCAGATAATCATACGCCCCTTTTCGTAAGGCCTGAATCGCCGTTTCCATTGAACTGTTGCCGGTCAGCATGATCGCGACTAAAAGGCTGTTATTCTCTTTTACTGAATCAAGGATATCGTAGCCAGCCATATCGGGTAACTCAATATCAAGAAGAGCAAGATCGTAAACATGAACGTCCAGCAGGGCTACAGCGTCTTGGCCACAGGTGGCGATTGTGACCTGATAACCATAGAATGAAAGGATTTGCTTGAGTGTTTCTCCAAAACGTATTTCATCATCGACAAGAAGAATATGTTGAGAGTGATCCATCAAGAAACCTCTTTGGGTGGATGTTGTAGATTGTGAATGTTCTGCAACTTCAAGAACCATCAATGGGCAGAACAATGGTAAAAGAGGTTCCTTTCTCTTTGCTGCTTTCGCAGGTGATAGTTCCACGGAGTTTGGTAACAATATTCTGGACAATGGAAAGTCCCAGTCCAGAGTTTCCTGTCCCTTTGGTGCTGATAAAAGGATCAAAAAGATTGGAGGCAATTTCCTCAGCTATTCCTGGACCATCATCACGGATGGTTATCTCAACACAGTGTTGAGGCAGATGCATTCTGTCTGAATGTGCTTTTAGGTTTGGTGAATCTTTTTGATGGGCCTCAAGATAAATGTTTCCGCCATCCTGGATTGCCTCTGCACTATTTTTGACAAGATTGATGATGATTTGTTTAATATGGTCGGCGGAGGCCATAATGGGAGGAAGGTCAGGGTCCGGGATAAAGTGTATCCGGGTTTTAGAGGTATATAAAATGGATTTGGAAAGAATTTTTGTTACATCAGCCAATAAAGGATTCAGTTCCACTTTTTCCTGTTCTTTTTTGTCAGCAGGGGCGAAATTGTTTAATTGCTGAACAATGCTTGAGATCCGGCCGATCTCCTCATCCAGGATTTTCAAGTCTTCTTTCAGTGTTGATGAGTGGGTAAATTTCAGCTCAAAGATCTTGAAATAATTCTTAATAATGGCCAGAGGATTATTGACTTCGTGCGCTATTTTGGCAACGGCCAGGGATGTAGCGGCTAATCGTTCTTCCTGGATTCTTTTTTCCTGTTTTTCCCTGATATTATACAAGTGGAGAGAAAGCGCTGTCTGGTTCGCCATAAGACGCAGGATTCTGGTGTCACCCCCAAGCCTGGAGTCCTTCAGGCCAATGACAATAACCCCTGCCGAGATATCCTTGGCCATCATGGGGATATAGATCATTCCATTTTCACCAATTAAATCAAGGAGCTGGGCGTCCGCCAGGCTGAGATCGTTTGCAGATGTCAGCTCCTGGGTGTTGATGATTCTCTGTTCGCTTATTGACCGGGCAAGGAGACTGGTATCGGCTTCACTGGGAAGGATTAGGTCCCGGACAAGTTCTTGAAAGCGGTTCTGGGGAGAAGTACAGCCAAAAAGGGTGTGGTCGTCAGGATCCTTGAGGAAAAAGAGTATGGTGTCAATTTCTAAAAGTACATGCAGGGCCAGCTCTGTGGCCAGCAGTATCGCGTCTCTGCCATTGGCTCGAAGCAGATCTTCCAGAAAAAAGGTCAGGAGGGAGCTGTCCTGAACCTTGGTGGCGAGATGCAGAGAGTGATTATCAAGGGGAACTGATTCTGGCTCTTTTTTGCTTGCCGGCGCTTGAATGGTCAGTTCCAGGCTGGTGGCGATATTCTCTATTTCTTCCTGGACCCCGGAGATGATGGACTGCATCTGCTGGCTGTCTATCCCCAGGAGTTCCTTGCCGATGGCAAGTATTGAGGCCTGATCCTCGTTCTCCATCTTGCTGAGTTTATGAGCCAGGCAGGTTATCTTCACTAAGGGGAAGCTGTTTTTGACTCGGGCAATGGGTTCGTGATGATAGAGGACGGCATCAGCCATAAATGAGTTCAGGTTCCAGTGTTTGATTAACCAGGAGCCGGCCTCGCAGTGCGTAATCCCGATTTGTTGTCTTTCCGCATCGCATTCATCGGTCTGAGCTTCCAGTAATGGCAATATGGAGCCGTATTCTTTGGGGAAATTCGTCCACAGCAATAATTTCCCAAGATTATGAAGCAGACCTGCCATATAGGCCTCTTCGATATTTCGATACTTTGTTTGTTGGGCAATTCTTTTGGAAAATATGGCACAGGAAAAAGAGTTCCACCAGAAACGGTCCATGGGAAAAGAGCCGTTTCGTTTCACGCTGTTGAAAACATGGTGTATGGAAGCGGTTATAACGATATTTTTGATGATATCGGGCCCAAGATACAGGACGGCTCTTTCAAGGCTAGTGAATTTGCCTTGCATGCTGAAATATGCGGAATTAACTAGTCGTAATGCCTTGGCGCTGATGGAAGGATCTTGAGCTATAATTTTGACAAGTTCTTTGATGTCAGGATCTTTCTGATCCTCAAGGGCAATAACCTGAAGCAGGATCTGGGGCAGGGATGGAAGGTTTCTAGAGTCCTGGAGACGGGCAAAGAGATGAGCATTATTGGTCATAGTGAACTATTTTTGATGATGCAAATTGTTTGATAACCGGTTTAATTCTTGTCTGTCTTGCTCCCGTAGATTAAATTACTCTACAATAGCTGAAAGTATAGTCAATTGTAATGTTGCAGTTAATTGAATTAACTGTCCGTTCTTTTGGGTATATTTTCTGGTTGTGATGGTTGGGGTCATGACGGCTGTGTGTCGTATTTTTACTCGTCAAGGTTGGAGAGAACATTATTGGTGAAAGGGTAACCAATGAATATTACAATTGAATATTGTACAAAGTGAAACTATCAACCTCGTGCTTCCAGGTTGGAAGAAGAATTAAAAAAGACGTTTGGTGCGAAGGTGGAGTTGCTCCCTTCAACAGGCGGGGTGTTTGAGGTCACTGCTGACGAAAAGATCGTGTTTTCCAAGAAGGAGATGAAACGCTTTCCAGAAGAGGGGGAAATTGTCGGATTGCTGCGGTAACCGAGAGCAGGGGGCGGAGAATGGGGCTTTTTTGTTATTAGTTTCCTCCTTTTTGCCTTTCAGGCCCCTGTGCAATAAGACAGCTTGACATGCAGGCATCGCAGTTGTCTCTGGTCTTACCCTGTTTGCAGTAGTCAGCAAAACCCTGGAGCAGCTCGCTGCCGCCGCGCGGGCAGATCTTTAAGAATTCGATAAAAGAGATCATGTGGGCGATGACCTCCGGCGGGGCGGCATGTTCGACCCGGCAGGCACCTTCTTCGGCCACACTGTGGTCAACGGCCAGGACCTCAATGAAAAATTGTTTCAGGGCGTCGTGGCGAAAGATGACACTTTCTGCCGCTTTTTCCCCCTTTTTGGTCATGGTGATGGCCTCATAGGGGGCGTAATTGATGAACTCTCTTTTGGCCAGGGCCTGCAGGGCCTCGGTGACGGATGCGCGACTGACTTGCAGGCGGGCGGCGATCTCTTTACTCCTGGCCACATGCTTGTCTTGAATGATATGGTAGATTGCCTCCAGATAATCTTCGAGGCTGGCGCTGAGGGTATTTTTTTTTGGCATGGCGGGCCTGGTGGGGCGGTAAAGGACAGGAAAAAGGAAGTCTGTCGGTAAAGTTTTTTTTCGTAGAGTCGTTTATTCTCACAGGTGAAATTGTATTATTTCAGAATAGCGTTGTTTAGGGAGCGAGTCAAGACGTGACGAGAATTATGAGTATATGCTTGGAAGAAAAAAATGCTGTGTGAATTGAAGGTTGAAAATCTTGCCTTAATCGAATCCCTGCATCTCCATTTTGATCAGGAAGAGGGGGGAGGACTGGTGGTGATGACCGGTGAGACCGGTGCCGGGAAATCAATCATGCTACGGGCCATTCATCTCCTCATGGGTGGGCGGGCACAGGCGGACTGGATCAGGAATGGCGCGGATCAGTGTGTGGTGGAGGCGCTTTTTGTAGTGAACGCCGATCATCATGATCTGCTGCAGGCCTTGCAGGAGTCAGGATTTGGGGATGAAACCTCGGTGATTCTCAAGCGGGTGCTCACCAGTAGCGGCAAGAGCAGGTTGTATGTGAATGGCTCCCTGGCAACGGCAAAGATGGTTTCTCTGCTGGCAGACAATCTGCTCAACGTTGCCAGTCAGCATGATCATCAACAGTTGTTGCAACCGGCGCTGCATCTTGATTTCCTTGATGCGCTCGGTGAACATTGGGAGGAGCGGGCGCAGGTTGCCACGGTTTTTACAAAGTGGCGGCAGAAAAAGGATGAGTTGGCCCTGCTTCGTCAGCAGGAGCGGGATAAGGAGCAGCGGCGCGATTTTCTCCAGTATCAGCTGGCCGAGATCCAGCAGGTCGGGCCCGTGGTGGGTGAGGATGAGGATCTGGCCGCGGAGCGCAAACGGCTTAAAAGTGCGGATGCCCTGATTGCCCTTAGTCAGAGGGTGTATCGTTTCTTTTCGACTACTCTTGTCGACGGGTTGTTTGAGGTGCGGCGGGACATGGAGCAGGTGGTGCAGCTTGATGCCCAGGTGGAAGGGCTGGCGGCCGAGCTTACCGCCTACAGTTATCAGGCCGAGGATTTTGTCAGTCAGTTGCGGAGTTACAAGGACTCACTCGAACATAATCCTGCCCGTCTTGAGCAGGTGAATGAGCGTCTCAATGGACTGCACCATCTGAAACGTAAATATGGCGAGACCCTTGAGGCTGTTCTCAGGTATGCGGAAGAGGCGGAGAGCGAGCTTCAGCTCATTGACAATATGGACAAGAATATGAGTGAGCTGGAGTCGGTGGTGGCTGGTCTGGAACAGGAGTTGTTGCGCCAGGTTGCCGCCCTGTCGGCCAGACGCCGGCAGACGGCCGAACAGGTGACAAAGGCCATGGCTGCGGAACTGGCGTCTCTGGCCTTTAACTATCCAGGTTTTGAGGTTCGTTTTCAGGAAGATGAGTCAGGACGGGAGCAAGGTATTGAGATGGTCCGAAGTAATGGTTGGGATCGGGTGGAATTCTTTTTCTCAGCAAATCCAGGGGAGGCCGCCAGGCCACTTGCCAAGGTGGCATCAGGCGGCGAGCTCTCGCGTTTGATGCTGGCGTTCAAATGTCTGCTGGCAAAAAAAGATATGGTGGAGACCGTTATCTTTGATGAGGTGGACGCGGGTATTGGCGGTGAGGCGGCGGAGGCGGTCGCCCGCAAGATTCAGGAACTGGCCGGTCATCATCAGGTCTTCTGTGTCACCCATCTGCCCCAGATTGCCGCCCGGGGAAACACCCATTTCCGGGTGGCCAAACAGATGACGCAAGGTCGTACCCTCTCTTCTTTTTCTCTGCTCGCCCATGAACAAAGAGTGGATGAGCTGGCACGGATGCTGGCGGGTGACTCGGTTTCAGCCCAGACCCGTGCCTGGGCCCAGGAACTGCTGGCCAAGGGAAAGAGTGGGCAGGCTGGACTAAAAGAAAAGGGGAATGTGTGCCCAAGATAACGGCCCTGGCCCTTTTTTCAGGCGGTCTGGATTCGATTCTGGCCTGCCGGGTAGTGGCGGCGCAAGGAATCAGGGTCATCGCCGTCAAGTTTGTGACCCCTTTTTTTGATTATGAGCTTCTGGCCGCTCCTGATGCCTACAAACAGGAGGTCTTCAACAAGTATGGGATTGAGGTGCTCCTTGAAGACCTCAGCAGCGGCTATCTGGAACTGCTCCATAATCCCCGGCATGGTTTTGGCAAGAATTTCAATCCCTGCATTGATTGTAAGATTCTCATGCTCGTCCGGGCGCAGGAGATGATGGCCGCCCTCGGCGCCTCTTTCCTGGTCACCGGTGAGGTGCTGGGGCAGCGGCCCATGTCGCAGCGTCGTGATACCTTGCGGGTCATTGAGCGTGATTCCGGTGCCGATCGTTTTCTGCTGCGTCCCTTGTCGGCCAAACTGCTTCCGGAGACCGAGGCCGAGGCGCGCGGCTGGATTGATCGGGAAAAACTGCTTGATATGAATGGCCGTAGCCGTTCCCGCCAGATCGCCTTGGCCAGAGAGATGGGGATTGTTGATTTTCCTACCCCGGCCGGCGGCTGTATCCTGGCCGATCCTATTCTCAGCCCCCGGATTGCCAGTATCTATCAAGGAAATTCCATTGTTCGTATCGAAGATATCACGGTGCCGGATGTGCGTCTGCTTCTTACGGGCCGGCAGTTTCTGCTGCCCGGTGGCGGCTGGTTGATCCTGGGGCGCAACGAGCAGGAAAACGCGCGGTTGCTGACCATGGTCCAGGATGACGATGCGGTGCTCTCCATGCCGGTGCGTCCCGGCCCAACTGCTCTTCTCAGGCGGGCGGACGCTCTGGATGACCCAATGTCGCGCGCGCCAAGGACGGCGCAGGAGCGACCGCAGGCCATGGACGGCCCAGTGTCGCGGGCGCCAGGGATGGCGCAGGAGCGACCGGGGAGTTTTTATGAGTATGGTGCTCGGTTGCAGGAGGCATTGCAACTGGCGGCAGCACTAGTGGTGCGCTTTGGCAAAAAAATAAAAGATGGCCCCGCAGAGGGGGAGGTGCGTATTTCTCTAGGAAGAGAAACGCACACCTTGAAGGTTCCACCCCTTGCCGACCAAGTGTTTCAGGAGTGGGTCCTGAATGATGCTGAATGCTGATTGTGTGTTAAAATCCTCCCTGGCGCCCTTTTTTCAAAGGGGGGAATTGATGTGGATTCTTCCGAGTTCTCAACTGAATTGAAGAGAAAAAGACCATGGATACAATCACTTTATTAGGCATTGCTGTGGCCCTGGCCATGGACGCCTTTGCCGTTGCCTTGGCCACCGGTCTGGCCTTATCGGTTATGAACGGGCGGCACCTCTTTCGTCTGGGTTTTCATTTTGGTCTTTTTCAGGCGTTTATGCCGGTGATTGGCTGGCTGGCCGGGATGACTATTCAGGGATGGATTGCCGCCTATGACCACTGGATTGCCTTTTCGCTCCTGGCTTTTGTTGGCGGCAAGATGATTTATGAGGCCTTTGCCGACCATGATGAAGATGATCTGGTTCGTGATCCGACCCGTGGCTGGTCGCTAATCATGCTGTCGGTGGCCACCAGTATTGATGCCCTGGCCGTGGGTCTGACCCTGGCCATGCTCAGTGTCAGTGTTTGGGTGCCGTCTCTGGTGATTGGCCTGACGGCAGGGGTGCTGACCGTGATTGGGATGTTGCTTGGCCGCCGTGTTAACGGCATTTGGGGAAAACGGGTTGAGGTTTTTGGTGGCCTTACGCTGTGTGGCATCGGGATAAAGATCCTGGTGGAGCACACCCTGATGCCATAGCTTGAATATTTTTCAGAATGAGGGAACAACCAATGAAAAAAACGGTATTAATTGTTTGTGCGCTTTTCTTTAGCCT
The DNA here is from genome assembly GCA_030653035.1 of Desulfocapsaceae bacterium. Classification (GTDB taxonomy): domain Bacteria; phylum Desulfobacterota; class Desulfobulbia; order Desulfobulbales; family Desulfocapsaceae; genus UBA2270. The sequence continues at coordinate 16,264 of JAUSAB010000013.1, read as the reverse complement.
TTACGGCCAGACGCTTTATGCTGCTGAACAATCGTTGCCGGCAGAGGGCAGGTTTTCGGCTGTTCCCCAGATCATGGGCGGCTATGAGGCGGCCAGTGGTGATTGGCCATGGATGACGGCAATTTTAAAAGCCAGTGAATCTGATCTGTATACAGCTCAGTATTGTGGTGGGGTGCTTATTGCCCCCACTTGGGTGCTGACTGCCGGTCATTGTGTTGAGGGCAAGTCTGCCAGTGATATGCAGGTGGCGGTTGGCGCCTATGACCTGAATAACTGGACCGGGACGAGAATCCCGGTGAAACGGATTGTCAAACATCCTGCGTATGTCGATTTTCATGCCAACGATATTGCCCTGCTTGAGTTGAACACCGCCTCGGGTCAGCAATCCATCGCCATCTTTTCCGGCGCTTCCATGCAGGGGATTGATGCAAAGCTCCTGGGCCAGATGACCACCCTGGTTGGCTGGGGGCTCGCTGACACCCCGACAAGCTGGTATTATCCGGAGAAATTACGGCAGATTAATCTGCCGGTTGTTGCCGATTCGTATTGCAATTATGCCTATGGAGTTACCTTGTCAGGCTCACAGTTTTGTGCCGGGTATGCGGTGGCCAAGGATGCCTGTAGCGGGGATAGCGGCGGCCCCATGATGCTTATGGTTGATGGCCAGTGGGTGCATGTCGGGCTTGTTTCCTATGGTGCCGGGTGTGAGGAACAGAATGGATATTACGGGGTTTATACCCGCAGTTCGGCATATGTGGATTTTATCAAACAGTATGTGCCGGCTGCCCAATTTACCTCGAAGGTTTCCAAAGATCTTCCCTGGCTGATGTTGTTGCTGCATAAAAGAGGATGATGGCTTTGTTCATTTCACAACGAAATAAGGAGATCATGAAACCATTTGTTCTCGCTCTGGTTCTGTTGTTAAGTGGCTCGGAGGCAGGATGGGCCGCTCCCGCCGCCCTTGGCTCCCGCGACATTAGGCCATCCCTGGCCGTCGCCGCTCCCGCCGTCCTTGGCTCCCCCGACATTGAGCCAGGTAAGCGAAGCGAAGCGAAGACTCCGGCCCTGGCCGTCGCTGCTCCCGCTACCTATCGGATCTACCATATCAATGATTTTCATGGCTTTGCCAATCCGACGCAACCTCCCGGAACAAAAGGCCGGCAAGGGGGGGCGGCCTGGCTGGCGGCGCGGTTGAAAGCGCTTCAGGCCGAGCAGCCTGGTCTGTTCCTGGCCGCCGGAGATATGATCCAGGGGGATACCTGGACAAATTTCTCGCAGGGGTATTCGACCATTGCCTTGCTCAACCAGTTGCAGGTTGATGCCATGGTGACCGGTAATCACGAATATGACTTTGGTCAGGAGGTGCTGAAACAGCGGATCAGTGAAGCCCGATTTCCTGTTCTGGTTGCGAATGTCACTGGTTTGCCGGGGGTTACTCCCCAGACTTCTTTTAACCTCCCTCAGGGAAAGGTTGCCGTGATTGGGCTGGTGACCGATGACGTGCCGCAGTCCTCCCATCCCCGTAATACCAAAGGATTGACCTTTGCCGCACCGTTGCTGACCGCGCGGGAACAGATTAGGACAAGAGAAAAGGACACCAATCTGGTGGTGCTGTTGACCCATATCGGTCATGAACAGGATCTGGCACTCGCCGAAGATCTCTGTACGGGCCCTGAAGCCGTTGATGTTCCCACCCTGATTGTCGGCGGTCATTCCCATACTGTAGTGCAGGCGCCGGTGCGGATCGGTAATTGCGCGGTGGTCCAGGCCGGTGATCATGGCCGGTTGCTGGGGGTGGTGGATATGACTGTTGATCAGGAGAAATTGCTGGCAGCTTCCGGCCGACTGGAGGAGATTGTGCCAACGCCTGGTGGCGCAGAGCCGGTAACAGCAGCACTGGTGGAGCGATATAACGCCCAGGTGGATATCGTGTTGAACCAGAAGGCCGGGACAACAGAGGTCGATTTGATCCAGGAGGGGGCGCGCCAGCAGGAGACTAATCTGGGGGATCTGGTGGCCGATATCGTCCGCCGTACGACCGGCGCCCAGGCGGCCCTGGTGAATGGCGGCAGTCTGCGGACCGGCCTGAGCAAGGGAGAGATCACTTTCCGGCAGATCTATGCAGCGCTTCCGTTCAACAACTATCTGGTGGCGGTGAAGATGAACGGGCAGCTCCTGCTGCAGACCCTGGAACATGGAGTTTCCGGGGTAGAGCGCGGAGAAGGGCGTTTTCCTCAAGTATCTGGAATGACCTTTACCTTTGATCGCCGCAAGCCGGTGGGCCAGCGGATTGTCTCTGCCACTCTTGGCGGAAAACCTATTGATCCGCAGCAGGAATATACCGTGGCCACTCTTGATTTTATGGCGGCTGGAGGCGACGGTTACACCGCCTTTGGCCAGGCGATTAAAAGCGCTGGTGATTACGCCGAAACTGGCGGGGCCATGCGCAGCAGCCGGCTGGTCTATAACGATCCTGGTGGTTTTTTGCGCGATGTCGTGCTGGATGCACTGGCAAAAGGTTCGCCGGTAGCGCCGGCGGTTGAGGGACGCATTATTGAGGTACGGTAAGTGCTGCCATGGTTGAGGGAACAGAGGTGAGTTTGGCTCGATGTGTCATGCTGGCCTTTGTGTGCGTGAATCTGCTGGTTTCCTGGGGCTCGGCCTGGTCAGCGCCAGAAAAGGGTGTGTTCCCCGAGATTGCAGGGCGGATTGTGTATGAACGTCCTGATGGTATTTATCTGCAACAGACTGGCTCTTCGTCTGCCGAACGAATTGTTCCCGGTGGCGCCTATCCCCGCTGGTCACCGGATGGGAAGGTTGTGGCCTATGTGCAGGCTCATGCTATTGGCATAATATCCCTGGTGGATCGGAGACAGGTAATCTTGGCGCAGGCCGCGTTTCCTCACGCCGTTGCTTTTCATCCGGGCGGGGAGATGATATGGTTTACTGATGGGGATGAAATTAAGGCGGTGAATTGGAAGACATGCGCCATCGTCTCGATTGTGAAAGGAAAAAAATATCGTGAGCTGGATGTCTCTGAGCATGTTCTTGCTGTAACTGTGCATGGCCTCGGGTTTCATGTGGAAACCATGAATCTTGACACCAGGGAAAGTAAATGGATTGCCAGGGGATGTTCCGCCAGTCTGTCACCTTCAGGGGATAGGGTCACGGTGAATGGTGGCGGTCATACCAGGCTGGATATTTATGATATCAGCAATGGGAAGCGGTTGGCACAAGTTGACGCGCCGCCGGGGAATACCTTTGATAACCAGTTCTGGTCAAATGCTCAGGACTGGGTGGTAAGCGTTGTCGAAAAGGGTGGGCAAGACGTCTATATCCATCAGATAAGCACCAACCGATCATGGCGGGTGACATCTTCCGGGGATTGTAATCGGCCGGATCTGTATCTTGATGTGAGCCGGAAGAGGTGAGAGGGAAGTAAACGAATAGAATTTATTCGGTTTTTTGTACTCATTCTTTTTGAGGTGCGACGATGGAAGAGTCAGTGGAATTAAAGGATTGCCGTGGCTGGTGTGCACTTTGCACGCCATTTATAAAATGGTGGCCCAAAGTAACGCGCACGACCGTACGTGCTGACCTGATTGCCGGTCTGACCGGGGCGATTCTCGCCCTGCCTCAGGGGGTTGCCTTTGCCACCATTGCCGGCATGCCTCCCCAGTATGGTCTGTATGCAGGCATGGTCCCGGCCATTGTCGCGGCCCTTTTCGGTTCTTCCTGGCAACTGGTGTCCGGGCCGACAACCGCGGCGTCCCTGGTCCTGTTTTCGAGCCTCAGTAAATATGCGGTGCCTGGCAGCGCTGAATATGTCCAACTAGCCTTAACCTTAACTATGATGGTGGGGTTGATTGAATTGGTAATGGGGCTGGCCCGATTAGGCGCCCTTGTCAATTTTATTTCCCATTCTGTGGTCGTTGGTTTTACTGCCGGGGCGGCCTTGCTGATTGCCTCTAGTCAGTTGAAACACTTTTTCGGCATCGAGATACCCAGAGGCGGTCATTTCCACCAGACGGTGTACGGAGTGGCCAGCAGGTGGGTCGATTTTAATCCCCATGTGGTTGCGGTCGGGTTGGCGGCCATGATCTCCGGGCTTCTTATCCGTCGTTTTTTGCCGAAAGTCCCTTATATGATTGTTGCCATGCTGGTTGGGTGTGGTGTCTCCTTTGGTCTTTCCCGATTTGGAGTGGCCGATATACCGATGGTAGGTGCCCTGCCCTCTTCTCTGCCGCCATTATCTTCTCCGCATTTTACCCTGAATGTCATCAGTGATCTGACTCCTGTGGCTCTGGCAATGACCCTTTTTGCCTTGACTGAAGCGGTTTCCATTGCCCGGGCACTGGCGGTCAAGACCGGACAGGATCTGGATGGGAATCAGGAGTTTATTGGTCAGGGTTTTTCGAATATGGTCGGCAGTTTTTTTTCCGGATATGTGTCCACCGGTTCTTTTAACCGCAGTGGTTTGAATTTTCAAGCCGGGGCTAAAACCCCTCTTGCCGCCATCTTTGCGGGCGCCTTACTGATGGTGGTGGTGCTGGTTGTGGCCCCTTATGCCAGTTATCTTCCCAATGCTGCCATGGCCGGCATTTTGTTTCTTGTGGCCTGGGGACTGATTGATTTTCATCATATCAAACGGATACTGAAGACGAGCCGAGCGGACAGTGTCATTCTGGTTGTTACTTTTCTGGCCACACTTTTTCTCGAACTGGAATTTGCCATTCTTTTTGGCATCATTCTTTCCCTGATGCTCTATCTGAACCAGACCTCTCACCCCCGAGTGTTGAGCCGTGTTCCTGATCCCCATCATCCCTCGCGGTCCTTTGTTACCAATTCGTTTCTACCCGAGTGTCCGCAATTGAAGATTGTCAGGATTGACGGTTCTTTATTTTTTGGGGCGATTAACCATGTGCAGGAGCAACTGCGTCAGTTGTTCCGTGCCTCTTCTGAGCAGAAAAATTTTCTGTTGATCTTTGCCGGGGTCAATTTCGTTGATATGGCCGGGGCGGATTTTATTGTTGATCTGATTAAAAAGGAACAGGAAAAAGGGAAAAAACTGTACTTCTGTGAGATCAAAAGGCCGGTGCTTGATGCCCTGCAACAGAGCGACGATTGGGATATCCTGAGCGCTGATAACGTCTTTGAGCTGAAGAATGAGGCCGTTGCCGCCATATTCAAGCGGTTGGACAGGAATATCTGTGCCCGTTGTCAGGCCCGGATCTTCTTAGAGTGTAGGGATTTGCCAAGAGGTAAGGGAGAATGATTGTTTATGCTTCTCGGTAACATCGTCAATCGTAAAGGGAGTGGAGAACGGGTTTTTCTTGGCTCTTCGACGTTTTGTGTGGAATTGACTATTTTGAGCGGCATACTATTTCTCGCCGCCACTTGGAGTCAACTCCCATGCAAAGCAATGAAATTTTCGCCCTTGGCCCCGTCCTTGCGCCACCCTGGAATTTGATGGAACAACAGTTGGATACGCTCAAGAAACCTTATGAACTCCATCTCATACTTGCCGCTGATCGAGGCGCCTTGCATCTCTGCCCGGAGTGCGGCAAGTCCTGTAAGGCCCACGACTTTAAGGCAATGACTTGGCGTCATCTCAACTTCTTTCAGCATCACTGCTCTATCACCGCTCCGGTGCCCCGGATCAGCTTCCTCGAACATGGCGTCAAGCGCATCAGCGTTCTTTGGGTCAGGGAAGGTCGTCTTTTACTCTGCTCTTCGAACAGGGAGTTTTATCATGGATGTGCTCCAACAAACCAATGATTGCCCCCTTTCCTTTCCACGAAGATCTTTATTCCCCTGAGATTTCTTATGACTAAAAACGGGACAGAATCTACATTACCGGTAGATTTCAAAGCAGTATTTCGACGCACGCTCCTCCTGAAATCCTCCCTTGGGCTTTTAGTCGTCAGCATTCTTCTTGTCCTTGCCTGTATTATACCCCTCACCCAACGGCTCAAAAGCGAACAGGAAAAACATCTTTTCTTCGCGGTTAAATCGCGCAGCTCCACGGTGGAAATTTTTCTGGATAAGGCCATCGAAACCGCCAAACAGGTCACCAGTCGTACCCAGATTCGGGAGAGTCTTGAAAAGTATAATCGCCAAGAAATCACCCTTGCAGAATTAGCTGATTTCACGCGACCCAAGCTGGATGACGCCAGCACCCTTTCTGGGAACGGAGTTGGAGTCAGCCGTTTTGACGCCCACAACACGCTCATCGTTTTCACAGGCATTCCCATCCCTCCCCAATACTGGATCTTTCCAAACGACCGGGAAGATTTCCTCATCAAGGGGCCGGAGAGGATCAATGGCAAGCTCTATCTCCTTGTCAGCGCTCCCATTCTGACCAGGGACCATCAACGGGTTGGCACCGATATTGTCCTCTTCACCACTGAAAAAATTCAGGAGATCACCCAGGACCTCTCCGGCTTCGGGAAAACAGGGGAAATGATTCTGGGCCGCTTAGCGCAAAACAGCGCACAAAGCTTTTATCCTCCAAGGGAAACCAGTCACCTAAAAGAGGAAAACGAGTTATCCCGCCAAAAGGAACTCGATCAGGCCTTTGCCACTGTTACTAAAGCAGGGAGCAACGCCTTGCCATGTATACTCCGTGAAGGCCACGCTCTAAAGGTTGGAGACCGAATAAAGCACACCAGCTGGATAATTCTTTGCAGCATAGACAAGGATGAGCTGTACGCGCCCATCAACACCCTGATAGTATCCCTTGGCCTTTTTGTTACGGTTCTGTTGGCTTTCGGCCTGTATGGCATGAAGCGACTGCTTGCGCCTCTGGCCGATAAGGCCATAGTCCATACCGGAAAACTGCAACAAGAGCTTCTGGAAAAACAAGAGGTTCTGAAACAGCGCGAGCAGGCGATGGCCAGCATGCACGAGTCTGAGGAGAAATACCGGGGGATCTTCAACAGCTCCTTTGACGCAATCATGATCCTTAATCCTCCTACCTGGAGGTTCACTGCCGGAAACCCGGCAACCATCAAGATGTTCGGAGCCAAGGACGAGCAGCACTTTATTTCTTTCGATCCCTGGACTTTGTCTGCCGATATCCAGCTGGACGGGCGCCCTTCTGCCGAGAAAGCCAGGGAGATGATTGAGACGGCCATGCGCGAAGGTACCAATTCTTTCGAGTGGATGCACCGGCGGATCGACGGCGAGGAGTTTCCAGCCGATGTGCTCCTGACCAGGATGGAGTGGGGAGGAGAGGCGTTCCTTCAAGCCACTGTCCGCGATATCACCGAGCGCAAGCAGGCAGAACAGGAAATCCTCAAGGCCAAGGAGGAATGGGAGCTGACCTTTGAGGCCATCGGTGACATCGCCACCATCCTGGACGCCAATCACCGCATCCTCAGGGCCAACCGTCAGGCTTGCAAGGTGCTCGGCCTTGAGCGCGAGGAGTTGGTGGGGAAATTCTGTTACGAGGTGTTTCATGGTGGGACCCAACCCTGTAACGACTGCCCGGCAGCCTTTACTGTCAAGGATGAGGCAATCCATACTGCGGAAATCGTGCATGAGCGGTTGGGCAAGACCTTCTCGGTTTCCGCCGCTCCAGTTTTCGGCCCGGACAACAAACAGTGGAGCATTATCTGTATCTCTCGGGACGTCACGGAGTTAAAGGCGCTGGAGGGGCAGTTTCGCCAGGCCCAGAAGATGGAGGCCATCGGCACCCTGGCTGGCGGCATTGCCCACGATTTTAACAATATACTCACTCCGATCCTCGGCTACAGCGAACTTCTCATTGACCGGCTGGCCAGCAACAGCCAAGAGCAAGGACTGGTGCGGGAGATATTCAACGCCGGCAAGCGGGCCAAGGAACTGGTCAAGCAGATCCTCACCTTCGGCCGTCAGACCGAGCGGCAGCAACAGCCTGTACAGATCCACATGATTGTCAGGGAGGCGCTCAAGTTGTTACGCGCCTCAATCCCGACCACCATCACCATCAAGCAAAATGTAGTCGACTGTGGCCTGGTGATGGCTGATCCGACCCAGATCCATCAGATTCTGATGAATCTCTGCACCAATGCCTACCACGCAATGCGGGAAACCGGAGGAGAGCTTGGTGTCAGTCTGTCTGTGGTCGAGCTTACCACCCAGGACTCTCTTGATAAATTCACCCTTGTGCCAGGGCCGCATGTGAAATTGGCTGTATCGGACACAGGCTGCGGCATGTCGAAGGAATTGCTTGAACGGATTTTTGAACCCTATTTCACCACCAAGAAGCATGGAGAAGGAACAGGGATGGGCCTATCCGTGGTGCATGGCATAGTGAAGAGTAATCATGGGCATATCACCGTGTACAGTGAGCCAGGGCGTGGCACGGAGTTTCATTTTTACCTGCCGCAGATTGCGACACATGGAAATGATCTTGCCGAGAAGGCGGTTGTGCCGATTCCACAAGGGAGTGGAACCATTCTGGTGGTGGACGACGAGGTGGCGGTTGGTCAGCTTCTGCGGGAGCTATTGCTCAGCCTTGGCTACGAGGTGGTACTTTGCTCCAGCAGCACTCAGGCACTGGAGACGTTCCAGCAGAATGGTGCACGGATCGACCTCGTACTCACCGACATGACCATGCCGACCATGAATGGGGCAGAACTGATCCGGAGGATCAAACATCTCAACCCAGCCATGCCGGTAGTCCTCTGTACCGGGTTCAGCGATATCATGGATGAGGATAAGGCCAAACGGATGGGGATTGATGGCTATCTGCTCAAGCCGGTCATCAAAAGTCAGCTTGCCCAGACTATCTATGAGATTATGAGGGGAAAGTAAAAGATCTGACGATTGCCCATGCCGGATGCTCTTACTCTTCAGGTCAAGCACTGGAATAATATTTCCATATCAAACGTCGAAGAACCCTTTTTCTCGTGGTCTGGGGGGTGCTTGATGTTGATCATATCAGGAGGTTTGGTACTATGGTGATTACACATGTCTGACCTGAGAGATCCAAGGGTTTTCTTTGCGGCTGAGCGTACGCTCCTTGCCTGGAATCGCACCAGCCTGACATTAATGGCATTCGGTTTTGTGATTGAACGCTTTGGTCTGTTTGTGTATATGCTGTCGCCCTCAAAAGGCGCTGTGCTGCAAAGAGGCTTTTCGTTCTGGATTGGTCTTGCCTTTATTGTGTTGGGCTCGCTTGCTGCCGCCGCGGCCGTTGTCCAGTACCGCACAGTTCTTCGCACCCTTAAGCCTGTTGAAATTCCGGAGGGCTATCGAGTAAATATAGGAGTGGTTGCGAACTTGGTTGTTGCCGCTCTGAGTGTTGCCCTTATTGCCTATCTATTTATTCATGGGGCGAGTTTATAGCAGTACATTCTGGGGGTATTGTTTTGCCTGCCAGGTTGGCTAAGGGGATACGTCGAACTGTGACTATTTTGGTGGCTTCGTTCAACTTCGGTGAACTGTGCGACCCTTATCGTAACGATCTGCGTCCGTTGTCAGGCGCGGATTTTTTTAGAGTGTGTGGATTCATCAGCAGACAGAGAAAACAAATCATAATATAGTGTTGTTTTTTTCTCAGGAAACACGACTGGCCTGTCTGGCTATCAAAGCAAGCTCAAAGCATTTCCGCCAGGAACCCTTTTCGCCAGCCGTTGGCCAGTCTTTTGGGGTAGATTTGCTCCGGTTGGTTCCGGGAGCGAATCAGGGCCCGTAGTTCGGTATTATTGCTTATCAGGCTGGGGTCCAGGCCAAGAACATCGCTTTTCAGGGTGATATATTCGTGCAGTTTTTTTAATTTTTCCTGTTCCATTTTGTTCAGTTTTGCAGTCTGGAGTGAGGGCGGACAGTTTTGTGCAGGACAAGACAGCCCTTTGTGAATCAGGGCAAGGAGTTGCGGCCCGTATTGGTCAATGATCTGCTGTGACAGCATCTCGCATTGTTGCATGGCGTCAAGGGTCTGGATCTGTCTTGCGGTAAGCCAGAGAAGGGCCTGATCGGTTACGATATGTCCACGCGGACGGTTGCGTTGCCGCGCCTCCTGCTCACGCCAGCCAGCCAACTCCTTGAGCGAGGCCAGGGCCTGCCAGTTCAGGTTGTCAGCCCCCTTGATCTTCAGGTAACGGGTTTCATCGGCTGGCGGCTGGTAGAATCCCGGCTCGTTATATTTCTCCAATTCTTCTTTGAGCCAGCCGGTGACGGTCGGGTTCAGAATACGGGCGAGGAGCAAGACCCGCAGGGCCCGCAAGTAGCGGACATCATCAAGGGCATATTCGATCTGTTTTGGGTTGAGCGGTCGGCGCAGCCAGTTAGTTCGGGTCTCGGTTTTGGGCAGGTCGATGTCGAGCAGTTCCTTGATCAGATTGCCGAGCGAGATCGTGGCCGAGATTCCGGCAAAGCCCGCGGCCAGTCTGGAATCAAAAATATTCTGGGGAAGAACACCGGTGGCCTGGTATAGAATCGCCAGATCCTGGGGGGCGTCATGAAATATTTTGACAACCGCCGGATCTCCGAGTAATTCTCCCAGAGGAGCAAGATCGGTCAAGGCGCAGGGATCAATGAGAAAGCATTCCTCATTGGAGAGCGCCAGTTGAATGAGTCCCAGTCTCGGGTAATAGGTGCGTTCCCAGACAAATTCAGTGTCGAGGGCAACGGCGTCAATGGTTCGCGCCCGGTCGATCAGGGCCCGTAGATCTTTTTGGTTGGTGATCATTGTTGAAGGTAGGGAGAACCTATTTAAAATTGAAGGATTTGTTTTCATACGTTATTTTCTTTGTGCACAAAGACATAAAGATGGAAAAAATACAAGAGAAATTCCAGATGAAATTCGCTTGGATAGTGAGCCTTTTTTTATCTGTTGATTATGAATTGGCATCATGGGCTGCCATCAGTGAGACGTAACAGGAAACGGGCATGTTCTATTATATCTTGAAACGCATAGGGCTGATGATCCCGACCTTGTTTGGGGTGATGCTCGTCACCTTCACGGTTACCCAGTTTGTTCCGGGTGGGCCGGTGGAGCGGATGATTGCCCAGATTGAGGGCCATGGCAAGGGTGGCGGTGAGGTCGGAGCGGCCACCTCATCCATGTATCGCGGGAACTCCGGCCTTGATCATGAGAAGGTGGCCAAGCTGAAAGCATTGTATGGTTTTGACCAGCCGCCTCTTACGCGTTTTTTGCGCATGATGAAGGACTATCTGGTCTTTGATTTCGGCTCGTCCTACTATTATCATACCAGCGTGGCGCAACTGGTGATCTCCCGGATGCCGGTTTCCATGTCCCTTGGTTTGTGGAGCTTTCTTATTGTCTATGGGGCGTGCATCCCTCTGGGTATTGCCAAGGCGGTGCGTGATGGTTCGCGTTTTGATATCCTCAGCTCCACCGCTATTCTTGTCGGCTACGCTATCCCCGGTTTCGTCCTGGCCATTGCCCTGATTGTCCTTTTTGGCGGCGGCAGTTTCTGGAGTGTCTTCCCCTTACGGGGGCTGGTTTCCGATAACTGGTCGCAACTGGGTCTGGTCGGCAAGATCACCGATTATCTCTGGCACATGGTGCTCCCTATTACCGCCAGTGCCGTGGGTAGCCTGGCAGTGATGACCATGCTGACTAAAAATTCCTTTCTCGAAGAGATCCGCAAACAGTATGTGCTCACGGCCAGGGCCAAAGGACTCAGTGAACAGCAGGTGTTGTATAAACATGTCTTCAGAAATGCCATTATTCCCATTATTACCGGATTTCCCGGCTATTTTATCGCCGCCTTTTTTACCGGCAGTCTGCTGATTGAAACGATTTTCTCGCTCGACGGGATGGGGCTGCTTGCCTATCAATCCGTTTTGAATCGGGATTATCCAGTGGTGCTGGGAACGCTTTATTTCTTCACCATTGTTGGTCTCATCTCCCGCCTGCTGTCAGATCTCAGCTATCTGGTGGTGGATCCCCGAATAAGCTTTGAAAGTGTTGAGTAACGTGGAAGAGCAAGCTTTAATGCCGGATTCCGGCCAAGCCCCGGAGTCTTCGCTGCGCAGCGCTTCCCGGCAGGGTGCCGCACCGGGGTACCGGCGCTGGCGGAGGTTCAAGCGGAACCGGCGCGGCTATTTCAGCCTGCTGCTTTTTGGTCTGTTTTTTGTGATCAGTCTGGGCGCCGAGTTGCTCAGCAATGATTTACCGATTTTAATTCGTTATAATGGTGAGTTTTATTTTCCCTTGGTGCGAGCGTATCCCGAGAAGGTGTTCGGCGGGGACTTTGAGACCGAGGCAGACTATAAAGACCCCTATATCCTGGAGCGGATCACCGGTGGCACCAATCGCGCCTTTTTCCCGCTTAACCGCCATAGTTTCAACACCATCAATCTGGCCATTGACGGCCCGGTGCCTTCACCGCCAACCAGTGAGAATGTCCTGGGTACCGATGACCGGGGGCGTGATGTCCTGGCCCGATTGCTCTATGGCTTTCGGTTGAGTGTGCTCTTTGGCTTTGCCCTGACCCTGGTAGGAACCCTGGCGGGGATCTTTGCCGGGGCGATCCAGGGATTCTTCGGCGGCAGGACGGATCTTTTGTGCCAGCGTTTTATCGAGGTCTGGAGCGCCATGCCCGAGCTCTATCTGCTGATCATCTTTGCCTCGATCTTTAAACCGAGCGTTCTTCTCCTCCTGATCCTGCTTTCGCTTTTCAGCTGGATGGGGCTTTCCGATTATGTCCGCGCCGAGTTTCTCAAAGGGCGGAACATGGAGTATGTGAAGGCGGCCCGGGCCCTTGGTGTCTCCAATGTCACGATCATGGTCCGCCACCTTCTGCCGAACGGCATGACGCCGGTCATCACATTTCTGCCCTTCCGGATGTCGGCCTCGATCCTGGCCCTGACCAGTCTTGATTTTCTTGGCCTCGGTGTGCCTCCTGCCACTCCCAGCCTGGGTGAACTGCTGGCCCAGGGCAAGGCCAATATCGATGCTTGGTGGCTTTCGCTGTCCACTTTTATCCTGCTGGTGGGAACCCTGGTTCTGCTGATTTTTATCGGCGAGGCCCTGCGTGAGGCCTTTGATCCCAGGAAGATGTAAGGACTGGATGCCCTGATCAGCATGGACTTCATAATGTTTCCTTGTCTGTTGTCTGCCAGGCACCACTCAAAGAAACAGCCGGAAGAGATTGGCTTTTTCTTTGAAGCGGCATAAGGTGCCGGTCGCTCTTTATCCGTCCATGGAGCGAGCGACACCAGGCCATCCCTGGCCTGTGTTATGAAATGAGTAAAAAAGCACTGTTCATTTCATAACGGCACCTTGTATTATATCCGGTAGATGTAATTTGCTAGACGCCACACCAAGAAACAGCAGTAAAGATTGCTGTTTCTTGGATGCGGCATAAGAGGCCGTAAATAAAAAGAGCAAGAAAAGCTTTGCTCTTTTTATTTACGGCCTCTAAATGATAAGTGCGATTTGGCAACAGGTGAGGTATTCTGCTCAAAATTTGTTGGTCTTTTGTTGATATTTTAGATGACGTTTAAGCAGGGTGAAGGCAGTATGCAACGAAATCCCGTGGAAAAATTAGGAGAGACGGGCCTCTATGTGCTTCAGGATATGGGGCGGATGGGCCTGTATCTGTGGCTTGCGATTAAAGGAATATTCCGGCGTCCTTTTCGTTTCGCCGAGTTTATGCGGCAGATGCATTTTATCGGGGCCGGGTCGGTGATGGTCATTTTTTTTACGGCGGCATCCACTGGCATGGTACTGGGGCTGCAGGGCTATTATTCGCTGCATAAGTTCGGGGCGGAGGGGATGCTTGGTTCTGCGGTTTCCCTCACCTTGATCATGGAACTCGGGCCGGTCCTGACCGCCATTATGGTGGCCGGACGGGCTGGGTCTGCCATGTGCGCCGAGCTTGGCATCATGCGGATCTCGGAGCAGATTGATGCCCTTGAATGTATGGCGGTTGATCCCTTTCGCTATCTGATTTCCCCCAAATTTCTGGCAACGCTGGTGTCTGTTCCGCTGTTGACCGCCCTTTTTGATGTGGTGGGGATTACCGGCGGTTATATTGCCGGGGTGAAGCTTATGGGAGTGAATCCCGGCAGTTATCTGGAGGGGATGCGCACCAGCGTCACCAATCATGATATCTGGCTGGGAACGTTCAAATCCTTTGTCTTTGCCCTGCTGGTGGTCTGGATCTGCACCGGACGCGGTTATCTGGTCTATCAGATCCGCGGGGCCGGGTTCGGGGCCCAGAGCGTCAGCCGGGTGACCACCCAGGCCGTGGTCTATTCGTCTATTGCCGTCCTTATCTTTGACTATTTATTGACAGCAGTGCTGTTATGAGTGACGTTTTATGAGTGAATCAGCTATAGAATTCAGGGACGTGGTCAAATCCTTTGCCAAGACGGATGGTGGGCGGCAGATGATCCTTGATCATGTCAATTTTACCATCCCGGTCGGCAAGACTACCGTTATTGCCGGCGGCAGCGGCCAGGGGAAAAGTGTCACCCTGAAGCTGATCCTTGGCCTGATGCCGGTGGACAGCGGCCAGATCCTGGTTTCGGGTGTTGATATGACTGGATTGCGGGGGCGGGCCCTTGAGCAGTTGCGCACCCGGTTTGGGGTCCTGTTTCAGGGCGCGGCCCTGTTTGACTCCTTGAGTGTCTTTGAGAATGTGGCCCTGCCGCTGCGTGAGAGAACCACCAAGTCGGAACAGGAGATCCGGGAGCAGGTCATGGCCATTCTGGCCCAGCTTGAGCTGACCGGTCATGAAGAAAAGTTTCCCGCCCAGTTAAGCGGCGGTATGCGCAAGCGGGTTGGGTTGGCCCGGGCCTTGCAGTTAAAACCTGAGATCATGCTTTTTGATGAGCCAACCACCGGCCTTGATCCGGCCATGACCGAGGATATCTACAATCTTTTTGCCAGGACCCAGAAACAGGTTGGGTACACGGCGGTGATTGTCAGCCATGATATCCCCAAGGTCTTTCGGTTGGCCGATCAGATTGTGGTCTTAAATGAGGGGAAAACCGATGTGTTTGCCAACCCTGAGGCCATGCAAAAGTCGCAGGAACCGCATATCCGCGCGTTTGTGAAAAGCACAATGGGTGCAGTCAGTGAGTGAAAGAGAACAGTGTCGTTAATCCGTAAAATGTCTCGGAGTTATGTGGTGGAAAAATGAAACAGAACGGTCTTGAATTCTTCGTTGGTCTCTTTATGGTGGCTGGTTTTCTCGCCTTTGGTTATCTGGCCTTGCAGCTTGGTGAGGTAGGGATTTTAAGCGCGAGGAAGAGTTATGTGGTCAACGCCGAATTTGACAATATCTCCGGGATTAAAAAGGGCGCAGCGATCCAGATCGCCGGGGTGGTTGTGGGCCAGGTCAAGGGTACCTGGCTGGGCAAGGATGATCTCGCCCATGTGGCCCTGCAGATTGATAACGGGGTGCGGGTCCCTGTTGATTCAATGGCCTCGGTCAAGTCGCAGGGGATTGTTGGTGATAAGTATATTCAACTGACCCTGGGTGGTGATGAGAAACTGTTTGCTGATGGGGATGTGCTGAGCGAGACTGAATCAGCGGTTGACCTGGAGTCGCTGATCAGCAAGTTTGCCTTCGGCAGTGTAAAAAATTAAGGCCGCTGACAGGCAACACGCGTATTGCCCTTCCTAACAGACTTTTTCAATGAGCATTCAAAGCTGTCTTCAGCAGATTCACAATGGCGACGCACTCACCTATGAACAGGCGTTGGCGCTTGCCGATGGTTCTGATTTAAGTGAACTGTGCCGGGCGGCAGATGAACTCCGTCGTTTTTTCCATGGAAGTTCCTTTGACCTCTGTTCCATCATCAATGCCCGTTCCGGCCGCTGTTCCGAGGATTGCCGCTATTGCGCCCAGTCTGCCCGTTATTCAGCGGCCATTGACAACTATGATCAGATCGAGACGGCGGTGGCACTTGATCAGGCCAGGGAAAATGACCGTCATGGTGTGCGCCGTCTCTCTCTGGTGACGGCCGGCCGCTCGGTTGCAGGCGATCAGCTGGAGAGCCTGGGGCAGTTGTACGAAGAGCTTGGCCGCGAGACTGGCCTTAAGTTCTGTGCCTCAATGGGACTGTTGACCCGCGACAAGGCGGAACGACTGGTCGCCTTCGGGGTGCGGCGCTATCACTGCAATCTGGAAAGCTGCCGCGACTACTTTCCGCAGGTGTGCACTACCCATACCTGGCAAGAAAAGGTGGAGACCATCCTTCTGGCCCGGGCGGCGGGCATGGATGTCTGCTCCGGCGGCATCATCGGCATGGGCGAGAGCCGGGAGCAGCGCCTGCAACTGGCCTTTGAGCTGCG
>JAUSAB010000006.1 GCA_030653035.1 Desulfocapsaceae bacterium | reverse complement strand
TGTATTTGACAGCCTTGATGCCCTTGAAGACCATTTGGAAATAGCACTTCGGGAAATGGAAACTGATACGGAAAAAGTGCTTTCTATTGTCGGTTGGCCATGGATAATAGATTCACTTTTGAATTAGAATTGGAATTATTTGTTGTTTGCGGAGTATGAAAAAAGGGTGTTGAAAAAAGGGTGGCAAGAGTGAAGTAAAGTTTATACTATTCAGTTTTTTGAGTGATAATTTTATTTCTTACTTTTTTTGGTTGATAAAAAAATATGACTATCTCGCTTTTACAATCTAAGCAGTGTTGTCTTCATATTATTGATCCACAGCAGAGCCTGATGGCCCATATTCATGAGGCTGATCGGGTCATTGCCAATATTGTCCGGCTGATGGAATGTGCCAGAATTTTGAAAATGCCCATCCTTGCCAATACCCAGTATAAAAAAGGATTGGGGCCGTATGTGCCTGAACTCGAAGGGATGATGGTGGGTGTTCCTCGTCCTGATAAAACCGAGTTTAATGCCTTGGCCAATATGGAGACACGGGCACAGGTTAATAAATTGCCGGATTCGGTGACTACGTTGATTCTGGCTGGAGTGGAAACCCATATCTGCATTTATCAGACGGCCATGGGCGCGCTCGAACAGGGACTGACCCCTTGGGTGGTGGCGGACGCGGTCTCTTCACGTACTCGAGCCAATTATGAATTAGGTCTTGCCCGCTTGACGGCGGCCGGGGCTATTGTCGGCCCTGCCGAGATGATCATTTATGAGTTGCTGGGCCGCGCCGGAACTCCAGAATTCAAGGCCATGCTCCCATACATTGTGTAGTTTTTTCTCCTTAACACTCTACTCCTCTTATATATTATGAATGGAAATATAATTCGGCAGAAATTTTTAGACTATTTTGCCAGGCATGGCCATACCGTGGTAGAAAGTTCTTCTCTCGTACCCCAGGATGATCCAACACTGCTTTTTACCAATGCCGGCATGGTCCAGTTTAAGACGGTCTTCATGGGTGAAGACCGACGGGATTATGTGCGGGCCACCACCTGTCAGCGCTGTGTGCGGGCCGGGGGCAAGCATAATGATCTTGAAAATGTCGGATACACGGCGCGGCATCATACGTTTTTTGAGATGCTGGGAAATTTTTCCTTTGGAGATTATTTCAAGGAAGATGCCATCCGCTATGCCTGGGAGTTTCTTGTCAGCGAGCTTGGTGTGCCTCCTGAACAGCTTTGGGTCTCGGTCTATGAAGAGGACGACGAGGCTTTTGCGTTGTGGGAAAAGGTTGAGGGGTTGTTGCCCGGGCGCATTGTCCGCATGGGCGAGAAGGATAACTTCTGGGCCATGGGGGATACCGGTCCGTGCGGTCCCTGCTCCGAGATCCATATTGATCAGGGAGCGGTTGCGGGCTGCGGTCGTCCTGACTGCGCCCTGGGCTGTGATTGTGATCGGTTTCTTGAGTTATGGAATCTGGTTTTTATGCAGTTTAATCGGACGGCAGATGGGGTTACGACTCGCTTGCCCAAGCCCAGTATTGATACCGGTATGGGGTTGGAACGGGTAGCGGCAGTGCTCCAGGGAAAATTCAACAACTATGATTCCGATCTTTTCCATCCAATTATTAGCCGGTTGGAAGGGCTTTCGGGACGTACGTATGGGCAGGATCTGGCCGATACCACAGCCATGCGGGTTATTGCCGATCATGCCCGGGCCACCGCCTTTCTGGTGGCGGATGGGGTCCTCCCCTCCAATGAAGGCCGTGGATATGTTCTGCGTCGGATCATGCGCCGGGCAGTGCGCTATGGTCGGAACCTCGGGCTTGACAAACCCTTTATGGATGAGGTGACGACAACGGTTGTTGTAACTATGGCCCATGCTTATCCGCACCTACTTGATGCTGTCGAATTATTGAAGAAAGTGGTTGTCAATGAAGAGGAGCGTTTCCGTGAGACCCTGGAGAAAGGTCTTCTCCTCTTGGATGAGGAGATCGAGCGGATTGGTCAGGACAGTGATCCCCTGATTGCTGGTGATTTTATCTTCCGGTTATATGACACCTATGGGTTTCCCATGGACATTGTCCGTGATATTTCGCTGGAGAAAAAGATCGGTTTTGATGAGGCGGGATTTCATGTGGCCATGGAACGGCAGCGCACCAAGTCCAGGGTATCGTGGAAAGGGGATGGGGTTAAACTCCGGGAGCAGGGGGTGAAAGATCTGGTTGAATCTGGGGCAAAGGCCGAATTTGTCGGATATGAACAGATGGAGGTCAAAGTTCGGGTTCAGGCCTTGCTGAGTGTTGATGGTCTGGAGGTTCCGGAGATTGCCTGCGGCGCTGAAGGACGACTTTTTGTCTTGAAGACGCCTTTTTATGCGGAATCTGGCGGGCAGGCAGGTGATGTCGGGACTGCACGCTGGCCGGGCGGCCATGGAGGTGTTTTAGGCACTGTCACCGGGGCTGATGGAATTATCCTTCATCAGTTGCGGGTGGAAGAAGGGGTGTTGCGTATCGGCCAGGAGATAGAACTTACAGTGGCTCAGGGTGAGCGTGGCGATACCGCCGCCAATCATACAAGTACCCATCTGTTGCAGGCGGCCATGCGTGAGATCCTTGGCGATCATGTCAAGCAGTCGGGGTCTCTGGTCACTCACGAGAGGTTACGCTTTGATTTTACCCATTTCACGCCACTCAGCCAGGAAGAGATCAGAAAGATTGAGCAGCGCGTCAATGAGAAGATTCGTGAAAATCTTCCCGTTGATACGCAGGTTCTGTCGCGGGATGAGGCCATTCAGCAGGGGGCTACTGCCCTTTTTGGTGAAAAGTATGGCGACCAGGTTCGGGTGGTTTCGGCAGGAGATTTTAGTAAGGAACTTTGTGGTGGAACCCATGTGCCAGCAACTGGGTTTATTGGTTTGTTCAAGATTCTGTCGGAAAATGGTATCGCTTCAGGGGTCAGGCGTATCGAGGCTCTGACCGGCCGGGCGGCCGTGACGTATGTCCAGGGGATGGGCCAGCGTGAGCAGGAACTTTGTCAGGCCCTCAATGTCAGACCGGAAGGGATTCAAGATAAATTTAAATCTCTGGTTATGGCCCTGAAACAGTTGGAAAAACAGGTGGCGGAACTTGCTGCCAGACTTGCTGCCACTAATCTTAAAGATCTGTTTCGTTCGCCAGTCGAGGTGAATGGAATCAAGGTGATAGCAGCAAAGATTGCTTTGGAAAATCCGCAAACCTTGCGGGAGGTAGGTGATCGGGTGCGGGATCAGATGGGGTCAGGAGTGGCAGTGCTTGGTGGTGTTCATAAGGAAAAGGTTGCACTTTTGGCAATAGTATCCCATGATCTTACTGACAAAATTTCGGCAGGAGTATTGGTTGGCAAGATTGCCGCTATGGTTGGTGGCAAGGGTGGAGGAAGAGCGAATATGGCTCAGGCTGGTGGACCAATGGTTGATAAATTGAGTGGGGCGATCAGTGCTGTTCCTGAATGTGTGCGGGAAATTGTGGCAGGATAAGGGATTGCTTGGAATTTATTTTGGGTGGCAGAACAAGGAATAAGAATTAACAGGGTGATTATTGTTGAGAAATAAGGCGTCAATATTCACTATAAAAACACCATAAAAAAAAGTTGACATGCCTTATTTTATGATGTACAACCGATCACCGTATTGATGAATCGTCATTCATTTTGAATGAAATTATCAGGTATCTTAGCTGAACGGGAGCGTATAAAAATGATTACAATGGATATCACCCTCGTGATTCAGATAGTAAACATGTTTGTTTTAATGTTTCTGCTGAATGCAATTATTTATAAGCCGGTGCGTAAAATATTACGTGATCGTGCTGCGAAGATGCTGGGCATGCAAGATGATGTGGCCAAGTTGCAGGATAATGCTCGTCGACGGCAGGAAGATGTGAATAAGAAAATGGCAGTGGCGTCTGGAAGGGCGAAGGCAGCATTGGATTCTGCCAGGGCAGGGGCTCAGGCGGCTGGTGATGAAAAGCTTGCAGCGATAAAGGCTGAGGCCGGTGCTGCAAAAGATGCGCAGTTGGCAGAGGTGAAGGTGCAGATTGTGAGTGCTGGCAAAGAGCTTCAGGCTAATCTGGATGGTTTCGCAACTGCCATGGCGAGTAAAATTTTGGGAAGGAGTTTCTGAGATGAATAGGGTGACGCAAATAGCCAAAAAAAGTGCTCTGGTTACAGTAGCGCTTTGGCTCACCTTGGCTGTGGGCAGTGTCTGGGCGTCTGATGCCGTTCAGGGCACTGGGGCGCAGGTCGAAACAGGTCATGCTGCCGCAGTTGTTGAGCATGGAGCAGGAGCTGTTGCTGGTCATGGAGAAATGGCAGCCCCTGATGCACATGGTGCTGCAGCAGCCCCTGCGGTTCGGAACAGTCTTTCACCTGCCAAGTTGAAAGATCTGGGGCTGAGGGTGATGAACTTTATTGTCTTGATGATCATCCTGATTAAATTTGGTGCCAAGCCTATTGGTGCAGCGTTGTCTGGACGGCGCCGGCAGGTCAAGGAGGATTTGGATGCTCTTGAGGCTAAAAAAGTTGAGGCGGAACGTTCATACAAGGAATTTTCGGCAAAACTTGCCTCTGTAGAGAAGGATGTCGATTTAATCGTGGAGAAGGCAATAGCTCAAGCCGAGATTGAAAAAGTTAAGATTATTGAGCGGGCTGAAAAGGCGGCGGAAGATATCAAGCGTCAAGCACAGATGACAGTTGCTAATGAGGTAATTGCTGCCAGGCGGATGCTGAAGAATGAAATTGCGGATAAGGCGGCGGTCATGGCGGAGGCATTAATCCTGAAGAATCTGACTGAGGATGATCAGGTCAAGATTGTGGAAGATTACTTAGATAAGGTAGGGGCCATCCAGTGAAACAGACAATCTTAGCACGAAGATATGCCAAGGCACTTTTTGCTGTTGGCAAGGAAGAAGGAAAGTTTGAAGAGTATAATGAGACACTTCAAGGAGTAGCCGGGCTCTATGTCTCGCACTCAGAAGTGGCCGATGCTCTGACTAATCCGCTTTATCCCCTGGATATCCGCCAGAAGGTAATGGCTGGTATGATTGCTTCCATGGGCGTTGAAAAAATCATGTCAAATTTTCTTAACCTGCTGGTGGAGAAAAAAAGAGCCGGGATTCTTCCTGAGGTGGCAGAAGAGTATCAGGCCATGGTTGACAATGAAAAAAATGTCAGTCACGGCAGTGTCGTCTCAGCTATTGAGTTAAGTGAAGCATTGCAGGTCAAGGTTCGGGCAACATTAGAAAAGCTTACTGGCAAGAAGGTGGAGCTGACCACTAGTGTCGATCCTTCAATTATAGGTGGCATCATTGCCAAGGTCGGGGATTTGGAACTGGATGGTAGTATCAGAACACAACTTGCAAGTTTAAAAGATTCCATAAAGGGGAGAGAGTAGAAATGCAAATCAGAGCAGAAGAAATCAGTCAAATTATCAAAGATCAGATTGGTGAATATGAGGCCAGTATTGATTTGAATGAGACCGGAACTGTTATCTCCGTTGGTGACGGTATTGCCCGTGTTTACGGTGTGCAGAACTGTATGGCCATGGAGCTTCTTGAGTTTCCCGGTGGTATTATGGGTCTTGCCTTGAACCTGGAGGAAGACAATGTGGGTTGTGCGATTCTCGGCAGTGTCAGAGGAATCAAGGAAGGCGATATCGTCAAGCGCACCGGCAAGATTGCTGAGGTTCCTGTTGGTCCAGCCATGGAAGGACGTGTTGTCGATGGTATCGGTCAGCCTATCGATGGTCAGGGGCCAATCAATACTACTGAAACCTCCAAGATAGAGGTTATTGCCCCAGGCGTTATTGCCCGTAAAGGTGTGCATCAACCCTGCTACACCGGAGCTAAGGCTGTCGATGCCATGACTCCGGTTGGTAAGGGGCAGCGGGAGCTCATAATAGGTGATCGTCAGATTGGTAAAACTGCCCTCTGCGTTGATGCAATTATTGCCCAGAAAGAAACCGATGTTCATTGTATCTATGTTGCTGTTGGTCAGAAAAAATCCACAGTAGCACTGGTTGTTGAGGCCTTGAGAAAACATGGCGCCATGGCGTATACCACCGTGGTTGCAGCCTGTGCCTCTGATCCAGCACCAATGCAGTATGTTGCCCCTTTTGCCGGCACCTCCATGGGTGAGTATTATCGGGATAAAGGTCAGCATGCTTTGATCATTTATGATGACCTTTCCAAGCAGGCTGTCGCTTACCGAGAACTGTCTCTGCTGCTTCGTCGTCCACCAGGTCGTGAGGCTTATCCTGGCGACATTTTCTTCAACCATTCTCGCTTGCTTGAGCGTTCAGCTAAGCTCAGTGATGAACTTGGTGCCGGTTCTCTGACCGCCCTGCCCATCATCGAGACCCAGGCCGGTGACGTTTCCGCCTTTATTCCTACCAACGTTATCTCTATTACTGATGGCCAGGTTTATCTGCAGCCAGATCTCTTTTTTGCAGGTGTGCGACCAGCGATCAATGTCGGACTTTCGGTTTCCCGCGTTGGTGGATCAGCTCAGGTTAAGGCTATGAAACAGGTGGCAGGTACCCTCCGCCTTGATCTTGCTCAGTATCGTGAGCTTGCCGCCTTTGCTGCTTTTGGTTCTGATCTTGATGCCGCAACCCAAGCTCAGTTGACCCGCGGCGAGCGTCTGGTTGAGATTCTCAAACAGCCACAGTATCGGCCGCTGCCCATGCAGAAGCAAGTGACCATTCTTTATGCTGGCGCCAATGGATACCTTGACACCCTGCCCATTAATACTCTCAAGGACTATGAAGCAGAGTTGTTCGATTATATTGAGTCCAATGATCCTTCAATCTTTGCCGATTTGAAGGCGCAGGAAGTCTTTACTGATGAGATTAAGGCCAAGCTCAACAAGGCTCTGACCAGTTTCGGTGCAACTTTCAAAGCAACCAAGGGTATCATTTAATGGTATCAACCAAGAGAGGATAGAGTTCTGCCATGGCGAGCTTAAAAGACATTAAGAACAAGATTGCAGGCGTTAAGAAGACGGCGCAGATAACAAAGGCCATGAATATGGTCGCCTCTGCAAGGCTTCGTGGTGCCCAGACGAAGATGGAGGCTTTCCGGCCCTACTCTTCCAAATTTGATGAGGCGATGTCCAATTTGTCAGGGGGGGCCAATATCGCTGCCTTTCCCTTGATGGAGGTCAGAAATGTTGCCACTGTGGAAATAGTGGTTGTCACCTCAGATCGTGGACTGTGTGGCTCTTTCAATGCAAATATTAATAAACTTGCAGAGAAGAAGATGAAGGCCTACGAAGCGGAAGGAAAAAAAGTCAGCTTCGTTTGTGTGGGTAAAAAAAGCAACCAGTATCTTAAAAAGACCGGCAAGGTACGGAAGGCTTATACGGATATTATGGCATCATTCCAGATGTTTCATGCTCGTGAAATTGCTCAGGATGTTGCTGATAATTTTGTGAAGGGCAATGCGGATAAGGTTGAAGTCCTGTATGGTCATTTCAAGTCAGTGGCTGTGCAGCAGCCGGCCGTTCAGGAAATGTTGCCGGTACAACCGGTAGTTGATGCTCCAAGCGCTACCAAGAAAGGAATGAGTGGTGACTATATCTATGAGCCTTCGACGGAAGAGATCATGGATGTGATGCAGCCATTGTATCTGAATGTTATTTTGTATCATGCTATGCTCGAGGTTGGTGCCAGTGAGCATGCTGCGCGGATGACGGCGATGGAAAATGCTACTTCCGCCTGTCGTGATATAGTAAATAACCTGACCCTGATTTATAACAAGGCGCGTCAGGCTGCAGTTACCGGTGAGTTGATGGATATCGTTGGTGGCGCTGAAGCCCTTAAGGGATAATAGACCATTACCAATTTTAAGACTTTAAGGAGGGGTGAATCCCGATGAGTGAACAAAACGTAGGAAAAATAATTAAAGTAATTGGCCCGGTAGTTGACGTTGAATTTCAACCCGGTAAGCTTCCAAGTATCATGAATGCACTTTTTGTCAACAATCCCGGCATCTCTGATGTGGCTGATAATCTGGTTATCGAGGTTGCACAGCATCTTGGTGATAATGCCTGTCGTTGTATCGCCATGGACGCGACCGATGGCCTGGTGCGCGGCATGGAGGTTCGTGACAGTGGATTGCCAATCACTATTCCGGTCGGGCCAGCCGCCCTTGGGCGGATTATGAATGTTGTGGGGCGTCCGGTTGATGGACTAGGTCCCATTAATTCAGACAAAAGCATGTCCATTCACCGTGAGGCTCCTTTGTTTACTGAGCAGGATACCGAGGTTCGGGTGCTTGAGACTGGTATCAAGGTTATTGATCTTCTCGTTCCCTTCCCATTGGGTGGAAAGATGGGTCTGTTTGGTGGTGCCGGTTGCGGAAAGACCGTTATCATGATGGAGATGGTAAATAACATTGCCCAGCATCATGGTGGTATCTCTGTATTTTGTGGTGTTGGTGAGCGTACCCGTGAAGGAAACGATCTGTATCAGGAGATGAAGACATCAGGTGTACTGCCAAAAGCTGCTTTGGTGTATGGTCAGATGACTGAGCCTCCAGGAGCGCGTTCTCGGGTTGCTCTTACTGGTTTGACCGCAGCTGAGTATTTCCGTGATGAAGAGGGCCAGGATGTGCTCTTCTTCGTTGACAATATCTTCCGCTTTACTCAAGCTGGTTCTGAGGTTTCCGCTCTGCTTGGACGAATTCCTTCTGCCGTTGGTTATCAGCCGACTTTGGCCACTGACTTGGGTGCCCTGCAGGAGCGTATTACTTCTACCACAAAGGGATCTATTACCGCTGTTCAGTGTGTTTATGTACCAGCAGATGACTTGACTGACCCTGCACCAGCTACCACATTTGCCCATCTTGATGGTACTGTTGTACTTTCCCGTCAGATTGCTGAGCTTGGTATTTATCCTGCCGTTGATCCTTTGGACTCCACATCCCGTATTCTTGATCCCAATGTTGTTGGTCAGGAACATTATGATGTTGCCCGTGGAGTACAGATCACCTTGCAGAAGTATAAGGATCTTCAGGATATTATTGCGATCCTTGGTATGGACGAGTTGTCTGAAAGTGATCAGCTTCTTGTTGGCCGGGCTCGGAAGATCCAGCGTTTTCTGTCCCAACCCTTTACTGTTGCCGAGGTTTTTACCGGTATGGATGGGAAGTTTGTAAAGGTTGCTGATACAGTTCAGGGATTCAAAGGAATCCTGGAAGGTAAGTATGATCATATGGGCGAGAATTCGTTCTATATGGTTGGTCCAATCGAAGAGGCCCTTGCCAAGGCAAACAAAGAGAATGCATAATCTAATCATTATGTCGGCTTTGGCAGTAAACTGTTACAGTTATTATAGAACAACGGCTTAAGAGGTCAAATCAATGGCTCAACAAATACGACTTGAAGTAGTTACCCCTAATGGGGCAGTTGTCAGTGAAGATGTTGATATCGTCAATGCTCCAGGATATGGTGGCGATTTTGGTGTTCTTGCCAACCATGCTCCCTTTCTTTCCACAATCAGGATTGGTTTGTTATCATATGAGCAGGGAAAGAAACGTGAGAATCTCATGATCAGTGGTGGCTTCTGTGAAGTGTCCAATAACAAGATCACGTTTTTGGTGGAAAGTGCCGAGATTGGTCGACAGATTGATGTTGACAGGGCTCTGAAGGCGAAAGAACGTGCCGAGCAACGTCTTGCCACGGCTGCTCAGCATGATGATTTAATTAATAGAACTCGAGCTGAGGCTGCGTTACAGCGAGCTCTTGCGCGGATGAAGGTCTCTAAAATGTCTTGATTCATCACAAGATAAGTGATAAAAAAGGTCGTTCCTCTCAGGGAACGACCTTTTTTTTTGTTCACACAGGTATAACCAAACTCTAAATATTCAAAGGGCTAAGGGGAGATATGAAACCACAAGAGCGCATGGCGATTGCCAGACAGATGCCTGTCGAATTGCCCGTATCTGAGCGTATTCGCAATTTTGATGAAATAGTGGCGGGATACTCGTCGGATACAGCAGTCTTAGAGGCCAACCGCTGTCTTCAATGTAAAAAACCAGCATGTCGAGATGGCTGTCCAATCCATAATAATATTCCCGGTTTTATTGCTCTTCTTCGCGAAGGTGAATTTGAAAAAGCATATTGGAAGATCAGGGAGACATCCTCCATGCCCGCCGTTTGTTCGCGAGTTTGTCCCCATGAGTTTCAGTGTGAGGGCTCGTGCATCCGGGGTAAAGGGAAGGGGCAGGCTGTGGCTATTGGAATGCTCGAACGTTTTGTTGTGGACTGGATGGTGATAAATAAAAAAAACATATTCACTCCCTGTGCCATACCGGTTCCCAAGAAAGTTGCCATTGTTGGTTCTGGCCCTGCCGGGATGTCAGTTGCCTACTATTTGTCGCATAAAGGATTTGCTTGTACGGTTTTTGAAAGTCTTTCTGAACTCGGAGGAATGTTAACCGTCGGCATTCCAGCCTTTCGGCTGCCTCGTGATATTATTCAGGCAGAATTTGATGCCCTGAAAAGTTGTGGGGTGACTATCTTGCAAGGAGTTACCATCGGTAGGGATAAAAGTCTGGATGATCTGAGAAAAGAAGGTTTTGATGCCATTTTTCTTGGGGTTGGGGCCCATGCCAGTCGTAAATTGGGTTTGGAAAATGAGGAGAATACCGCAGGGGTAATCCATGGTGTTGATTATTTGCGCCGTATCAATCTTGGTGAAAAA
The DNA here is from genome assembly GCA_030653035.1 of Desulfocapsaceae bacterium. Taxonomy (GTDB): domain Bacteria; phylum Desulfobacterota; class Desulfobulbia; order Desulfobulbales; family Desulfocapsaceae; genus UBA2270. The sequence continues at coordinate 34,366 of JAUSAB010000006.1, read as the reverse complement.
ATAGATCTTGGCAAGAGGGTTGTGGTTGTTGGCGGTGGGAATGTAGCCATTGATGTGGCACGTACTGCGTTGCGGCTTGGTTCGACTGACGTTTTTGTCCTCTATCGTCGTTCTAAAGAGGAGATGCCGGCATCACGGGCTGAGGTACACCATCTTGAGGAAGAGGGCGTCCGTATTGAGATGTTGGCCGCGCCTGTGAAGATTCTTTCCGAGAACGGAAGGCTTGTTGGTGTCGAGTGTGTGCGTATGGATCTTGGTGAACCAGATTCCTCGGGAAGAAGGAGGCCGGTGGTGCAAGAGTCCTCTAATTTTATTATCAAGGCGGATTCTATTGTCCCCGCTATCAGTCAGAATGTTGATCATACAGCTGATCAGGGATTGGATTTTAAGTTGACTGGTTGGGGCACCTATGAGACTGATCCCATAACTTTACAGACCACTGTAGAATGGGTCTTCGCCGGTGGCGATAACGTGCTGGGCCCACAGACCGCTGCAAAGGCTGTGTATCATGGCAAGGTCGCCGCCGAATCGATTGAGCGTTTTTTGAGTGGTCAGGATCTGATGACCGATCGGCAGTTTCTTTGTCAGTTAGACTAAAAAAAACGCCTCCACATTTTTTAAAAAAATTGGGAGGCGTTTTGCACGTTTTTGAGTGTTGAACTGGTGGGCCGTCCCGGGATCGAACCGGGGACCTGTTGATTAAGAGTCAAATGCTCTACCAATTGAGCTAACGGCCCATCACATACAAAGTCAACCTTATCTAGCATAAGGGAGTACTTCCGTCAAGACTTAGGGCCAAGAAAATGTATGAAAATGTGTTTGTCTCGTGCGTTGCCACTCTTTTAGAGGCTTGCAAACTTTTCACCACTCATCTGGGCGAAGTTCTCACATTCCCGTCTGTTGATAAAGGGACAGACCTCCATGCCAAACCACTTCTTCTTCGGGCACCAGTACCGCTCCTTGAAAGGTTCATTACAACCTTTGGGGGTTAAGAGCCTACGATTGCGTGCTCCATAAGAAACATCCTTGTCGTTTACCGTAAATTTCCAGATTGCCATTACGCACCTCCTCAGTCCCTTGAGAATAACGTACGTTCTCTACCGATACCTTTTATCCTTTAAGTATAGATCGGCAGAAATGGCAAAAAGCTTAATTTTTTTTATCGGTAATAGAGGTGGGGGCTACCCATAGTCAAGAGCGATTTGTACAGATTGCGTCGGAAGTCACGGCGATCCCATATCCCCTGAATGTGCCCGCGTTTAAGGGCGTTTCTGGCAGAATGGTAATCAGGCGGAATGTCAATACCGGTGGTCTCACGAATGACCCTGTGTCCTGCAAATCCTATGCGGCTGGAGCGGATCGCAAATTGATATGGTGAGCAGCCAAGAAAACTGGCAACGGGTCCGGCGTAGGAATTGTTGTCATAGACGACAATGTAGAGTCCACCAGCATCAATATATTCACGGACGGCCATAGTGCATTTGGGCATCTGGGTGACCCCCAGTGTCCCCTCCTGAATACGAATGCCACCAGTAGTGTGAACATAGGAGATCAGTGGTCGTTTTTTCCGCTTGGCCACGGCGCAGGCCTGAATGAATTTTTCCCCTTCTGCTGAGCCAACTGTTCCGTTTCTGAAATCAGAGTAGAGCATACTGACTACAACCTGAATATCCATGATCCGGGCATGAAAGGTCATGTTGCCGGCATTGCGTCCGGTCTTCTTTTTTGATGATTGTAACCGATCGTCAAACCCGGTGTATCCCAGAGGATTGCCAGCAGTAATTTCCGTGTTGAAGATCCGGATAGAATCGGGATCAAATATGTTTTTCAGGTACCACTTATGCTCCAGAGGGAAGTGGTGGCCACAGGTCTCACAGACTCCAGCAAATTCACCAAAAAGGTCTGGCACCCATAAATCCTTGCACCCATATTTTTCGCTGTTGGGACAGGTAATGGTGCGGTCAGCATTGGCGAGCGGACTGGTATATGTATCTGTCAACTCCAGTGGATCCTGCAAATTACCTGGAGCAGGGGAACCCTCTGAGCTCGCAAGTTGGGGACGGATGCATTTTTTGTCTTTTTGCTGGGAAAAAAAATCAAAGGCACTGGTGATGGGTGATGTGACCCGTTTAAGGATTACGGTTCCTTCGCCAGAGACATCTTTAAAAACCTTTTGCACCTGTTTTTGGTGATTTTTCAGGATATCATACCGCATGGTATAATAGACTTTTTCGGCCCCCTCCTGAAGCTGTCTGAGGAATTTCCCGGTAGGAGTGGGCAGGCCACTAAAACCCAAAGTAGCCATTTCCCTATATTTCTTGGAGCGCCCGGCCAGCAGACGGGTGATTTCATCCTGATTGAGATCCCAGGAAACGTCAACCTGCAGCTCCTGCGCTTCGGTTTCCGCCTTCTTTCGTTTGATCTCATAGGAGCGAAAGGCTCTGAAACTTTTGGTGCTCAAGACCACCTTGTCGGTAGCTCGCATAACCTCGGCGCGAAGCTGGGCAAAAAAGGCAAAATCATCTCTTCTTGCACCAAGGGGTGGTTCCTGGATGATATGATCGATGGTGCCAAAGGCAAAATTATCTGTCGCCGTCAACTTGAGCCGCTCTGCGCAGACCTCAATGAGCTCTTTGGGAACCTTGTTGCCTTCTTTCACCTTTCCTTCAATGGCAGCAGCCCCTTCAGGTGAAATGACGGAGTAATAGCCGTGGGAACACATCATCCGATAATCAGAAAGCCCGATGGCCTCAGCTCCCCCAGAACCACCCTCGGAGATCATAGAAACCATGGGAACCCTCAATTTGGCCATGGCGTAAATATTGCGGGCGATTTGCTGGGCGGCCCCAGGGTACTCTTCCACCGGAAAGGAACCAGGGGTGAAGACATAGAAGTGTATGGGGATGCCTTCGGTTTCTGCGACCTTCATATAGCGAAGGGCCTTTTCATTGCCTTCGGGTCTACAGGAACCGCCATTACGGAACTCTTCGCCATGGCCTGTTTCCTGGCCAATTACCATAACCGAGGCGGTATAGGGTTTATTCTTGATGCGTCTGACGATGGTGGCCTTGGCGCAAACCATGGCCGGGTCAATATTGGCATCACCTTCACCGCCAAGTTCGGTATAATCCTCGTAGACGTTTTCCAGGATATCTTTAAGGCTGAAACGCTGGATGCTGCGGACAATCCGTACCCGTTCCATAGGGGTAAGCTGTTCTTCGGCCCGCTCTTCGAGAAAGCAGATGGATTCGTGCAGTTTATGGATCTCACTGGCAAACTGGTCTTCACTGTGATCATAAACAGTCTGCTTCAGTTTGTCGCAAGTCTCTTTAAATCCGTCCAGGTTGCCCCAGTTGGAGTAGTCCTTGAGCTGAATCAGGTAGTTGATGCGTTCTTCGATTTTATGGAGCTGTTTAAGTAATGCGTTCATAAAGAGAGTGCTGTTCCAGGTTACAGGTGATTGATGCGTTCACGGATGCAGAGTTTTTTCTCTTTTTCAGGAGAAAAAGAGTTCAAGACTATTAGGAGCTGTTATGAAATAACTCTTATATCTTCGACCATCTCGTTAGGCTCTTTATGCCGGCCACGGCATTTCAATGTTACGGTTATTTTCGGAGTCTTCGCTTACCTGAACGACGGCTTAGAAGGTCAACAGACGATCCAGGTTGTTTTTTAAATATTCCAGGTTGGTGACAATGGGGCCTCCATGCGAGTCTTGGCCGCGAATGATAACTTCATCAATAAATTGTCCGGCACGGTGCTTGGCCTCTTCCATGGAATCTCCCCATACCAGGGCCAGGGCCAAATTGGGGTCATATTCACTGGGGATCCGGTATTCCCGATCAGAAGGAACATGGGAATAGACGGTTGACCATTCATGCTCGGGAAAATGGAAGTCGGTGATAGTACCAATCCAGGGAGCAAAGCCACGTCGAGTGTCTTCGGCGACAATACGCAGCTCAATGGACGCCCCTTTAAACTCGATGGATTTTTGTTTGTAGCCGATCTTTTCACCCAGGCCTAGCCTGATCTGTTCGCGAATCAGATTGGGGTGCTGATTGTCAAGATAGCTGATGCGGGCGGAGACATCATTTTCCACCTGGATCCGGGTGTTGACCTCCAGCAGATAGGGCTGGCCGGATCTGCTGACAATCCATTCCCAGGTGCCAACGTTATCATAGCGGACATGGGCTGCCAGTTTCAGTGAATAGTCAACGATCTGTTCCAGTACCTTCTGCTCATCAAAATCATAGATAAAGCAGGAGCTATGGAATCCTGGTGCTGCCTCCACCCGTTTCTGACGGCCTGTTGACTGGATGGTACAATTCCTGGAACCAAAATGAATTCGCTCGCCATGCCGGGAACAGACCAGTTGCACCTCAAGATGATTATAGTCACGCAGGCATTGTTCGATCAGGACGCCGCCGTCACCAAACTGGCGTTTGGCATAGTTTTGGACCTGGCGGTAAATGCGCCGGAACTGCTCGATTTCAGTAACCTCTTCGATACCCATGCCGCCGCCGCCAGCTGCGGCCTTGACCAGGATGGACGGACCCTTGATATCCTGGGCCAGTTGGTGGTCCATGAGTCTCTGGGCGATTTCTTCTGCCTCCATCTCATTGTAGATGGGGCTGTCGGTACCCGGAATGGTGGGGATTCCCAGTTTGTTGGCGACCCGTTTGGTGTTGATTTTGTCGCCAAGGCTTTTGATGACCTCCCAGTTTGGCCCGATAAAGGTGAGGGGGCGGTCCCTAAGAGTTGCCCGCCTGGCAAAACGATAGTCTTCCGAGAAAAAACCATACCCTGGATGGATGGCGGTACAATGGGTGTGGTCAGCAACCGCGAAGATATCATTGGGTTCAGTGTAACTGGTAATTCGCCAGGCGTTCTGGTCGGTGCCGCTTATCCGGTTGCGGTGGACGTGTTCGGAATCCTTGTCGGCGTCGGTATAGACCACGGTATATTCCAGACCCAGATCCCTGCAGGCATTCATGATGCGGATTGCGATTTCGCCTCGATTGGCAATGAGGACCTTTCCTTGCAAACTGTTACTCATATTGTCTTGATGTTGTAATGGCTTAATATCGGCTCAGTCAGAATTGTTGATGGACGCAGGTTGAGTCAGGGAAAATGATAAAATAATGACGACAACGTATTCTGACACTCTTTTTTTCTTTTTACAAAAGAATAAACAGACCTTACTATAGTCATATCATGGCAATTAGAAAAGAAAAAATGTATTTTGCCGTGTGACCTTTTACCTGCATCGAAGATTGTGGTAACAATAAGAGTTGATGACAAAATGGCTTCTCTTTGATATCTCATTGAAATATGCAAAGGATTATGAGCAAATGGGTAAGAGAACTATTAATTGGAGAATGGCGATAGAAAAAATATGAATAAGGAAAAAGCATCTGAACAATCTGAGGTGGTCGAATATAAAGGTGTTTTTAAGCGTCTGGCCGCCTTGTTGCCTGGGCGAACCCCAGATACCACCGAATCCTTGGAACATGAGATTCAGGAACTGCTTGAGGATGGGGAAGAACAAGGGTTGATTACTAGCCTGGAAGAGAGAATGATCAACTCCATCTTCGATTTTCGTGATACCATGGCCGGTGAGATTATGACCCCGGCCGTGGAGATTGAGGCGGCGGAAGAGTCGACCTCTGTTGCCGATCTGGTGGATCTTTTCATCGAAAAAGGATTTACCCGGGTGCCGGTGTACAGGGATACTTTGGACCGCATTGTCGGCATCCTCCATGTCAAGAATCTGTTAAAGATCTTTAAGCCCGACTCCAGGGATATTCCCCTTTCAGCACTTTTGAACCCCCCTTATTTTATTGATGAAAAAAAACTGATTGTCGATCTGCTGGTGGAGTTTCAGAAACGGAAGATCCATATGGCCCTGGTAACTGATGAGTTTGGATCTGTTCGTGGTCTTGTTACCATTGAGGATGTGTTGGAGGAGATCGTCGGTGAGATTGATGATGAATATGATGTTGATGATCACGATGAAATTCAGGAGGTTGATCAGGAAACAATTCTGGTGCAGGCCAGGGTGGATATAGAGGAGGTTGAAGAGCGGTTTGGCGTGGAGATGCCGGAGGGTCCTTACGAATCCGTGGGCGGGTTGGTGGTGCATGTTCTTGGGCGGTTGGCTGTTCCCGGAGATCAGGTGGATGTCGGCGGGTTGCGTTTTTTAGTGCAGACGGCAAGCAGGCGGCATATCAAGGTGGTGCGTATTACCCGGTTGATTGATGAAGGGGTGTGATTCCGGTGCGGTGATAGCAACAGGTACCGTGTTTTGGCAGAAAATACTGGTGGCGCTTTTGACCGCAGGTCTCCTTTGGCTCTCCTTTCCTGGCGGCGGCGGATTCTGGCCCCTGCTTTTTATCGCCCTTGTCCCTTTTTTATTGGCTGTTATTCAAACGAAAACAGCGCGACAGGCGGTTAGTTGCGGGGTGTTGGCCGGTCTGTTTCATTTTCTTGTGCTGCTTTATTGGATTGTCATTGTTCTGGGTCGTTATGGTGGCTTGCCACCTTTCTTGTCTATTTCGGTTCTTGTCCTCCTGGCCCTGTATATGAGTCTGTATATGGGAGTTTTTGCGCTGCTTGCCCGTTTATTCTTCGTTAGGCTTCCTTGGCAAATTGCCCTGTGGGTTATTCCCTGTCTCTGGGTTGCGCTCGATTGGTGCCGCTCTTTTCTGTTCACGGGGTTTCCGTGGATGGATCCCGCGTATGCGCTGGCCAATGTGCCATGGTTGATCCAGTCGGCGGATCTGTGGGGCCATTACGGCCTGAGCTATTGTCTGGTTTTGATCAATACTCTGATGGCCATGTTGTTTCTGTCGACTACTCGTAAAAGAGGGCAGCTTACCTGGCTTGTTCCTGTCCTTATGGTCTGCAGCGTTGTTGCGTTGTATTCATCCCTGCGGTGGCAGCAGATCGGACGACAGATGCAGGCCAGTGAAACCATGCGTATTGGCGTGGTTCAAGGCAATATTGCGCAAGACTTGAAATGGTCTCCTGACTTGCAGAAGGAGACTCTGGCGAACTATATTGGCCAGAGTCGGGGACTTATTGAGCGGAGCCATCCCTTGCTTGTCGTCTGGCCTGAAACAGCCTTGCCATTTTATCCTGTTGCCCATCCTTTACTGCAATCAGTGCGTGATCTTGCGGTTCAGGGACAAATATCTCTGCTCACTGGCTCTCCTTGGGTTGAACAGGATGGTGGGAGTGGTGACGGCCAGGGACGGCTTAATGCCGCGGGAGCCAAGGATGGCGGTAGTGGCCAGAAGCTGAGACGCTACTATAACAGCGCTCTTCTTTTTGATGCCAGTGGTCAGATCACGAGCAGATATTCAAAAAACCATTTGGTGCCGTTTGGCGAATATGTCCCCTTGAAAAAATTTCTGCCGTTTCTGGCCCCGGTAGTGGAGGCAATAGGAGACTTCAGTCCGGGTGTGATTCAGCGTCCCCTTGCTTGTCAGAATGCTAGGATTGGGGTATTGATCTGTTTTGAATCTATTTTCCCGGAGATTGCCCGCAAATGGGTAGGCGTCAAGGCCAATATCCTGGTGAATCTGACCAATGATGCCTGGTATGGCCGGTCCAGCGCCCCGGATCACAGTCTGGCCATGACGGTGTTGCGGGCGGTTGAAACCCGACGTAGTCTGGTGCGGGCGGCAAATACCGGTTTCTCTGGATTTGTTGATCCTCTGGGCCGGGTGCGAAGAGTATCTCCGCTGTTTGAACCCTGGGCTGAAAGTGCCGAGGTTGTGCTTATGGACGAAGAGACCTGGTTTGTGCGCTGGGGGTATCTGTTTGCACCTTTATGTCTGGGGGTGGTCATGGGTTTTTTGATCTGGATTGTCCTTCGCAATCCCCGGTCGAGGCATTTTCCTGAGCGGTGTCTTAATGCGAGAAATAATTAAAATTTACATATAGTTATAATATTTTTACAGGGAGTTGGTATGTCAACAGAAACAGGCGCCGCAATATCGAGGCAAAGGCTACAGGAACTCAAAAGGCGGATGCTGGCCTTGAAGGAGCATCTTTGACTTAGATCATAAGAAAGATGAACTGGAACGGCTGGAGCAGCAGACTCTTGCCCCGAATTTCTGGAACGATGCCGATGTTGCCAGGAAGGTGCATAAAGAACATGGTCAAATCCAGGAAATCGTCAAGGGCTGGGAAGGCAAATGGGAAGAGCTGGATGAGCTGGAGATGCTTCTGGAACTGGCCACGGAAGATAATGACTCCGCTATGGAGCATGAGGTGGCCGCCAGTCTTGACCCGTTGCAGGAGCGTATTGTTCTTGCGGAAGTCGAGTGTATGCTCAGCGGAGAACACGATGCCAATAACGCGATCATGGATATCCATGCCGGCGCCGGCGGCACAGAGGCCCAGGATTGGGTGAGTATCCTTATGCGCATGTATCTGCGCTGGGCCGAGATAAAAGGCTTTAAGGCGGATATCCTTGATTATCTGCCCGGTGATGAGGCCGGGGTCAAAAGTGTGACCCTCATGGTCACAGGGCATAATGCCTATGGCTATCTGCGCTCAGAGGTGGGGATCCACCGCCTGGTGCGCATCTCACCTTTTGATGCCAGTGGTCGGCGTCACACCTCCTTTTCTTCGGTCATGGTCATGCCTGAGCTTGATGATACCATTGAGGTGGATATCATCGATAAAGACCTGCGGATTGATACCTACCGGGCCAGCGGTTCCGGTGGACAGCATATCAATAAAACCGATTCGGCCATTCGGATTACCCATCTGCCCACCGGCATTGTGGTGCAGTGTCAGAATGAGCGATCCCAGCATCGCAATAAGGATACGGCCATGAAGATGCTGACCTCCCGCCTCTATGAACTGGGTCGGGAAAAACAGGCCGAGGCCAATGAGGATCTGCACGGCGACAAAAAAGGGATTTCCTGGGGCAGTCAGATCCGTTCCTACGTTCTGCAACCCTATCGTTTGATCAAGGATCATCGTACTGATTTCGAGGTCGGCAATGTGGATGCGGTGCTTGATGGCAATCTCGATCCTTTTATCAAGGCCTATCTGCTGTGGGAAAAATGATGGGCGATGGCGTCGCGGAAAGGCCCAAAGACTTCGTTGCACTGCATCCTTCGTCACTGCGGCGTACTTATTGTACGCGCAGGGCAAGGACGCCCCAGTGCCGCTCGCTCCATGGATGGTTAAAGAGCGGCCCGCATTCCTCAGGATTTGCGCGCCTCGTCTTTGGGCCTTTTCGCTTAGCTATTTCATCCCTCTCTTTGATGACTTTTTGGCGTCTTGCAGGCTTCGCTGCGAGATCATTTGATTTTAAATTGTGAATGCCTGCGCTAAATGCGGGGCTTGTTCCGTGGTCTGCCCGGTCTATCGGGTTACTGGTCAAGAGGCCCATACCGCCCGGGGCAAGATCCATCTAACCCAGATCCCTGAGTTGCATGGTAAAGGCACTGTGTTTGAGGATATCTTTTCCAAATGTCTTCTCTGCGGGGCCTGTTCCGCAGTCTGTCCGCGAGGGATAGATGTGTGCCGGGAGGTGGTGGATGCCCGTGCTGCCTTTCCTTCCGTTTATGGTGCCCATGGCTTTGAGAAGTATCTGGCCCGCAAGGCGCTTGTCCATCCTGAGACTCTTTCTGCCTTGCGGGTGCTGGGCCGGGTTGGAGCAGAATTTTTGTCAAGATATCTGCCGGCAGACAGTGGGCTTAGATTGCGTCTGGCCCTGTTTCAGCAGGACGTGGGGGCAATGCCGGTTTTGCCGGTTCAGAAAAACACATTTCCTGATGACCTCCGGCCGAAAGAGCAGCTGACCTATTTCCCCGGATGCGCTGCTCGCTATCTCTTCCCTGACATTGCCACATCCTGTTATTCTCTTGCTGCCGGTCTTGGATATGCCTTGCATGTCCCTGACGGTTTGTCCTGTTGTGGTCTGGCTGGCCTGTCAGCAGGGGACAGAGGTGAGGCTCAGCGGCACGCCCGAAAAAATATTATCGCGCTGGAACAGAGCCCTGGGCCAATTCTCGTTTCCTGCGCCTCTTGCTATGCGCATCTGCGCAGATACGGGGAACTTTTTCCAGATGACCAGCTCTGGCGGAGCAAGGCTGAGGCTTTGTTCGCACGTCTGTTGGAGTTCAGTTGTTTTCTCGATCAGCATCTGCCGCCAGGACTCGCGAAACAGGCAGCCGGGGGGAAAAAGGTCCGTGTTTATTATCATGATCCCTGTCATTTCCGCCAAGGACCGAGGATCATCGAAGAGCCGCGCCAGGCGCTTGGCCGCAACCCGGATCTGGAGTTGCTTGAACTCCCTGATGGCCCCGAATGTTGCGGTCAGGGCGGGCTTTTCCATATTGGTGCGCCCGATATCGCCGCGGTGATTCGTGATACCCTGGCGGCAAAGGTGTTGGCCCTGAGACCTGATGTGATCACCAGCACCTGTTCCGGTTGTCTCATGCAGTGGCGCCTGGCGGTAGAGGTTGCGGACAGTCGGGTGCAGGTACTGCATCTGGCTGAATTATTGGGAGCTGTCACGAACTAGCCGTTTCATTTCGTGCCATGGCCGGAGTCTCGGTTTCACCTCGTCGCTTACCTGGTTCAGTGGCTTTTGCACGACGGCTTTGATTATTCATCTTCGTCGTCGCAAGTGTTTTGCAAAAGGAACGGAGGAGATGTTTTTTCTGATCCCTTTCTCCCTTGCAGGAACAGGACGGGATGTGTAAAAATAAAAATAGGTCGTTTTTTATTCAGATTGCCAAGGGCGTTGCCCCCTAAGAGTACTTCCCTTCGGGGTGTCCATGCCCCGCGGTCGCGTTTCCATCTCAATATACTCTTAATTGAGAAATGGAATGAGTTGTTTTCTTGTGTTCAAAGAGATACGTCATGTCTTATACACCAGTTGTAGGAATCTCGATTCGGTATCAGTTGGAGGACAGGGAAGAGGAGATCTTGTCCCCTTTTGCGACCTTAAATAAAAACTCGCTGGGCCGCAGGTCTCTGGAAGAGGATGATGACTGTGACATCCGGATGCCGTTTCAGCGGGATCGGGATCGGATTATCCACGCCAAGACCTTTCGCCGGCTGAAGCATAAGACTCAGGTCTTTCTGGCGCCGGCTGGTGATCATTACCGGACCCGTTTGACCCATGTCCTGGAGGTTTCGCAGATTGCGCGCTCGATTGCTGCTGCCCTCTGTTTGAACGAGGCCTTGACTGAGGCCATTGCCCTTGGCCATGATCTTGGCCATACCCCTTTTGGTCATGCGGGAGAATCGACTCTGAACGAATTGCATCCAGGTGGTTTTCGCCATTACGTGCATAGTTTGCGGGTGGTTGATTTCCTGGAGAATCGGGGCAAGGGGTTAAACCTCACCTTTGAGGTCAGGAACGGGATCGTCAAGCATTCCAAGGGTCGCAATGATATCCTGCCGGATGATACCTCGGAGCTTCCGGCAACCATGGAAGGGCAGGTTGTGCGGGTGGCAGATATCATTGCCTATGTCAATCATGATATGGACGATGCCCTGCGAGCCGGAATCATTCATGAAGATGATCTGCCGGTGGATATCAAGGCCGTGGTGGGAGATCGTCATTCCAAGAGAACAGGGGCCATGGTTCGTGATCTGATTGTCGAGACCCTGGCGGCGGGTGATGGCAGGTTGCATATCAGCCATAAAATGCTCAGGGCGATTACTGATCTGCGGACTTTTCTCTATGAAAATGTGTATCGATTCTACAAGGTCCATAATGAATTTGAGAAGGCCCAGCGGGTTATTCGGGATCTGTATCATTATTTTCTTGAACACGGCCTGATGGAGCGTAACGGAGTTTCATGGGAACTCAAGACCGAGAAAAATGTCTGGGCCAGTGAAAAGATTGCTCATCGAAGGGTTTGTGATTTTATCGCCGGGATGACCGACCGATATGCCCTGAGTCTTTATGAACATATTTTTTTACCTCAACCATGGAATGTACGATAAAAGACAGGGTGATATCTTGTCGGAATTTTAAATCTTGAATTTTGGAACATATGAACAATATATTAAGTAAGGGATACGAGTTCGCCGGCATCGAAGAAAAGTGGCTTCAGCGCTGGACCGAGGGAAAATGTTTTCAGGCTACTATGGAAGAGGGGCGGCCGTCTTTCTCTATTGTTATTCCTCCGCCCAATGTGACCGGGGTCCTGCATGTGGGCCATGCCCTCAATAATACCATGCAGGATGTGCTGGTGCGCTATCATCGGATGCGGGGGGACAATACGGTGTGGGTGCCGGGCACCGATCATGCCGGTATTGCCACCCAGAATGTGGTGGAGCGGCAGTTGGCGGCCGAAGGAAAGACCCGCCATGATGTTGGCCGCGAGGAATTTATCAAAAAGGTTTGGGCCTGGCGGGCGGAGAAGGGTGGCACGATTATTCGCCAGCTCAAGCGTCTGGGCGCCTCCTGTGACTGGGACCGGGAACGGTTCACCATGGATGAAGGGCTGTCGACGGCGGTGCGCGAGGTCTTTGTCCGTCTCTATCATGAGGGGCTGATTTACAAGGGCGATTATATCGTCAACTGGTGCCCCCGGTGCCAGACGGCTTTGGCCGATGATGAGGTGGAGCACGAGGACAAGAAGGGCAAGCTCTATCATCTTCGTTACCCCTTTTCCGATGGCAGCGGCCATGTGGTCGTGGCCACTACCCGCCCAGAGACCATGCTTGGCGATACGGCGGTGGCGGTCCATCCTGATGATGAGCGTTATGCCCATCTGGCAGGGGTTGGCATCAAGCTGCCCTTGAGCGACCGGATCATTCCCGTTATCTTTGATCATCATGTGCAGAAGGATTTCGGAACCGGTGCCTTGAAGGTCACGCCGGCCCATGACCGGGATGACTATGAGATCGGTCGCCGTCATGACTTGGAGATCCTCAAGGTCATGGACAGCAGTGGTGTGATGAATGAACAGGCCGGCGTTTATGCCGGGCTTGATCGTTTTGCCTGTCGGAAGAAGATTGTTGAAGATCTGGAGGTCCAGGGTTTTCTGAAGCGGATCGAGGACTATGATCACGCAGTCGGTCAGTGTTATCGCTGCAAGACCGTGGTCGAGGCCACCACCTCCCTGCAGTGGTTCGTCTCGGTGAAACCCCTGGCGGCCAAGGCAGTCGCGGCGGTGCGCGAGGGGCGGATCAATATCTATCCCAAGACCTGGTATAACACTTTTTACAACTGGATGGACAATATCCGTGATTGGTGCATCTCGCGGCAGATCTGGTGGGGCCATCGGGTCCCGGCCTGGACCTGTCAGGGCTGTGGGGAGATGATTGTCGCCTCGGTTGATCCGACCAGTTGCCCCAAATGCGGTTCTACTGACCTGAGCCAAGAGACAGACGTGCTTGATACCTGGTTCTCTTCGGCCCTCTGGCCCTTTTCCACTCTCGGCTGGCCGGAGCAGACCAAGGAACTGGCCACCTTTTATCCCACCTCGGTTTTGATCACCAGCTTTGATATCCTCTTTTTCTGGGTGGCGCGGATGATGATGATGGGGCTGCACTTCATGGATGAGGTGCCGTTCAGGGATGTCTATCTCCACGCCCTGGTGCGTGACAAGCATGGTAAGAAGATGTCCAAGTCCACAGGCAATGTCATTGATCCCCTTGAGGTGATTGATAAATACGGGACCGACGCCCTGCGTTTTACCCTCACCGCCTTTGCCGCCCAGGGACGGGAGATCAAGCTTGATGAGGAGCGCATCGATGGCTATCGTTTTTTCATCAACAAGATCTGGAATGCGGCCCGTTTTGCCTTGATGCATGTTGGCGAGTGCGAAGGAACGGCAAGCGGGGAAGTTGGCAATCCTCAGGGGCTGCCTTTGATCCATCAATGGATCCTCAGCCGTACTGCTGCCACTACGGCCGAGGTGCGGGCAGCCCTTGACGGCTATCGGTTTAATGATGCAGCCTCTGTCCTTTATCAGTTTGTCTGGTATGAGTTCTGTGACTGGTATCTGGAGTGGATCAAACCGGATCTGTTCAGCAAGGATCTGATCATTCGGGATCAGGCCCGGGCTGTGCTGTTGCTGGTTCTGGAAACCATTCTCAAGCTGATTCATCCTATCATCCCCTTTGTCACTGAGGAGATCTGGAGTGTCCTGCCCGGTGAGCGCAAGACTCTGATGATCAGCGCCTATCCGGAGGTAAACGAAAGCTGGCTGAACAGTGGGGCGGAAGGAGAGGTGGAGCTGCTCATGGGGGTGATTACCGGGATTCGTAATATCCGGGCGGAGGCCGATGTCCATCCCTCTATGCAGATTGAGGCCTTTATCCTCTCTCCTTCCCAAGAGCGCATTGCCTTCCTGCAATCCTTTGCGGCCACCATTGGTGACATGACCCGGCTCAGCTCCCTGGTGGTCGTTAGCGATGGCGAAAAACCGGCTGATGCCGCCACCTATCTTTATAAGGATATGGAGATTTATGTCCCCCTTAAGGGGCTGGTGGATGTGGAAAAAGAGATGGCCAAACTGGCCCGCGAGAGGCAGAAGGTGGAGGTCAAACTTGCCCAGATCAATGCTAAACTGATCAGTGAAAAATTTCTCAATAATGCCCCGGCTGATGTGGTGATGAAGGAAAAAGAGAAAAAAGAAGAGCTGGATGCGACCCTGGCTAAAATCGCCGAAGCTGAGCAACGGTTGAAAAATCTTGGATAAGTCTGCCCTGCATACCCTGATCCATTCCTTTCTGGCCGAGGATATCGGGCGCGGTGATCTGACCAGTGAATCGATCTTTGATCAGGATCAGACAGGGTGCGCCCGGATTGTTGCTCGGGAATCTTTTGTTGTCGCTGGTGGTAAATCGGTGGCGGCCGAGGTCTTTTGGGTCCAGAATCCGGCCATTGTAGTGGAAGATTTAGTGGCAGATGGCGTCCAGGTCAATGCCGGTGACATCATTTTTACGGTATCAGGCCCCGTCCTGGATCTGTTAAAGGCTGAGCGAGTGGCGCTGAATCTGTTGCAGCGACTTTCGGGCATCGCCACCCTCACCGCCCGGTTTGTGGAGCAGGTTCGGTCGTACCCGGTGCGGATCACCGATACCCGCAAGACCACTCCTGGTCTGCGCATGCTGGAAAAATATGCGGTACAGGTTGGTGGCGGCTATAATCACCGTTTTAATCTTGCCGACGGCATCCTCCTCAAGGATAATCATATCGCGGCCTGTGGATCGATTACGCAAGCGGTGTCCCTGCTGCGGCGGAAGATTCCTCATACCTTACGCATTGAGGTGGAAACCGATACATTGGAGCAGGTGCGCGAGTGTTTGGCCTGTGGGGTGGATATTATCATGCTTGATAATATGGATGTTGCCATGATGAAGGAGGCCGTTCGCCTCATCGCCACCCGAGCCCTAGTTGAGGCTTCGGGTGGTATTACCCTGGAGTCGGTGCTGGCTGTGGCTCGAAGCGGGGTAGATATTGTTTCTATCGGTGCACTGACTCACTCAGCCCCTTCCTGTGATATCGGTATGGATTGGATTGCTTGAATTATTTCTTGATTCTTAAGGCGTGAATGTGCAATACTAAATCGAATTGATGGAAGGATCGTAGACATGTCCGGCGAATGTTGAAGCTGTTGTAAAAAATAATGTTGTCGTCTGGATAACCAAGACGGCATAAGGAGTTGGTTGCTCTTCATCCATTTATGGGAGCGATCAACACTAGGCCATTCATGGCCTGCGTAATGAAAAGGCCAGACAAATAACGGTTGTTTTGTTACGGTTCCTATAGGCAGATTTCTCTTGAAAAAGGAAAAGCGATTATGCGTTGCCCTAAATGTGGATATATCTCGTTTGATCATCTGGATAGTTGTCGAAAGTGTCATAAGCCAATAGCTCAGACTGAGTTTAAGGGGACAACGTGTCCTGCTCTTGTCCCGACTTTTCTACAACCATCTCAAGAAATCCATAACAGTGGGTTCGATGAGGAGATGGTAGATGTCCTTGACCCTGATCTGGATCTGCTTGCTGACGAGAATAGTGAAAATGTTATTGCTGATGATTTTGAGATTGCCTTTGGTGCTGATCAAAAGGAAGATGATCTGTCTTTAGATGAGGATGATTTGTCGATAGATATCAGCCGGTTTACTGATGTGCCAATCAATATGCAGGTGGTACAGGAGACGCAACCGGTGCAGTTTGAAATGCCGGAAGGGTTGGCTGATATTTCTGATTTGGCCCGTCCGGTTGCTGGAGCAGAAGCTGAGAGTGAACCTGAGGTTTCTTTTGACGATGATGATTTGAGGTTGGACGACTTGGATTTGTCCTTTGGCGGTGAAAAAGGAAGTGAGGCAGCTGCAGCTGCCGATGATAATGAACTTACTCTTTTGTCTCTTGATGATATTGATCTCTCTGGCGGTTTGGAAGTTGCCTCATCGCCGTCGCCGTCTCGTCCGGTGGATGATGACCTGGATTTTGATCTTGATTTGGGAACACTTGGGGAAGGAAGTGGAAAATTGCAGAAGAAGGAATCTGATGATCTGCCTGAATTGACGCTCTCTTGAGTGATGGTCTTGATAAAATCCGTTAATGTCGCGATAGGAGAGAAATTGATTGACAAGAAAAAATATGTCGGGTAATTAAGCTCCGTTGTAAGTGATGTGCCGGGATAGCTCAGTCGGTAGAGCAACGGACTGAAAATCCGTGTGTCCCTGGTTCGATTCCTGGTCCCGGCACCATTTGTTGTAATGACCTGTAGGTACCTGTGCATTTGATGTGCAAGAGGTATTTGGAGGTCATTTTTTTTTTGCTGGTTGCGCGGGGATAAAAGTACTGGCTTGCGGATGTTCTCTTTTTGGAGAAATATAAAGAAAAAGACTGTACAAAGCGGTGTTAGTTGGGTATTATAAACAGTTTTTGTTTGCTCCTTGAGGCGCTGGCGGTCCACGAAGATGTCTTTTGGTAACTCTTTCTCCATTCTAAGGTGAGTTGAAAAGAGAGTGCTGTCGAGTAGTTGTCGTTTCCAGGCGGGAGTTTCTTTGTTGGCACCGTTTGTTTTTTATGTTCATTGAATGAGGAGTTGCAGGTTCTGTGGCTCCTTATTTTTTTATTCTATCTGAGGTTGGCTTACGGCCGGCAAAAAGATTCAGGTGCAGGGGATAGTAATTATGAGTGTAGATTTAAGTAATGTACGGAATATAGGGATCAGTGCCCATATTGATTCAGGAAAGACCACGCTGACTGAGCGCATTCTGTTTTATACGGACCGGATTCATGCCATTCACGATGTTCGTGGCAAGGATGGTGTCGGTGCCAAGATGGACTCCATGGAGCTGGAAAGGGAGCGCGGCATTACCATTCAGTCGGCGGCTACGTTTTGCAACTGGAAAGGGAAAGACATCAATATTATTGACACTCCCGGCCATGTGGATTTCACCATTGAGGTGGAGCGGGCCTTGCGTGTTTTGGATGGTGCGGTTCTGGTGCTTTGTTCTGTTGGCGGTGTACAATCGCAGTCTATCACCGTTAACCGGCAGATGACCCGGTACAAGGTTCCCCGTATAGCCTTTATCAATAAATGTGATCGTACCGGCGCCAATCCTGAGCGAGTGACTGCCCAGTTACGGGAGAAGCTGGGGTTGAATGCCCATATGATGCAACTGCCCATCGGTCTGGAAAATGATTTGGTGGGTGTTATTGACCTGGTTACCATGAAGGCCCTTTATTTTGATGGCGACAATGGTGAGGTTGTTCGTGAGGAGGAGATCCCGGCGGCCTTGCAGGAAAGGGCCAAGGAAAAACGGGAAGAGCTGCTGGAAGCCGTTTCCATGTTTTCCGATGAGTTGATGGAAGTGATGCTGGAAGAAGGCGATATCGATCCAGCCCTGATCCATGCTGCGGTGCGCAAGGGCACGCTGTCCCTGGAACTCACTCCGGTATTTGTTGGCTCCGCTTACAAAAATAAGGCGGTGCAGCCCATGCTTGATGGGGTGAACGCCTATCTGCCCTGTCCCACTGATGTTGAAAATATGGCCCTTGATCTGAATAACGAGGAAAAGGAGTTTGCTGTTTCCAATAATCCTGATGATTCCCTGATTATGCTTGCCTTCAAGCTTGAAGACGGCCGCTATGGGCAGTTGACCTATGTTCGGACCTATCAGGGAAAGCTCAGCAAGGGGGATACTGTTTTTAACAGCCGGACTGGCAAGAAGGTGAAGATCGGCCGATTGTGCCGGATGCACTCTGATGAGATGGAGGATATCGATTTTTGCGGTTCTGGTGATATCGTCGCCCTCTTTGGGGTGGATTGTGCCTCTGGTGACACTTTTTCCTCCGGTGATATCTCCTGCTCCATGAGCTCAATGCATATTCCGGAGCCGGTAATTTCTCTGGCTATTGTTCCGGTGGACAATAAGGCTCAGATCAATATGTCCAAGGCGCTGAATCGTTTTACCAAGGAAGATCCGACGTTTAAGACTTTTGTCGATCATGAGACGAATGAGACCATTATTTCCGGTATGGGCGAGCTGCACCTGGAAGTCTATGTCGAGCGGATGAAGCGTGAATATAATGCTGAGGTCCAGGTGGGCGCGCCCCAGGTGGCCTACCGTGAAGCCATTACCGCTCGGGCCGAGTTCAACTATACGCATAAGAAACAGACTGGTGGTTCCGGTCAGTTTGGACGGGTGGCTGGTTATATGGAGCCGCTGGAAGAGGGCGAGTATGAATTTGTCGATGCCATTGTCGGCGGTGCCATTCCCCGGGAGTTTATTTCTTCCTGTGATAAAGGCTTCCAGAAGAGTCTGGTCAAGGGTGCGCTTTGCGGCTCGGTAGTTACCGGTGTTCGATGTGTGATCAACGATGGCGCCTTTCATGCCGTGGATTCCTCGGATGTGGCCTTCCAGTTGGCAGCCATTGGCGCCTTTAAGGAAGGGTACATGAAGGCCAAACCGGTGATCATGGAGCCGATCATGAAGGTCTCTGTGGAGGGTCCCACTGAGTTCCAGGGGTCAATCATGGGCAGTATCAATCAGCGGCGCGGCATGATCATTGGGACCATGGAAGAGGGCAATTATACCGTGGTTGAGGCCGACGTGCCTTTGTCTGAGATGTTCGGCTATTCAACTGTCCTGCGTTCTTTGACCCAGGGCAAGGCCGAATTTACCATGGAGTTTTCCGCCTTTAAACATGTGCCAAAGACGGTGAATGACGAGTTGATCAAGAAATATCAGAGCGAGAAGAAGAACGCCTGATTTTTTTGTCTCTGATGGAAAAGTTGTTTTGTTCCGGGTATGGGGGCCATGCCCGGCAGATCGTCCCTTGATGGACGAAGCAAATGAATAGATAAAAGAGGTACACGACCATGGGCAAAAAAGACCTGGTAATGAATAATCCGTTGCGTGTTTTGGGGCTTGAGAAAAAAGTTCAGGAGAATGGTGCTGGTATGGGGCTGGTCATGGCCCGTGCCGGGCTTGGCAAAACAGCTATTCTTGTACAGATCGCCCTTGATTCAATGCTCTGGGGAGATAAAGTGCTGCATGTTTCTATCGGTGAGGGTATCGATAAGACCAAGGCATGGTATGATGATATCTTGGCCCTGATGACTGCCGAAGAGAAAAGTGAGAGCATGCAGGTCACCGTCACTGAGATTATGCAGAAACGGATGATCATGACTTTCAAGGAAAGTAATTTCAGTCAGGTAAAGCTTGAAGAAAGATTGGATGACCTGGTGCAACAGAATATCTATAAACCAGTGTGTCTGATTATTGATGGATATGACTTTCAGGAGGGTACGCATGCGGCCCTTCAGGAATTCAAAGAGTTTATGGTGCGGCGTGGCTTGAAGATGATCTGGTTTTCAGCCGTTACCCATCGTGATGATGAGCGTAAGAGCGCTGCTGGTGTCCCTGCTCCCTGTCATGAAGTTGATGATCTTTTTGATATGGTTATGTTTATTGCTCCCAAAGATAATGCTATTGATCTGAAGATCCTGAAGTGCACCAATTGTGCGGTGAATGCCGGCACCTCATTGACCCTTGATCCCTCTACCATGTTGATTCAGAAGGCTTAGGCTGGAGGACGTCTGGGGAAGGTGATCAGGATTAGGGTGTTGCCTGATTTTTTAGGTAGCATTGTCCGGAAAACAGTGTAAAAACGGGTGTCTCCACAGAGGGGGCGCCCGTTTTTTTTTTGGAAATAAAGTGGAAAAATCATGAAATTTCGACCTTGTATTGATCTGCATGATGGGAAGGTAAAGCAGATTGTCGGTTCAACATTAAATGACGAGCGCCCTGAGCAGTTACGGGTCAATTTTACCGCCGTTCAATCTGCTTCCTGGTTTGCTGAGCTCTACCGGCGAGATAATCTTGCTGGCGGTCACATCATCAAGCTGGGGCCGGGCAATGATGCGGCTGCCCTTGAAGCGCTTGACGCCTGGCCTGGTGCGATGCAGATTGGCGGTGCGATAACAGCCGAGAATGGTCGATACTGGCTTGATCATGGGGCTTCCCATGTCATTGTGACCTCCTTTGTATTCAGGGATGGCATGATTGATGAAGACCGCCTGCAGCGCTTAGTGCAGGCGGTTGGTAAGGATCGGCTGGTGCTGGATCTGAGCTGTCGAAGACGGGGTAATGACTATTACATTGTTACTGATCGTTGGCAGCGTTTTACCGAAGTGGCGATTAGCGAGAAGGTTCTGGCCCATTTTTCCAGGGTCTGTGCCGAGTTTCTTATCCATGCTGCTGATGTTGAGGGGCAATGTCAGGGGGTGGAGCAGGAGTTGATTCAAAAACTTGCAACCTGGTCTCCCATTCCAGCCACCTATGCCGGGGGGGTTCGCAATATTGCTGATCTGGAACTGATTCGGGATCTTGGGCAGGGACGGCTTGATGCAACGGTTGGCAGCGCTCTGGATATCTTTGGTGGCACAGATATGCGTTATGCCGAGGCCGTGCGTTTTCATCGGGCAGAACAGTGAAGGTCTGAAGTGAGTAAAAAAGGATATGGACGAAGAGTTGTTTTCTGAAAAAGAGGAATCGTTTTTGCTGGTTGATCTGAAGATCCAGATCCCGCAGGAGCTTTATGTTGCCTACCAGCGCTGTTCCTGGATGATTGTTCATGAGACCGGTCGGAAGACTCTTGATGTGATGCAGGAAATGGTGCGTGATTTTCTTATGAAACACGGATGCTGATCGAGAGGGGCGGTGTGGCCGACTGCGTTTCTTTTTCGTCCGCTGGTGCCGATGTTTACTTGACCTCTTGCCTGACTTTAGATACAATAAAATTTTCAAGAGACTTTTTGTGAGCTAATTATCTGATATTAAAGTTTTTTAAGAGGTTGGACGGTGTGGATCTTGATAGGGACAATCAGCGCAAAAAGATAGAAAGATTTATTCAGAAAATGCCCAGCCTGTCAACAACAGTGGGCAAGGTTCTGGAGATCTGCAGTCGTACTGATGCGTCACCCAACGAGCTGAATAAGGTCATCTCCCTTGATCCTGTTTTGACTGGCCAGGTGCTGAAGCTCATCAATTCGGCCTATTATTCATTGATAAGCAAGGTAACGTCTCTTACCCGTGCCATCACCATGCTGGGGATGAATACGGTCAAGAATATGGCCCTCAGTACTGCTATTATCCATTCTGTCGCCGGTGCTAATAAATCGAAGGCCTTGCCCACTGCCAAGTTCTGGGCCCATTCCATTGGGGTAGGGGTGAGTGCGAAGCTGCTGGCCGTGGCAAGTGGGGTCCCGATTCAGGAGCGGGAAGAGTTTTTTATCGCCGGTCTCCTCCATGATCTTGGCAAGATTCCTTTTGGTGATGAGTATATCCATGTATTGTCAGTTGCCCTTCAGGAACAGAGGCCTCTTGTTACGGCTGAGCGTGAGTTGTTGGGTATTGATCATCAGGAAGTCGGAAAATTGATTGCCGCAAAATGGATGCTTAATGATGTTATGTCCAGTTGTATCTGTTGTCATCATGATATCGATATGGCCGTGGATGCAGATCGGGCCAAGGTTGCCATTGTTGCCCTGGCCAATATGTATGTTAATATCCACGATATCGGCTATGCCGGTGATCCTTTTCCTGAATATACGAATGTTGAAAAGCTGTTTGAACTGACAGGGCTTGATTGGCCGGTCTTTGCTGCCATTAGTACTACAGTCGAGGATGAGATTCAGAAGGCCCAGATCTTTTTACAGGTATGAGAGCGAGTATGAATGTTCGATTTTGGGGGGTGAGGGGTTCGATCCCCTGTCCCGGGCCCTTGACCCAGAAATATGGTGGAAATGGCGCCTGTATTGAGTTGAGGATTGGTGCGGAGAACAGGTTGGTGATTATTGATGCCGGTTCCGGCATCAGGCCGCTTGGCAACCATCTGATGCAGCACGATTTGGCCAAAGGGCCGATCAAGGCTGAGATCTTTCTTTCACACACCCATTGGGATCACATTATGGGGTTTCCCTATTTTGTCCCCATCTATGTCCCTGGTACCCATTTGAAGGTGTACGGTCCGGTTTCCTTTGAGGAGGACCCTCTGGAGGAGGTTGTCGGCGGGCAGATGAAATATCGTTACTTCCCGGTCAATATGGGAGAACTGAAATCAAAGATTGAGTATATCCGGCTGCAAGAGGAATCTGGCCGAGATTATGGCAACGGACTGGTCTTGACAACAAAGTTTCTGAATCACCCTATCACTGCCCTGGGATATCGTTTCGAGTATCAGGGGAAGTCCTTTTGTACCTGTTATGATTTCGAACCGTTCCGTAACCTTTTTATTACTGATCCTGATCATCCTGATTATGATGAGGGCATGGCTGTTGAAGGTGAAGAGGTGGCCAGGGAGCAGAATCTGGCCATGGAGGCCTTCTTTGCGGGGGCTGATCTGCTGGTCCACGATAGTCAATATACGGAAGCAGAGTTCAAGGCCAGGATCGGCTGGGGACATTCCAGCTTTGAGCATGCTATTGCCGCGGCCAATCGAGCAGGTGTAAAAAGACTGGCCTTGTTCCATCATGATCCGGATCGGACTGATCAACAGATAGATGAGATGGCTGCCACGTATTGCGTTCCCGGGCGATATGGTAATACCGAGGTCTTCTTTGCCAGAGAGGGACAGGTCATAGAGTTGTGAAGATTGCCCTGGTGCAGATAAATCCGGTGATTGGTGATTTTGCGGAAAATTGCCATGCCATTGTTCTTGCCGCAGAACAGGCCCTGATCCAAGGCTGTGAGTTGGCGATATTCCCCGAGATGGTAGTATCCGGCTATCCGCCTCAGGATCTTCTGGAGCGGCAGTCATTTCTTGAGGACCATGACCGTGCGGTTGCGCAACTGGTTAGCGACCTTCCACCTTCTTTGGCGGTGATGTTTGGCTGTCTGGAACAGCGGCAGGGGCTTCCTGGTAAACCATTATATAACTCGGTAGTAGTGGCCAAGGATGGAGCAATTGTTCATCGGGTGCGCAAACAGTTGCTCCCTTCCTATGACGTGTTTGATGAAACCCGTTACTTTGAACCAGGGCCTGAGACTGAGTTGTATCAGCTTGGGGGAATGACCTTTGCCGTAACCGTCTGTGAAGATATCTGGTATGAGGCTACCGGTCATTATTGTTGTGATCCGGTGGCATCTCTGTTTACCGGCGCCAAAGAACATGGGAGCCGGATTGATTGTCTGATCAATGTCTCCGCTTCACCCTTTCAGCGTGACAAGGAAGTCATTCGTCATGCCATCTTTCGTTCCCTCTGCTCACGATATCAGGTCCCTTTCCTTTATGTAAACCAGGTGGGGGGGCAGGATTCCCTTCTTTTTGATGGCCGCAGTCTGGCCATGAATAGCAGTTCTGAAATTGTGGCCAAGGGCGCGGGTTTTATCGCGGATATGGTGGTGGTGGATACCGAAAATTGGCGGGGCGAGATGCATGGCCCGGTGCAGGAAGAACCTGTGGCTTCTGTGTATTCGGGGTTGGTCATGGGGGTGCGCGATTATGTGCGCAAATGCGGATTTCGTTCCGTCGTCCTTGGCCTTTCCGGTGGCATTGATTCGGCCTTGACTGCTACCATTGCCGCTGACGCCCTGGGCGCTGAAAATGTGCTGGGGGTTGCGTTGCCTTCACCGTACAGCTCTGTGGATTCCCAGGAAGATGCGGAGGCCCTGGCTCACAATCTTGGCTGTCCCTTCAAGGTTATTCCCATTAGTTCCCTGTTTTTATCCTTTCAACAGACCTTACAGTCTTTATTTTCCGGTTTGGGAGAAGATCTCACCGAACAGAATCTTCAGGCCCGGATTCGGGGTAATTTACTCATGGCCCTGTCGAACAAGTTTGGTCATCTCTTATTGTCAACCGGCAATAAAAGCGAGATGGCGGTTGGCTATTGTACCCTGTATGGAGATATGAGCGGCGGTCTGGCTGTGATTTCCGATGTGCCCAAACAGATGGTCTATGAGCTGGCCCGGTATGTGAACCGCGATCAGGAACGTATCCCTGTTCGTACTCTGACCAAGGCGCCAACTGCCGAGCTTAAACCAGATCAGTGCGATCAGGACGATCTGCCGCCCTATGCAATCCTAGACCAGATTCTGGAGCTGCATCTGGAGCAGGGGGCTGGGCTGACGGCGCTCATCCAGGCGGGTTTTGATGAGTCGGTGGTGCGTGATGTCCTGCGCCGGATTCGTCTCAATGAGTACAAACGGAAGCAGGCGCCTATGGGGTTAAAAGTGACCAGTAAGGCATTCGGGTATGGCAGGCGTTATCCCAATGTCCAGAATTATCAGGAATAAAGAGATGGCCCTGGTGGAAGAAAAAGGCGCGCGGCGTAAACTCTCCCGACTGTGGCAACAGTTTGCTCTGCTCCTCATCGTGGTGGCAGTTGCCCTGCTTGTGATTCGTGAGATCCGGATGAAGCGTGCTGATCGTGTCTATATAACCACCAGTGGCCGCATCGATATGTGCCTCTTCTGTCACAAGGAAGAAAAGCTGGATGCGGCCCATGATCCCCGGGTGATCGGCTGCGCGTCCTGTCATCTCGGCGATGCCATGGCTATTGACAAGAGCAAGGCCCATGCCGGAATGGTCATGAACCCCGGAGATCTGCGGGTGGTCGAGAAAACCTGTGGGGTTGAAGGCTGTCATCCCACGGATGTCCTGAAGGTCAAGAATTCCTTGATGGCCACGAATCGGGGGATTATCGGCACCCTGCTCTTTTACTGGGGGGAATCGGCCAGCCAGAATACGGATCTGACTGTCGAAAAATTGCTGGCCAGCCATAAAAATTCCCTTGCCCTCGATTATTTCCGAAAGCTTTGCGCCACCTGTCATCTGTGGAAGCAGAAGAATGATCTGCCTGGGGCGCCTGATTTTTTTAATGAGAAGGGCGGCGGTTGTTCCGCCTGCCATTTTGTCATGCCTGAAGGCACAGTGCGCAAAGCGGTGACCGGGTTTGATGATGCCGCCAAGAGTGAGAAGGCCAAAGTCCATCCCCTGGTGATCAAAAAGGTGCAGGATGTCAACTGTATCCGGTGTCATAATCGTTCCGGCCGCATTGGTATCTCTTATACCGGAGTCTTTGAGTCGGAAGGGTACGGCACCCCTTACGAGAAGGGGGGCTTGAGCGCCAAACAACTACCGGGTTCCCGTTTTTATCTGGAGATTGCCGAGGATGTGCATCATAAAAAGGGGTTGGCCTGTATTGATTGTCATACCCGCAATGAGATCATGGGTGATGGTGTGAGTTATGCCCATTACGAAGAGCAGGTGGAGATCTCCTGTCAGATGTGTCATTCGGCAGATCCCGGTAAAACCCGAAAGGGGAATCCGGTGAAGAGTATTAGCCAAAAAGAAGGGAAATGGCAGTTGACTGGCAAGTTGAACGAGAAGATCCACCCTCTGCAGTCACCGAAACCGGGAGTGTGCGATTTCAGCGGCCATAAACGGGTCAGTTGTGAGGCCTGTCATTCTACCTGGGTGCCGCAGTGTTATGGCTGTCACGCTAAGCGTGATGCGGCCCAGACCCATCTCGACAAGTTGACCCTCAAGGAGACTCCGGGGATGTGGGAAGAGGGGCGCTCGTATATCCGCTACGAGAAGCCGATGCTGGCTGTGTGGAAAGATAAAGTAGTGATTGTTACCCCTGGCTGCCAGGATGTTGTGACCCTGGTCGATGAAAAGGGGAAGGTCGATGGTGGCTTTAACCGCTTTACCATGGCTGCCATTAATCCGCATACCACCCAGGCTAAGGGCAGAACTTGCGTTGACTGTCATACCTCAACCAAGGTTGTGGGCTTGGGCGAAGGGACGGTGACGGAGAAAGACGGGAAGTGGACATTTGCTCCTCTTGATCAGGGCGTGGACACCTTTGCCGGTAAAACAGTGGGCTTCGATGCCTTTGTCACTATTGACGGCCAGCAGCTTCAGCACGGATCGCGGCCTGATCTGCGGCCCTTTAACGGCGATGAGCTGCGGAATATTTTGCGGGTAGGACTCTGTGTTGAGTGCCATGCTGAATACAATGATCCGGCATGGAAGGAATATAGCGCTAAGACCCAATGTCCTTCACAGAAGGGAGGGGGCGACAAGGTACCCTTGAGGAACGGAAAGAAATCAGAATAAACCCACCTGTAGTTTTCTCTGTACGGTCTAGTCCAATATCTCTTTTAGTTCCTTTGCTTCCTGCTTTTCGGGGTGGAGCAGTGAGCTTGTTGCTGCCCCGTGCCATACCGGTACCAGCCAGTAGTTTTCCGGCCTTTGTTGGATGGTTGTCCGGAGGGGTTCACTCAGCCAGTGGCTGTCTTCCACCAGGTTGTAAAAAACAGAATCAGTGCCGATAAAACCATCCAACATATGGGTCAGGATGTGCAGCAGTTTGCTGGGGTATCCTGGTTGAATGGCAAGCAGGTCTTCAAGTTCGACCAGGCCAGTTTCCTGAAGTTCTTTCAGCAGGTTGCGACAGAATAGGCGATTGGCCGCAATTCCCTCCTCCATCTCTGCCCAGAAATGCTTCCAGAGACCAGACTGAATTTCTTCATCCTTGATGGTTGTTGACTGATACACAACGAGCTGGGTGGTGTTCAAGAAATGAGCTGCCTGTTGACGGGCTTGCATGAGACTGTTTCCGGCTGCCAGAAAAAGATGTCGAGGTTCGGTCTTATTGTATGGAGAGAAATTGGGCATGATGTGGTTCCAGTGGGCGCCGGGAATTGATCAAATAAAAAAAATCCCCTGTCGAATGAACGACAGGGGATCAAAGCACCGCTTTTTATACGTCAGGACGTATTAGAAGCTCATGGTCAGATGATGGCTTGCCAGGAGGATCGAATTGGTATCTTTGTATTTTCCACCCAGTTTGAAGAAGTCACCGGTGTCAAGATAACCCAGATGTACGGCATAGACCAGATTGTCAAGCAGCTTGTAGGAAGCGCCGGCATTATACTCAAAGCCGTAGTCGCTATCATAGTTAGCCAGTTCCTTGTCTGCTTCGGCATAGCCAATAGCACCATGGAGGGTCAGATCCTGAGTGGCGGCAAAGTCGGCGCTGAGTACGGCGGCATTGACACCTGCTTTTTTGGCCTTATCGCCAAATTCGCTGGCAGAGGCGCCGCCCTGGTAACTGTTGTTCAGGATGTTGCCAAATACACCGGTCAGGATATAAAGAGGCTCAAAATCAGTGCCGGTACCGTAGTAGTTGTCAAGATCGGTATCTTTGCTGTCGTTATCGCCACTGGTGTGAAAGTACATGGCATGACCGGTAAGGCCGGCAATGGTGGCGTAGAAGTCACCAAGAAAGGCAAACTGGCTGATATCCTGGTCTTGTATGGTAAGGCTGTTATGATTGAAGTCTTTGTCACCAAACTTGTAGTCAAATTCGGTGTTAATTCCCATGGTGTCGCCAATTTTAAACTGACCGACACCCTTGACCCGATGGGTGGTGGTCTCATAACCATAAAAGGCGTCTAATGGAATATCGATGCTGTCCTTGGTGTTATCCTGGGTTACACCATAGGCCATGGTGGCTTTACCCCAGCCGCCGGTGAGAGTGGCGCCAAGTTCAGCATAGTCTGAATCCAGGCTGTCGGTATCGTTTCTATAGGCCTCATTCTCAACTAACTTCTCATAAAATGCATAGGCAGAGAATACATCGCCAAACAGTTTGTCGGAACCCCAGAATATACGATCTCCACCGTAATCTTGGTCGATAAAGGAAAGTCCCCAGGCACCGGCGCTACGACGACCGATTTCCCATTTACCGATGGGTGATTTGTAAACCATCCACAGTTTATCAACGGACATGTTGTTGCCATCGTTGATATTGGTGTCATCCTGTACGCCCCAGACGGTGCCCCAGGAGATAAGACGAACCCGGCTCATCATGCTGATCTTGTCATTGACAACCAGTTCGGCATCAATGTTGAACATATGCTGCAACCAGGCGTCAGAGTTGGTGTCATCGCCAGCCAGTTGCAGGCCATAACCGCTGGAAGCAACAGGTGCGGCGGTACCGGCTGCTGAGCCGGGTGCTGCGCCGGCGCCATTGTCCATGTAGAAACCATCAACGGTATAGGTGCCTTTTACCTTGAGTTCCAGTGCTGACGCGCTTGTTGCAATGCCGGCCACGAGGCCGAGGGCTGCAACGGTGGAAAGTACTTTTTTCATCTCTTCTCTCCTTAAATATTCAGGGATGATTAGTCTGCAGGCGACCCGCTGTCGCCTGTTGTGTTCTTTCGACCCGGTACAAAAAATCTTCGGGTACAAAATTTTATACATAATATTCATATATAATGGAGAACGGGTAAAGTCAAGCCTTAGATCGCTTCTTGATTGTTTTTTGCAGAAATATTTTGGATGCACGGAATGAGTGATGTAGCAAGGCGCTTGTGCGTTGTTTTTCTTCTGGTCTGCGGGTGATGAGTTGCATTTAAAATTTTTATAACGGCATCCAAATAAGAGATGCTGTCTTCCGTTTGCTGTGATACCTTACACGGTAATAATCTGCATTGTTTAGCTCTTTAATCTCTTTTTTCCCTTGGCTATGTCCCAACCTGCTGCCTCTGCATCGAGACCCTGGCACTTTTTTTTTCTGGTGGCCATCGGGGTATTTCTTTCAACCATGGACAGCAGTATGGTTAATGTGGCGCTGCCCACAATAATGCGCAGCTTTGCCACGACTCTGGCCCAGACTGAATGGGTGGCGTTGATCTACCTTCTCACCATAACCGTAACGCTTCTGATCTGGGGCAGTCTTGCCGATCGTTTCGGCAAGGGAAAGATGTATTTACTGGGGATGTTGGTTTTCAGTATGGGATCGGTTGCCTGCTATCTGGCATCGACCTTGTCCCTGCTTATTTTTTGTCGTTTTATTCAGGCCTCCGGCGCGTCGATGATGATGTCTTCAGGGCCTGCCATTTTGAAGATGGTTTTTCCGGTACATCAGTTAGGCAGAGCTTTGGGGCTTATTGGTCTTGCTACTTCTATTGGTCTGATGAGCGGCCCGGTGATCAGTGGCTTTCTGATTCAGTTTTTTTCCTGGCGGGTTCTTTTTCTGGTCACTGTGCCTGTCAGCTTGACCTGTTTTGGGCTGGGCTGGTACTGGTTGCTGCCATCTGCCTCTCCCCCTTCTGCCGGCTGTCTGAAAAAAACGCGATTTGACTGGCCAGGCCTGTTGATCTGGACCTTGCTGATTGTCTCAATCGTTCTGGTCGCGACCCATTATCGCACCTTGTCCGGGTGGATTGTGCTGGCCGGGGTTTTCGGGTTTTGCCTGTTGCTTCTTCTCTTTCGGGTGGTTGAGCAAAAGGCCGCTGAACCACTTCTGCCCTTTACCTTGTTCAGAGATCACCATTACGCCATTGCCATGATTTGTGCGGCGCTCTCTTTTACCGTGCTGTTTGTGGTCTTGATCCTGATGCCGTTTTATCTCGATTATGTACTTAGGTTCTCAGTTGACCGGATTGGTCTGATGATGATGGCGGTGCCGGTGGCGGTTTTTGTGGTATCCCCCCTGTCCGGCTGGTTGTATGACCGGATGGGAGCGAGATTACTTACTACAGCCGGGCTTGCTCTTTGTTGTCTGGCCTTGATCTTCCTTTGTCTGCTTGACGACCGATCAACGGGATTTGATGTTGCCTGGAGGTTGGTCTTGCTCGGCGCAGGTCAGGCGTTGTTTCTGTCTCCCAATACCGCTTCTGTTTTAACCACTGCTCATCCGCATCAAATCGGTATTACTTCCGGAATGTTAGCTACGGTCCGGAACCTGGGGATGTTGGCCGGAGTTACCTTGGCCGGGCTTATTTTTGGGGAGATTTTTTCTCTTTTGAGCGGAGGTTTGGATCTGAAAGATTTCAGCTCAGGCCATACGACGGCGTTTATCCAGTCTCTACGGATAAGTTTTGCTCTGGCAGCAGCAGTGGCAATGGCCGGCACCCTGCTTTCGAGCCGTCGGTAATAAATTACTCATTCCAAAAAGCATTCAAGTTGACACCGAGGGGCAGTGGGTGGGCGCAGACTCACCGACGAGCGAGCGGCGACGAAGCAGTACGGGTAGTCCGGTGAGGAGCTGCACAGTGCAGCCGACGAAGGTGCCGGTTTGAATGCAAATTGGAATCAGATTGTTGAGGTTGCAGGAGGATCATTTGTCAGGTTTGGTGGACGATCCATTTAAGCAGTTACCCCTTATCCAGTGGCAAGGTTACGGTGGCAATGGTTCCGCCGATCGGCCCTGGTTGGAGTAAAAAAGTGCCCTGGTGTTCGGCAACGATTTTCTTGACCAGGGTCAGTCCCATACCCGTGCCATAAATCTTGGTGGTAAAAAAAGGGTCGGTCACTTTGGCTATATTGCTATTGATGATTCCTGTGCCGTTGTCAGCGATGAGAATAGAGACATTCTCTGAATCCTGCTTGATGTTGACAGAGAGGAGACCGCCATTGGGCATGGCTTCAACGGCATTACGGAACAGGTGCAGGAGCATCTGTCTGATCTTTTGGCCGTCGATGTACAGGTCTGGTCCTGGTTCGTTGAGGTTGAGCTGGTATGTTATTCCCTGTTTTTTCATGGTGCCATAGAGTAGCATGACGCTCTTGCGGATCAGTGGATACAAGGGCTGGCAGGTTTTCTCGGTCTCGCTTTCAGTGACAAAGTTAAAAAGATCTTCGAGGGTGGATTCAATCTTGGCCGCGTCCTGGGCCATGATATTGAGAAATCTAAGGATATCAGGATCAGTGACCTTTTTGGTGAGTAGTCTTGCCGTGCCCCCGATGGAAGTAATTGGATTGCGGATGGCATGAACCAGTTGCGCCGACATGTGACCAAGGGCTGCATAGCGTTCGGCATCAACCAACAGGTCCTTGTTCTTTTCCAGCTCTTGGGTGACAGTTTCCAGCTCTTGCATCTTGTAGAGCATGTTGGTGTAGAGATAACTGTGTTCAATGGCCAGGCTGGCCTGACTGGCAAAAATCTCCAGGTCGCTAATATCTCCAGCGCTGATGGGCCGCCTTGTAATAAAGTTGTCGGCGATGAGCACACCAAGGGATTGACTGGGAGAAAAAAGAGGGACAATGATAAAGGTGTCTGCCTGTAAGAGTTCAAGAAGCTGGGCGGTGACGGGGTAGTTCTGGGCCTGGCCATGCTCGACGAAGACACTTTTTCGTTCGGCGCAGGCACGAATAAGGGTATGATCAGTGGCGGTAGCCGGGATAGAAAGCTCCCGGATGACTCGATTCACGCCTTGATTGGCATCTTGCTGCGAATTCTTGAAATTCTGAATAATGTCGTTTAAGTGCAGATCCTTGATCTTGATTTCTTCCCAGACACGTCCCGCCTCTTCCCGTGAGGAGGGACCGACTGCCAGTTGTCCCTGCAGTTTCTGGTGATCCCTGCTAAAGAGGGCGAGAAAGGCCCGGTTGAACTGGAGTCCTTCGCCGGCGGTGATCCCCACCAGAATGGCCTGGAGCACGTCATTGAGTTCCACACTGCTCAGATAAGCGTTGTTCATTTTCAGATTGAGCTGATGGAGAAACTGGGTGCGGACGTTGGTGGCCTCTAATCTTTGCTGGTAGGCACGGTTGTCAACGACCAGTCGTCGGTTTTCCAGGGTGGTATTAATGGCGTGATGAAGGTCTCCCAGATGCATGGGCTTGGTCAGGTAGTCATCAGCGCCCAGCCGCAGACAGGAAAGCGCGGTTTGCAGGTCAGCGGTGCCGGTGATCATGATAATAGCCAGTTCCGGGTAGTGGAGGGCCAAGTCTGGCAGGATTTCGATGCCGTCGCGGTCGGGCAGTCCTATGTCGAGCAGGGCGAGGGCAACATATCTAGTCTGCAACAGGTGGTAGAATTCTGCGGCGGTTGTGGCATGAAGGACGGTAAAGCCCTGTCTGTTCAGAAAATCCTGAAAGAGAAGAAAGATATCCTGTGAATCATCAACAACAACGATAATCTCATCAGGATGAAGAAGTGGAATTGGCTGCATAGAGTCGTTTCCCTCACAAGCTGGGGTGAGACTGGGTAAGAAAAAGTTTTATTCTTAGTATAATTTTTTTGACTTTACCGCTTTGGTTGAAAAATAAAAGGAAAAATCGTATAAGCCGGGGCAAAGGATTTATTTTTGGTCTCTGGTCAGGTAGATAGAGTGAAGACTGAGAGTTTTTTTAGGGGTAAATTTGTTGAGAGCTTTTGATGCTGCAGGGAGTAAAGGAGAGTGTGATGGCAGAGGTCAGTGATGCAGAACTCAAGAAAGTGATTGGGGATTTCCTGGACATGGGGCATGTGGATAATATTATGGCCATGTTCCGGCAGGAACCGCGATACTATGGCTGGACCGGTGAGATCCTCAATGATTCGCGTTTTCAGGTCCGGCTTGGGCTCTCTGTCCTGTTTGAGGAATTGCGCCTCTTGCAGCCTGATAAGATTGCTCTGGCCATTCCGTCGCTTCTGGCTCTTCTGCATGCTGTGCCGCCCGCGCCCTCGTATGCGCGGGGCGAAGCGGTCAGTATTCTGGCCATTATCGGCAGCGAAGCGGCCATGGCCGCAGTACGGGCTCTGGCTGCAGATCCTGACCCCTTGGTTGCGGAAGTGGTCAGGGATATCATGGGAGAAGGTGCGTGAAGGAAATTTTTGCAAGCGGCGGGCTGCTGGCTCGTCATCTGTCCGCCTTTGAGGCGCGTTCCGGCCAGTTGCAGATGGCGGAGGCGGTGGCTGCAACCCTGGCGGCTGGTGCAAAGGGTGAGGTTGAGGGGCAGCGGGCAAGCGTATTGCTGGTGGAGGCCGAAACCGGCATCGGCAAGACCTTGGCCTATCTCATCCCAGCCCTGCTTTCCGGCCAACGGGTGGTGGTCTCAACCGCCACCATCAATCTTCAGGACCAGATCCTTAATAAGGAGATCCCCCTGATCGAGCGGGTCTTGGGGCAATCGGCGGCGGCCCTGTGTGTCAAAGGGCGACAGAACTATCTCTGTCTTTATCGCTGGAATCAGTATCGCAGTTCGCCGCAGCTCTCTTTGATCGAGGATGGTGACATCAACAGGATCGAACAGTGGCTGGATAAAACCAATAGCGGCGATCGGGCCGAACTTCCCTGGCTGGCGGATGGATCCCTGCTCTGGCCCAAGATCTCGGCGCAATCCAGTCAGTGTCTGGGTAACGATTGTCCTGATGGCGCCTCCTGTTTTGTCAATCAGTTACGGAAACAGGCGGGATCGGCCCGGCTGCTAATTGTTAACCATCATCTCTTTTTTTCAGATCTGGCCCTGCGTCAGGCCGGTTTTGCCGAAATCCTGCCCCACTATCAGGCGGTGATCTTTGATGAGGCCCATCACCTGGAGGGGGTGGCCACCCAATTTTTCGGCAAGACCTTCAGTCAGTATCAGCTCCTCGATCTGCTGGCTGATCTTGAGCGGCAGGCCGAGGCTGATCTCCCGGCCAAAAGCCGTGACCCCATTATTGCCTTTGCCCGTGGTCTTTCGCCGCGCCTGGAGCGATTCACCCTGCTTTTTCCCGCCCAGCGCGGCAGGTATCCGCTGGCGGATATTATTGCCGGCAATGGTTCCTGGGCCCAGGAGGTTGAGGGGATAGGGGTTGGTCTTGATCAGTTGGCCGAGCTGCTGGCAGCTCAGGCCTCAAAGGGCGAGGTCTGGAATATCCTCAGTACGCGGGCAATCGAGCTTGCGGTCAACCTGTGTCATATCTGTCTGCCACTAGCGAAGGGGGAGGAGGATCGCTTTGTCCACTGGTATGAGCGGCGGGAGCGGACGATCTCTCTTTCTGCCACCCCTGTTCGGGTCGCATTAGAACTGGAAAAGACCCTCTACTCCTCGGTGCAGAGCTGTGTCATGACCTCAGCCACCCTTTCTGCCGGCGGCGATTTCTCCTATGTCAAGGAGCGGTTGGGGCTGGATGCAACGACTA
>JAUSAB010000011.1 GCA_030653035.1 Desulfocapsaceae bacterium | reverse complement strand
ACCCAGTAATAGGTGGAGATCTTGATTCTGGTCAGACCCATGGCCAGATTAATGACAAAAAAAGGAAAGACCGGGATCAGACGCAGGGTAAAGAGATACCAGCCGCCCTCCTCTTCCATCCCCTTATTGATCCGCTCCATCTTTTCGCCAAACCGAGCCTGAACCCAGTCCCGTAAAAGATACCTGGATACCAGACAGGCCAGGGTCGCCCCAATAGTCGAGGCAAAAGAAATGACGATAGTGCCCGTAACCAGACCAAAGAGCGCCCCCCCGGCCAGGGTCAGGATCACTGCCCCCGGCAGCGACAAGGCCGTGGCCACGACATAGATCAACGCATAACAGACAATCACAAACACGGTCCGCTCGGCATAAACTTGGGCGAACTGTTCCCGCGAGGCCTTGAGATAGGAAAGGGTCAGATAATGATCCAAATGCAAAATCCTGAACAGCAGGATCGACACAAAGATAGCAAGAACAATGAGGAGCCTGTTGATGGTAGCTGATTTCATGGGGCCTGTTGATTCTGCAAACAATGAACCTATCCGCTCTGTTTAGTTATTTGGAAGTATCGCCGCCATCGCCCTGCCATAGTTGGCAGCGCCCAACAGGGCGGTATCTTTCCTGGTGATCATGCGCACCGGGATGGTCGCCATCAGGGCGCCCATTTTTTCTTTGTTGTTAAAGGCTGCAAGCATTGGGGCAAAAGAGATCCGTCCGACAAGACGCGGCATAATCCCTCCGCCAATATAGAGTCCGCCGGTGCTGTAGAGCTTCAGAGCCAAATTGCCAGCCTCGGCCCCCAGAATGGATAGAAAAAGTTCCACGGCCTTCCGACATAAAAGACAGGGGTTCTCAATGTCAAGGGCACCATCGACAATCACCGGAGTCTGATCCTCGGCCTGTGCCAACGCCGCATGGACAACCTTCGTCTCTGCTATGCCTGAGGCCTTGAAAAAAGCGTAGAGAGTGGGAATGGCCAGGCCGGAACAGAGCATTTCATAGCTGAGGGGAACAGGCCATGGATGCTGCCGGCGCATCCAGTCAAGCAGGGCGGCCTGGGTGGCATCGGTCGGGGCGAAATCGCCATGACCGCCCTCTGTCCCCTGCGCCCAAGTCACTCCGCCGGCCTGCACCAGAAACCCCTCGCCCAGACCGGTTCCAGGGGCAATCACCGCCCGAACACCGCCAAACATCTCCACTCCAGGCTGCAACTCCAGACAGTCATCTTCCCGCAGAAGAGAAAGAGACGAACAGACAGCAGTCAGGTCATTGATCAGCCATACCCCGGCAAAGCCAAAGCGCGTCGCCAGCAATGACTCACAAATCGTCCAGGGAAGATTGGTCATCTCGGCCTGACCATTCCCAACCAATCCAGCCACAGCCAGGCACGCATATTCCGGTGCGCATCCACTCTCCCTCAAAAAGACGCTGACAAGCTCCACAATGCCGCCAAAATCACGGCTGGTATAAACACCCTGCACCAGAGGAACCGATGCCCCCAGATCATTTCGAAGGTCAAAAACCGCCAGGGTGCACTTGGTGCCGCCTATATCTGCTGCCAAAAGAAGGGACATAAGGATATGCATACCTCAAAAAAATAGGGCCCGCCGGTTCATTCCTACTCTTCCTGAGGAGTGAAGCCAAACGAGAGACGTGATTCACAATCATATTAACGCCACCGAACACCTTCCATATTTAGGAGCCGTTATGAAATAATATGGCTAATTATATCTATTTCGTTACGGCTCCTTATGCCGCTCCAGGCCACTAAATGGCCATGCTATTTTCTTACAGCGGCTTAGTTACGATACCATCGTAATGATTTGTAAACAATCACAGAAATTCAATGACTGGAAATTTCACCCATCTGTCAAACCAGCCCCTGCCTTATGGCGCAAACCCGATTCCTATGTTATAGTTTATACGTAAACAAGATTGAAA
Source organism: Desulfocapsaceae bacterium (assembly GCA_030653035.1). Classification (GTDB taxonomy): domain Bacteria; phylum Desulfobacterota; class Desulfobulbia; order Desulfobulbales; family Desulfocapsaceae; genus UBA2270. The sequence goes on along the minus strand of JAUSAB010000011.1, from coordinate 24,376 downwards.
AAAGAAACCTCATCCGTCTCTTCAAGTCGGAGGGTTTTACCAGAATCTCAACAAATACATTTTAATTCTTTCCATGGCCATACGTACAATTTTCGAATTCCCAGCCCCGGTCCTCCGTCAGCAGGCCCGACCGATCACCGTTTTTGACGAAAGACTCATCGAGCTTATCACGGACATGACCGAGACCATGTATGACGCACCCGGCATTGGTCTGGCCGCCCCCCAGATTGGTGAATCGATCCAGTTGATTGTAGTCGATGTGGCCAAGATCGAGAAGGAGCAAAAGGTTCTGGCCATGATCAACCCCCGGATTATCGGCCATGAAGGCACCCAAGTCGACGAGGAAGGCTGCCTGAGCGTTATTGAGCTGACAGCCAATGTCAAACGGCACAAAAAAGTCACCGTCTCCTACCAGAATCTGAGCGGAGAGCCCAGGGAAATCACCGCTGAAGACCGCTTTGCCGTTGTCCTCCAGCATGAGATTGATCACCTGCACGGAATTCTCTTTCTCGACCACCTGAGCGCCTTGAAACGCGCTCTCTACAAAAAAAAGGTCCAGAAGATGCTGGCCGAAAAAAAAGGGGAATAATGGCAGACACATGCTTCCGCGTCATCTTCATGGGAACCCCGGACTTTGCAGTCCCGGCCCTCCGCCAATTGCTGAACGGGCCAGACAAAGTGGTGGCGATTGTTACCCAACCTGACCGCCCCAAAGGCCGCGGTAAAAAGCTGACCCCGCCACCGGTCAAGGTGGCGGCGGAAGAGGCCGGCATCCCGGTGCTGCAACCAACCAAGATCCGCACCGAAGAATTCGCCGCCACATTGAGGAGCTTCAATCCGGATCTGATCGTCGTGGCCGCCTACGGCCGCATTCTGCCCGCCTCCATTCTCGAACTCCCGCGACTGGGCTGCATCAACGTCCATGGTTCGTTGCTCCCCAGACACCGTGGGGCCGCCCCTATTCAGTGGGCAGTCATCAAGGGTGACAAGCAGGCAGGCGTTACCATCATGCAGATGGACGTGGGCATGGATACCGGCCACATCCTGCTGCCGGCGGCAATCCCCGTAGGTGAAAATGAGACTGCGGGCAGTCTTTTTGGCAGACTGGCGGAACTGGGCGGCGCCACCCTGATTCAGGCGCTCGACCTGCTGCGGCAGAACAAACTGCCCCCGATCCAGCAAGATCACAGTCTGGCCACCGCCGCCCCGCCACTGACCAAGGAAGACGGCTGCCTTGACTGGAACCAGTCGGCTGTGGAACTGCATTGCCTGATCCGCGGCCTTGATCCTTGGCCTGGCGCTTACAGCTTTATCGACGGCCAGCGTTTTCGATTTTTTGCACCGGAAGTTATTCACCGGCCTTGCCAGCAACCAGCAGGAACCCTGATCCTGGCCGACCACCAGGGACTGCTCATCGCCACCGCCCAAGACTGCCTGCTGATCAAAGAGATCCAGCCGGAAGGAAAAAAACGGATGACCGTTGAGGCCTATCTGTGCGGCCACCCCTTGAAAGCAGGCACTCAACTCACCCGAGGATGACCGCCCAGATCTCTTCCGCCGGCAGAGAAATCCTTCCCTCAAATCCTGTCATGCCATTTCCAAACAACCCATGAAAATTGCCTATACTGACTGTTTCTCGGGAATCAGCGGCGACATGTTTCTGGCCGCCCTGCTCGATGCGGGCCTTGATGAAAATCTCCTGCGCCGGGAATTGGAAAAGCTGGCTATTGGCCCGTTCGGTCTTTCAATTACCACCACCAGCTCCTCTGGGATCAAGGCCACCACGGTTGAGATCAGCGCCAAGGCCGATCAGCAATTTCGCAACCTGGCATCCATCCTCAAAATCCTGCAGAAAAGCACCCTTGCGCCCGCCATTATTGACAAGGCCAGCGTGGTGTTCCAGAATCTGGCCCAAGCCGAGGCCAAGGTCCATGGCCTGCCCATCGACAAGATCCATTTTCATGAGGTGGGCGCCATCGACACCATCCTCGATGTGGTGGGGGTTGTTGTCGGCCTCCACGCCCTGGGAATCGAGCGGCTGACCAGCTCCCCCCTGCCCTGGGGCCATGGCTTTGTGGAGTGCGCCCATGGCCGCCTGCCCCTGCCTGCCCCGGCCGTCTGTGAACTGCTGACAGGGGTCCCGGTGTACGCCGTGGACCTGAGCCAGGAGCTGGTCACTCCCACCGGGGCTGCCCTGGTCACCAGCCTCGCCCAGAGTTTTGGGCCGCTTCCGGACATGACCATTGATGTCACCGGCTACGGGGCCGGCAGCCATATTCTCACTAACCAACAACCCAACCTGCTACGCCTGATTATTGGTCATGAGACCCAGAAGTCCGAGACCGTTGAGATCATCGAGACCCATCTGGATGACTGGAACAGCGAAGGCTTCTCCTACCTCTGCGATCTCCTCCTCAAACAGGGGGCGCTCGATGTCAGCCTGACCCCGATGCTGATGAAAAAGGGGCGACCGGGGCAGCAACTGCGCGTCATCTGCTACCCGAGCCATGGCCTGCAGCTCAAGCAGACCATCCTCGCGGAGACCACGGCCATTGGCCTGCGTTTTCGCACGGAGGCCCGGCTGACCCTGGAACGTGAGCAAGTGACGGTGGAAACCCCATGGGGGAAGGTGATGGCCAAGAAGGTGCAGACCCCGGCAGGACCGGTGATCTATCCGGAATATGAGGCGTGCAGAGAGATTGCCGAGTCGGCGCAGATCCCCCTGCAGCAGGTCTACCGGGCGGTGCTTCAGGGAACAGAGGAGAAGGAGTGAAGATGGACCGAGTGATTATTGCCCTGGCCACAGGATTCTATGTAGGGAAACTGCCGATATGCCCGGGGACCTGGGGCTCACTGGTGGCCATCATCCCCTGGCTGTTGCTGCGCAACCTGACCCTGCCTGCCTACCTGCTCATGCTGGGCCTGGTCTTTGTGGTTGGTTTTTTTGTGTCGGGATCTGCCGAAAAACTGCTGGATCAGGCCGATGCCGGCCCCATTGTCATTGATGAGATCCTGGGTATGTTCATCACCCTGGCCTGCGCCCCCGATCATCCGGCGGCCTGGATTCTCGGTTTTTTCCTTTTCCGCTTCTTTGATATCGCCAAGCCATTCCCCTGCTCCTGGTTTGATCAGCGCATCCATGGCGGCATCGGCATCATGATGGATGATGTGATCGCCGGGATCTATGCCCTGGCCAGTTTGCAGTTCATCTGGTTTATCTGGAACGTCATCCGGAACTAATCAAGGCCACATCTTCGCCGCCATTACCTTTTCAGCTGCATGATATCCTGCTGCATCGTCTCAATCACCCGGATCGGGTCATCAGCCCTGGTGATCGGCCGTCCGACCACCACGTAATTGGCGCCGGCGGCAATGGCCCGGCCCGCCGTCACAATCCGTTTCTGGTCATCTTCACCATCCGTCACATTGGTCCCTGGCCTGATTCCAGGGGTGACGATCAACAGCTTCTCCCCCAGGCCATCCCGCAGGCGGCCAGCCTCAAGCCCTGAAGAGACCACCCCGTCACAACCAAGATCCAGTGCCCGCTTGGCCCGGAAATAGACCAGATCCTCAATGGACTGGGTCATACCCATGGCCCGCAGATCCTCCTCGCCAAAACTGGTGAGCACGGTCACCGCCAGCAGCTTCATGTCGCCACGCGCCGCCACCGCCGCCCGGATGATGGAATCATTGCCATGAATGGTGGCAAAGGTGACCCCCCGGTTATTGACCTGCTCCACGGCCAGTTTCACCGTCTCGGGGATATCAAAAAACTTCAGATCGAGCATTACCTTGTGTCCACGATCAATGATCCAGTCCACCACCTCAAACCAGCTGGCTATAAAGAGCTGCAGCCCAACCTTATAGAAGCTGACATGGGACTCGCAACGCTTGACCAGCTCCTTGGCCTGCTCCGGTCTTTCCACATCCAAGGCCACAATAATACGATCCTGCAAAGGAATTTCTGTTGTCATCATGCTCTTTCCCATCTTATTTGTTTCATATGGAACTCATAGAATTGCAGATCAACAAAGAATAGCCTGCAATCTTTTTCCTGACGCCTTCTTTTTACCTGCTCGGCCTCTCTTCCGCAAGTGATCTGTCTGAGAGAATCCGGTTCAACTGAACTTTCCGGCTCTTGCCAATTTATAAACCTGCAAAATTCATAAAATAAGAGTTGACGAGCCTAGCGAAAAGTATATTATAGAAATAGGAATTATTCCTATAAGGATCATCGAGATCCAAAAACGAAAACCGACAAAGCGTTACCACAACAAATAAAACCATTTAAAGAAACACACCGGGCTGGTAATAACTGAAAATCTTTCATGAACCGGCAACGGTAACCGACCACCTATACACAGTTCCCCCCTTACAAATGATTTCAGATATCAGTTGTATTCTTTTACAATATTTCTTTTTTCTCAGGACCTTGGTTCAAAATCGAAAATGAGATATACCCAAAACAGAACAACAATATCTTCCAGGAAGAGCGTATTTTCCTGAATCACTTATCAACCATCAACAAAGGAGATCACCACATGGCCAGTTTAAAAGGAACCCAAACCGAAAAGAACATTTTGACGGCTTTCTGCGGCGAGTCACAGGCCCGGAATCGTTATACTTATTTTTCTGCGCAGGCCAAAAAAGAAGGCTATGTGCAAATTGCCAATATCTTTGAGGAGACGGCCAATCAAGAAAAAGAGCACGCCAAACGACTGTTCAAATTGCTGGAGGGTGGCGAGGTTGCAATCAGCGGCACCTTCCCGGCCGGTGTCATCGGGACCACAACAGAAAACCTCATGGAGGCAGCCGGCGGCGAGCACTACGAATACACCATCATGTATCCGGGATTTGCCAAGGTGGCCAGAGAAGAGGGTTTTCAGGAAATCGCTGCCATTTTTGAGGCCATTGCCGTAGCCGAAAAGCAGCATGAGAAGCGCTATCTGGAGTTAAAGGCCAATATTGACACCGGTCGGGTCTTTCAACGGGAAGAAAAGGTCACCTGGCGCTGCCAAAATTGCGGCTATCTCCATGGAGGAAACAAGGCTCCGGAGAAATGCCCGGCCTGCGACCATGCCCAGGCCCATTTTGAGTTGTTGGCTGAGAATTGGTAGTTCCCTGTTTGCATTCATGCCGGCACCTTTGTCGCCGTTTGCTGAACTTATCGGTGCCGGTTTGAATGGTTTTTAGAATGACTCAAGTTTCGGAGTTGATAGCAATACAACATCTTCCTGCATCAAGGATTTTTCGGTCGGTACTCTGCTGCATGGCAACGGAATCAGAAAGCTGCGAGGTGTTTCGCCACTCACTTTGTTCACTGTCCTCTTTTCGTTGCCCTTTAAAGTCGTTAGTTTTTCGCAGGGGATTGTAAGAAATCCAGATCTGGAATTCAAGAAGGATGCGGCGTATGACTTCCTCAAGAATCCCAGGCACAACTGACGCAAGTTCATGCTGAATCCGGTGGCCATCGTTGCTCTTTTTTTCGATGTGCTGACCAGCGAAAAACGAGAGAAAGTTTTGATCTTTGATGACTCCATTTACGACCGGTCCCGTTCGAAGGTGGTTGAATTGCTGTCCTGGATCCATGACCACAACCTCGGGTGCAACCTGAAGGGCTTTAAGCTTCTCACTCTTGGCTGGTCCGATGGCAACAGTTTCCTCCCACCGGACTTTGTCCTTTGCTCTTCGCCCAAACCTGACAACGGCTGCGGGGAATCACTAAAGCGATTGATAAGCGGAACTGCGGTTACAAAAGACGGATTGCAACGCTATTATAGAATAGTAACTCAAGCCAGAAACTTGAGTTAAAAACAAGAAACGAATTTCCAAGGTACTCATCATAAATATATTGTGGGCACCACTGTACTGTATCCATAGCAGTACTGTGACTAGACCCATACAACAACAGGAGGCAACTTTATGAGTGATGAAAAGAAATGCCCGGTAACGGGAAGAACTAACAAACACGTAGTGGGCGGCAGGTCGAATCGCGAATGGTGGCCGAATCAGTTGAGTCTGGATATTCTGCGCCAGCATTCCTCCAAATCCAATCCAATGGGTGAGGATTTTAACTACGCTGAAGAATTCAAGAACCTAGACATGGGCGCTGTGAAAAAGGATCTACACCATCTGATGACCGATTCGCAGGACTGGTGGCCAGCGGATTACGGTCACTACGGACCTTTTTTCATCAGGATGGCATGGCACAGTGCTGGTACCTACCGCACCGGCGACGGCCGCGGCGGCGCAGGGACGGGTAACCAACGCTTTGCGCCCGTCAACAGTTGGCCTGATAACGTAAACCTCGATAAGGCGCGCAGGCTGCTTTGGCCGATCAAGCAAAAGTATGGGCGGAAAATCTCCTGGGCCGACCTGATGATTCTCACAGGCAATGTTGCTCTGGAATCGATGGGATTCAAGACCTTCGGTTTCGCCGGCGGACGTGAGGATATATGGGAGCCGGAGAAAGACATCTATTGGGGGGCAGAGGAGACTTGGCTGGGCGACAAGCGCTATTCCGGCGAGCGGGACCTGGAAGATCCTCTCGCTGCTGTGCAGATGGGTCTGATTTACGTGAACCCGGAAGGCCCGGACGGCAACCCGGATCCGATCGCGTCAGGGCGGGACGTTCGGGAGACGTTTGCCCGCATGGCAATGAACGACGAGGAGACAGTCGCGCTCACCGCAGGCGGACACACCTTTGGCAAATGCCACGGTGCTGGCGATCCGGCGCTGGTTGGTCCTGAACCCGAGGCCGCTGGTCTCGAAGAGCAGGGACTCGGCTGGAAGTGCAGTCATGGCTCCGGCAAAGGTGGTGATCAGATTGGCAGCGGTTTGGAAGGAGCATGGAACCCGACCCCGACGAAGTGGGACATGAAGTATTTGGACATGCTGTTTGGCAACGAGTGGGTACTGACAAAAAGCCCGGCGGGCGCAAAGCAATGGACGCCGAAGGAGGCAACTGACAAAAATCTTGCGCCGGCCGCTCACGATCCGAAGAAGCGGGTTCCGATCATGATGACCACTGCCGACATGGCGATGCGTATGGACCCGATCTATGAACCGATTGCACGGCGCTTCCATAAAAATCCTGAAGCGTTCGCAGATGCCTTCGCCCGCGCGTGGTTCAAATTGACGCACCGAGACATGGGGCCTCGCGCACGCTATCTCGGCCCAGAAGTTCCTGACGAAGAGCTGATTTGGCAAGATCCGATCCCTAAAGTCGATCATGAACTGATCAATGAGAGTGATATCGCCACACTGAAGGGCAAGATCCTTGGCTCTGGTTTGTCTATCTCCGAGCTGATTGCAACCGCCTGGGCGTCGGCTTCGACCTTCCGTGGTTCAGACATGCGCGGCGGCGCGAACGGCGCCCGCATTCGTCTGGCACCTCAGAAGGATTGGAAAGTCAACCAGCCGGATCAATTAGCGAAGGTGTTGAAGAAACTGGAAAGTATCCAAAGCGAGTTCGACAAGAAGGTCTCTATGGCTGACCTGATCGTGTTGGCAGGTTGCGCGGGTGTTGAGCAAGCGGCGAAGAATGGTGGTCACAAGGTAACGGTCCCCTTCACGCCGGGCCGCATGGACGCCTCTCAGGAGCAAACCGATGTTGTGTCCTTCTCCACTCTGGAGCCGGAAGCAGATGGTTTCCGCAACTACCTCAAGACCAAATACACCGTATCGGCTGAGGAGATGCTGGTGGATCGGGCACAATTGCTGACGCTGACCCCGCCTGAGATGACAGTTCTGGTTGGCGGTATGCGCGTTTTGAATACCAACTACGCCCAGTCCCCACACGGCACCTTCACCAAACGGCCAGGGACACTCACCAATGACTTTTTTGTGAATCTGCTCGACATGAGTACGACGTGGAAGCCGAGCTCTGCAGACAAAGACCTGTATGAAGGCAGCGATCGCGTAACGGGTGAATCTAAGTGGACCGGCACTCGTGTCGATCTGATTTTCGGTTCAAACTCCGAACTCCGCGCCCTGGCTGAAGTATACGGAAGTGCGGACGCGCATGAGAAGTTTGTCCATGACTTCGTGGCAGCCTGGAACAAGGTAATGAACCTTGACCGCTTCGATCTTGCCTGATCGTAGTAAAAGCTTTTTTGAGGGCTTCTGAAGCGTATTCTGAATTGCAAAACAGATGAGAGGAAGAACGAGTGCAGCCATGAATTGACGGCTGTCCTGAACACTCATTGAAGCTATTGACAACAAATGAGCGCGGTGTTTCAATACAATCTGAAACGCCGCGTTTTGCTTTAGTCCCTACAGTTTTAGATGCCAAGGCATACTCTTGCCTCATGAGCCTAGAGCAGCAGCAGGCCCTCTATGGCAATACGGCACAGGCTATGGGGGATGCCCCGAAAGAGATCAAGATCCGCCACATCAGTAACTGCCTTAAGGTCGATCCCGCCTATGGCAAAGTTGTAGCGGACGCCCTCGGAATTCTGTTGAGCGAAGTTGAATCAGAACAGAAACGACAAGAAACTTGAGCTCGCGCCGAGACGCGGAGAAAGATTTTTTTTATTTTTCTCCGCGTCTCAGCGCCTTACTGGAAGATAAGGGGTCACTAAGCCTTGACGCAATCCATCGCATACACAACCTTACCGTCTCTCTCTTCTTTCACCAGGCCATGAATATCGGTTTCAAAGCCGGGGAATTTCCCATTAAAACTGCGGGCGAATTTCAGATACTCCAGGATCGTTTTATTCACCCTCTCACCGGGAATGAGAAGGGGAATCCCCGGAGGATAAGGGGTCAGGAGAATACTGGTGATACGACCTTCAAGATCATCGATCTCAACCCGCTCGATCTGATGATGCACCATCATCGCATAGGCATCAGCCGGCTTCATCGCCGCTTCCATATGTGACACATACATCTCGGTTGTCAGCCGCGCCACATCATTTTCTTTATACATGCCATGAATCGATTCGCACAGTTCTTTTAAACCAATACGCTCATAACATGGGTATTTCGCGATAAATTTAGGCAGTACCCGCCACAACGGCATGTTGCGGTCATAGTCATCCTTGAACTGTTGCAAGGCAGTTACCAAGGTATTCCAGCGCCCTTTGGTAATGCCGATGGTAAACATGATAAAAAACGAATACAAGCCAGTTTTTTCAACAATAACACCATGTTCAGCTAGATAACGGGTCACAATCGCCGCTGGAATCCCGGTATCCGCAAAATCACCGTTGACCGCCAGCCCCGGCGTGATGATCGTGGCCTTGATCGGGTCGAGCATGTTGAAACCATCAGCCAGCCTGCCGAAACCGTGCCAGGGTTCACCCGCGCGCAGAATCCAGTCTTCGCGCTCGCCCATGCCTTCTTCCGCCAGTTCCTCCGGACCCCAGACCTTAAACCACCAGGAGTCCCCGAACTCCTCATCCACCTTGCGCATGGCGCGACGGAAATCCATGGCCTCGACAATGGACTCCTCAACCAGCGAGGTTCCACCCGGCGGCTCCATCATCGCCGCAGCCACATCGCAACTGGCAATAATGGAATACTGGGGACTGGTGGAGACATGCATCAAATAAGCCTCGTTAAACTGGTCACGATCAAGGCGACGGGTTGGCGATTCCTGCACCAGAATCTGACTTGCCTGACTCAAGCCCGCCAGCAGTTTATGGGTCGATTGACAGGCATAGACCATCGGCCCATCGGAGCGCTGGGTATCACGGCCAATGGCGTGCATGCCTTTATAGAATTCATGGAACGTGGCATGCGGCAGCCAAGCCTCGTCAAAGTGCAGATTTTCGACGGTATCACCCAAAATCTGCTTGATAGTATCAACGTTATAAAGAATCCCGTCATAGGTGGACTGGGTAATGGTCAACATCTGGGGCTTGGTACCCAGATCCTTGGCAATGGGATGGGCAGCAATTTTGGCGGCAATGGTTTCCGGCAGGAATTCAGATTTGGGAATCGGTCCGATAATGCCATAATGATTGCGCTTGGGCATAAGAAAAACCGGCACCGCACCTGTCATGATGATCGCGTGCAGGACTGATTTATGACAGTTGCGATCAACAACAACGATATCGTTATCAGCGACATTGGCGTGCCAAACGATCTTGTTGGAAGTTGAGGTACCGTTGGTGACAAAAAAGAGATGATCAGCGCCAAAGATACGGGCCGCATTCTGTTCCGAGGCCGCTACCGCACCGGTGTGATCAAGCAGCTGTCCCAGCTCATCGACGGCATTACACACATCGGCACGCAACATATTCTCACCAAAAAACTGATGAAACATCTGCCCTACCGGGCTTTTCAGAAAAGCAACGCCACCAGAATGGCCAGGACAATGCCAGGAATAAGAGCCATCAGCCGCATATCCGGTCAGGGCACGAAAAAACGGCGGCGCCAAAGATTCCAGATAAACCTTGGCTTCACGTATAATATGGCGGGCCACAAACTCCGGGGTATCTTCAAACATATGGATAAAGCCATGCAGCTCCTTCAACACATCATTGGGAATGTGGCGTGAGGTCCTGGTTTCACCATAAAGAAAGATAGGAATATCCTCATTGCGCCGCCGGATCTCCCCTACAAACAGGCGCAGCTTGTCAATAGCCTCTGCCTTCTGATCTTCATCGGAAAACTCATCGTCATCAATGGAGAGGATGAAACAGGAGGCCCGGTTCTGTTGCTGGGCAATCATGGCGGTATCACCAAAACTGGTGATACCCAGAGTCTCCATCCCCTCATTCTCAATGGCCTCGGCCATGGCCCGAACCCCGAAACCAGATGCATTTTCAGAGCGAAAATCTTCGTCGATAATGACGACAGGAAAGCGAAATTTCATCTATCCAACCTCAAAGGTAAATCGTAAAAAAATCGAATACTCAACACAGAAACCGACTGTTCAGCTCCCTCTTCCCTTGAGAGCAGGAGAAGACAAATCCACTGAATTTTGCAATCAACTCAAATCCGAAAATATGCAGGAATTCATTTATTTCAACCCGCATTTCCTGACAGAAAACAACAAATTTCTATACCATGCAAGAAGCAACGGCACAAGTTGCAAATCATGCCAACCCCTGCTCAATGTGGATATTGCAAGGCACCACTGGCACTCGCAAAACAGCAGATACTGGAGTGCAAAAAGCGGGAGAATATCTGCATTATGGATGCTGTCAAGATGTTGCGCTATGGTTTCTTGACAAGGATCGCACCACCGACTACAACAATCTTGGCTTCGCTGATACCCTCCACTTAGCATCAAGCCAAATCATCTCGACATGTTATCATGCAAGCAAGACAAAGAATGGTTTTGCCAGAGACGCATGGGTTAACTTTTTTTATGACATTTATGACACCTTCACCATGAACAAGAAAAAACAGATCCAGATCATAGGGGGTGGCCTCGCCGGATGCGAGGCCGCTTGGCAGGTAGCACGTCGCGGCTGTGCCGTTTGCCTCTACGACATGAAACCGCATCGCTTCAGCCCCGCCCACCACTCCCCGCTTCTGGCTGAAATGGTCTGCAGCAATTCCCTGCGCTCTAACGCCCAGAACTCGGCTGTCGGGCTTCTCAAGGAAGAAATGCGCCGCCTTAACTCACTCGTCATGCGGGTGGCAACAGAGACAGCCGTGCCTGCCGGCAAGGCCCTGGCTGTCAACCGAGAGTTATTTTCCCAAGCCATCACTGAATGCCTCGAGCGACACCCCTTAATCGAAATTATCCACCAGGAGCAGACAGAAATCCCAGCTCCAGCAAATACCCCCATCATCCTGGCCACCGGACCACTCACCTCCGAGGCCATGACCGAAGCCCTCGTGCAACTGACCGGGCGCGACCGTCTTGCCTTTTATGATGCCATCGCCCCCATCGTCCACAGCGAATCTCTGGACATGAACATTGTCTACTTGAAATCACGGTATGATGACGGCCCAGGTGATTACCTGAACTGCCCGATGAACAAGGAGGAATATCTGGCATTCATCGCCGCGTTAAAAAGCGCGGACACGGTTCCGTTAAAAGACTTTGAGGATGTCAAATATTTTGAAGGCTGCCTTCCCATCGAGGTGATGGTGGCCCGCGGTGACAACACCCTGCGCTTTGGCCCCATGAAACCAGTCGGGCTTGACGACCCACGAACCGGCAGATGGCCCTATGCCGTGGTCCAGTTACGTAAGGAGAACAGACAGGGAAGCCTGTACAACCTTGTTGGTTTTCAAACCAAACTGACCTATTCGGAACAGAATCGTATCTTCCGCATGATTCCTGGCATGACCCAGGCCGATTTCGCCCGCCTGGGGTCTATTCATCGCAACACCTTTGTCTGTGCGCCAGAACTTTTGGAGCCGACCCTGCAACTCAAATCAAGACCAGACCTGTTCCTGGCCGGTCAACTTTCAGGGGTGGAAGGCTATGTGGAATCAACAGCCATGGGGCTGCTGGCAGGGATCAACGCCAGCAGGATGATGACGGGAAGACCTCTTGTTATTCCACCTCCAGAGACCGCCCATGGCGCCCTCATCACCCACCTGACTCAATCAGACCCCAAGCATTTCCAACCTTCTAATGTCAACTTTGGTCTTTTTCCAGAATGGAACGAAGGGGACAAACAAGAACAAAAAACAGCCAAGATATCGAAAGCCCTGCGTGGCGAACTCAGGGCAAGCACCGCCCTGGCGGCCTTAACCCAATGGCAGGACGAACACGAGCTGCAATAAAAAAAGGCCTGTCAGCAACACGCTGACAGGCCTTTTTTTCAGTCGTCTGGCAGATAACATAAAGGAATCACTGCAAAACAATCTCTATTTTTCTAACCATTTTGTGACCATGGTTCAAGCAGAAAAACTATTCCTTATCGGGCTCACCCGGCTTTTGATTTGGACAAGTGCGTTTCAACAGCTTATTCACACTAATCCGCAACCGATCAATGGAATTGGCCAAAACACCAATCTCATCCTTGGCTTCGGAATGGGCGCTGTCACAGAGATTTTTGCCGATACTGATATTCTTGGCGGTCTCAGAAAGACGAATAATCGGCCCTACGACCCCACGATCAAGAAAGATCCAGATACAGAAAATGGTCACCAGCAGACAGCCAATACCCATAAAAAAGATCTTCAAGGCCGATGCCTGGGCCGTGGCTAAGGCATGAGTAATAGAGACATAGATCATGGAGGCGCCAACCGTATCATTCAGTTTCCAGTTATAACCATGTTCTGTCCCATAAACATCCTGCTGCTCCTTAGGAGCCATGCCGGGATCACCATGACAATTAAGACAAGAATCCTTCTCGATCTTGACCGGTCTGGCCGCATAGAAAAACTGTTCCCCCCCTCGTTCAATAATCCCCTCTTTATCCTTAGCACTCGGGTTACTTGCAAAATACTGAATAATTTTCTGTTCTTCGACATCCGCCTTATTATCAGGCCAGAGCGGATCAAGGGTTGCCTGTTTGAATTGATATCCCTTTTGAGTTTCTGCAAACAGATCATATTCCATACGTTTCACCACAAACCGTGACATCAGCTCAGGAATAAATCTACTCTTGTCAGTCACCAGCTCATCAATTATCGGTTTCTGATATTTGCCAAAAAATTTCGCACTTGCCTCAATATAATTAAAAAGCATCTCTCCTTTACTTCTAGCATCAGCAAGGGCGCTCTGGCGACTGAGCATATAACTGGTATATCCAATAGCAATCGTTGCCAACAAGCTCAACACACTGATAATGGTAATAAATTTTGCACGAATCCCCATTTCTTCCTCCAATAAGGCATCATTAATAAGACTGCAATCACAACAGCCAATCATCTTTTGGCCTCACGGCCTTTTAATATCAATAAAAAAGCATAGCATGTCTGCAAACGAAAAGGAAATCGGAAAATAAGACAATTAGTATGAGTATGATGCCATCTCTACAAAAAAGAATCTTTACTATCTGATTACACAAGACTTTATCATTGATATTCCTTGACAAACCCAGAACAACCCTATAAAAATTATTAGGGAAGAGTTAGAAGAGAGTTTTTTTAATAACAAAGAAGCCCTACCCTGCTATCACAAGAGCAAAAAGCAGGAGGGGTCTCTCAACACATGAAGGGGGCAACATGATCAAACGTTACGGACTGGCGAGCTTAGCCACACTGCTTTTATCATTTCATGGTCTGCCAGGAAATGCCATCGCCGGCGGCCCTGCTTCCAATCAGGAGCTCGCACAAGAAGTCGAGATGTTAAAAAATATTGTGACCGATCTCAATGCACGCCTGGCAAATGCCGAAGAGATGTTGCAAGCATCAATGAAGCAGGAAAGCAAGAAGGGCCAGGCACAGGAAGTACAGGACGCACTCGAAAGCCTCGACAAACGGATATCAAGTACGGAACAACATAGCACTCTGGACAAACTGAACCTGGGTGTCGAACTGGAGACAAAACTCAACTCCCTGCACATGGAAGCCAAGGGAATGCCTCTGGCAATGCAGAATGGTATTATGAGTCTGGCAAACGGCACTCCTTTCACCAAGGCGGCATTAGGCGCTTTTGGCCCCCTTCCGCCACCAGAAGATCAAGACATCGACAATAATACCATTTTTGATAGTCGAATTCGCATTGACATGAAGGCCAAACCGACCAACTCCCTTTCCTTTGTCGGCAGACTTTCCGCCAATAAGGTCTTTGGCGACTCCTCAGGCGTCAAATGGTATAATGGCGGCCCCAATGCCGTTGCCATGGATGGCAATGTGCACTCTACCGGCAGCGATTCAGCCCTTCGTGTTGAACGTGCCTTTTTTACCTATTTTGACAATATTGAGGACATCCCCTATCATTTTTCGATTGGCCGCCGCCCCGCCCTGGATGGTGCGCCCGCTGATTTCAGCAAATCCACCACCGTTGGTGGTTCCCCCATGGCCCACGCCATCAACTGGCAATTTGACGGGGCCTCCCTGGGAGTCAACCTTGATGAGGCAACCGGCATAGCAGGATCAGCCTTTAAGCTTTGCTGGGGGAATGGATTTGAATCGGGAGCAGGTTCAGGAAACTCCTACTCCATGGCTTCTTCCTCGGATGTTGATGACATGCAGTTCGCGGGCTGGATAGCCACTTTCTACGAGAATGACAAAACCAAAATCATCAACATGTATGCCCATGCCTTTGGGGTAACTGATGGGTTTACCGGACTTGTAGTCATGCCCTTTACCATGTCCGGGATGGATCTCAACGGCGATGGTCGGTATGACCGATACAGCATGGCTGCCAACACTGGTGGCTATATCAGTCGAACTGAGCCCACCGCCAATATCGGTGATCTCGACATCGTCACCCTGCTCGGCCAGTCTGAATATAAAGACATAGGCTTCTTTATGGATCTGGCACTCAGCCATGCCCGCCCGTCCGGTACCTCCATGAGTCCTATGATGCAATTTTTGGGAACAGATTCTTTGCTCAACAGTAACGGCGAGCAGTTTGACCGTACCGGCTACTCGGTCTGGGCTGGCATAAAAGCTCCGATCGCCTTGACCAACGGTACCATTGGCGTCGAATACAACTGGGGCTCCCAATACTGGTTAGGCTTTACTGGGGGTGAAGACAATATTGCCGGCAGCAAACTGGCCACCCGAGGCAGTGTGTACGAACTCTTCTACAATCAGCCCCTTATTAACGACAAAGTCGTACTCTCACTGGGCGCCCAGTATTATGATTATGAGTATTCAGGAAGCGGCAGCCCTATGGGCAGTCCGGTCAAGATATCAGAGTTAACGTCCTTTGACACCTTTATGCCAGTAGTCGATACTATGTGGAACTATTATGTCAACCTGGCCTATCGTTGGTAGAATAAAGCTCACATAAAAAATAACAAAAAGCAGAAAAGACAAAGGCCCTTTTACCAGTTGGTAAAAGGGCCTTTGTCTTTCACTCAGGATGTCTATATCCAGATTCTTTCTAACTACTCACAGGTCTTGGGTTTTTTTGCATCCAGTGCATACTGCTGGACGAACTTATGCAGATCTTCCATCTGGGCAACAGTAAAACCATAAGTATCAAATTTAGGCATATCCTTTTTAAACTTCTTGAAATCATCAGCAAAATATCGATCCCATGCAACTATGGTCCGATCAGCAGGACTGATGATCTTACCGTTATTTTTCTTATGACAGGTCAAGCACTTACGAAACACATACCGCCCCTTTGTACTATCCCCTGCAGCCGGATCGAATATCCCTGTGCCGCCCTCACTCGTTGCTCCCTCTGCGGGCGGGGACAGCTTTTTCGTTGTGGCCTCAATAGTTTTAGGAGCATCAGCCCCACCAGCAGAACCCCCACTCCCCTTCTTCCCTGATTCTTCGATAAGATAACGATGAACATTTTCTAATTGACGTTCATTAATCCCCGTGACCGAAAAATCATGCTTCAGATCCCGCAATTTCTTATATTTATCTGCAAAAAAAGATTCCCACTCTGCGGCGCTCTTTTCTTCTGGCACCAGACTGCTCAAACCTTTTTCCTTATGACAGGAACGACAGGTCTGAATAGCATATTTACCCCAAAGAGCATTCCCTCCTTTTTCATCAAAGGCCTGCGCATGATGAGTGCTAAACAGTAGCAGACCAGCCACAATACCAGTAGTCATTCGTCGCATTTGTGATTCCTCTCTTTTTTCATTATTTCCTGTAAAAAACTCAATGCAAAGCCAAAAAGCATCGAGAAGACAGAACGATACCCATTAGTTACTCTATCGCATCACAATAAAGAATACAATGCGTATTTAAACACTTTCACTGAGCTCCTCACTGACTTGGCTATAACTAAAAGTACCACCTATTCGTCCAACTCGACAAATCCCCAATAGGGGTAATCCAGACCATACTTTCCAACAAGGCCGGGAGTATGTTCTCGACTGGCCACCAACCACAATTTATTCCGCCGTTGCTGTTGAATTGCTGAGTCCAGAGGATCCCATTCAGGAAAAAGAATCAGGGCATTATCGGCGCTGTACTCTATATCTCCGGACCCTTTAAACATTCCCATATGAGGCGTATCAGTATAGCCATCCTTGCTGCCGCGCGACAGTTCGGAGATAATCAGAAAAGACACATGAAGTTCATCCCGTATAGCCTCCAATTGCCGCAACCAGGCATCAATCCCTGTCCGCTGCTCGGTAAAATCTTTAAAAGGCAATTTGTGCAGGCTGTCAATCACTACCACCGTATATTCACTACGAGTCTCATGACGAATAAAATCTATATGACGACGCATAATCTCCGGGTTGAGTTTGCGATCATTGACTACCCGAAAAGAGGCAAGCATGTCCTGAAAATCATGACGGGCACGGTCAAGTTGTTTCCCAACCGTCTCGGTCGCGACACCATCCTTGATG
Source organism: Desulfocapsaceae bacterium (assembly GCA_030653035.1). Taxonomy (GTDB): domain Bacteria; phylum Desulfobacterota; class Desulfobulbia; order Desulfobulbales; family Desulfocapsaceae; genus UBA2270. Next base: position 7,025 of record JAUSAB010000011.1, on the reverse strand, counting down.
GCGCCAATTGTCATACGGCTCAAACGGCTCAAGGTTCGCTGATAGATCTTCTGTCTGCCGTTCTCAAAATCATAGTAGAGCACCGGCACCTTCCGTCGCGCCATATCAGTTGCAATCTGGATGGCAAAACAGGATTTTCCGGCCTTGGGGGCTCCACCAATGACATTAATGCCATGAATACCCTCCAGGGCCTGATCAAATTTAGGAAATCCAGACCGGAGTGCCCCATATGCAGCACCCGACTCCAGTGCCAATTGAGCAATAAAAGAGACATACTCCCGTTTAGGACTGGCAAACGGGGAAAAGGCACTGGACGCCTGAACCATGGACAAGACCGCAGCCTTGAAATCTTTTCCTTTATCACTGGCCAATTGCCAGAGATTATAATTTCTTGAAAGACCAGCAGGCCACCTGAATAGACGTGCCTTATACCCAATCCTGGCAGCAAGAGCGCGCGCCGCCGCCTCTGCTTCGGCACTATTCTCCATGACAATAAAAACCGTCTGCACAAAGGCAAAACGATCAGGGTCAACCAGTTCCAGACTGTGACTGTCAGGAACTGCAACACCAGGAAACCCAAGCTGTTTCAGGGGCAGCAGGTTTTCCTCTCCTTGACAGACAAAAAGCGCGCCATTCTCACAACGCTGAATATCCTGAAGATTAAAGATATGGTGTTGATCGGTAAAAAAATAATCATCACCATGCCAGAAAAAATCCTCTTTCCGCTCGAGAAAGACACAACGAGCGGCATAACAATTGCCATCCTCCTGCACATAAGGATAGACAAGGTACCGGCCATTATAGCCGATCTTCAGCTCAGCAAGAACGTCATGACCAACCCCGGCCTTTTGAAACCAGGCCAGGATCTCTTCACTCATCTGATCCTGATATAATTTTATTTCATTATTGATATTGGCGATCGGATAATCAATCCTGGCCATAAAAGATTCACGGTCAGGATCATACCCAGGGACATCATCAAGACAAACACCCATCAACCTCGCAAACCAGAGCGTAAAGCCACTCGGCACACAACGATTCAGGCATCGAAAATATCCATAAAAAAAACTGGGTCTATTCAGATAAACGACCAGACGAGCCGCATGCTCCCGGCCCTGTTTTTTACAAAAAGGGCAGTCAGCAATGAAGTGCGTTTTTTCTTCATGGATATTTTGCAGATGTTTGAGATAAAAGAAGGATACAGCCTCACTTTGTTCCATACCAAGGCAGCTCCTATGATGAAAAAATTACAAATAAAATCAAGATGGAAGGCTTAACCGCGACTGACTACTGCCGCCAGGTCAATATCTTGCATGGGCTTATCAAATTGGATATGCACCGCATACTGAAGATAGGACGCCAAATCTCCACTGGTAGAGTCCTGCACATATATCGCCACCACAACGCCTGCCACACCTGACGTCAAGGGGCTATTAGGCGGTCCACCTAACAGACTGACAAGAACTTTCCTCCCCAAAAGCAAACGAACATGTCTTTTTTGCGAGATACGAATTGTAAAAAAAATACCCCCGATTGAAATATCACCAATATCCCCCTGCAAAGCAATACCTGTCACCTTACCTTGGTCATCAAGGACGGCCATAGCCAGCTTGCCGGCACAGTTCAATCGTTCCATCACCCGGCGATCTATGGCCATGACTTTCAGGGATTCATTTTCCACAAATTGCTGACAAAACTCTTGCAGCTTTGCCTCCAGACCAGGGAAAGTATTCTGCAATTTCCGTAATGCTTCCTGAGTCAGGACAAACACATCGACCATGCCGACACTTGCCACCTCAACAGTCCAGACTGATGCCTTAAAAAAAGAATCTACGCCGAAAACTTCCCCTGGCCCTACTATTTTCAGCAGGATATCATTCCCGTGCAGATCTCTAGAAAAAAGTTTAACACGCCCCTTGTTAACAAAGAAAAGCCGTTGCTGTGAATCACCTTGAACCACAATATTCTCATTGGCAGCATATGTCACATGCTCCAATGAAGAATAAAAAGCGTTAAACTCTTCTGTGGTGAAAAAATCATAAAGCTCCACCCAGTTTATGGTCTGTGCCTGATCAATAGCCGCACTTTTCTGCTTTTCCAAAAGCTCCTTTGCCTTAAGAATATCTTCCAAGGCCAAGGGATCAATCTCAGCTAAACGCTGACAAAGGATTTCCGCCTGATCAAATTGCCGAAGGCTGGTCATGGCAGAGATCAGATCAAGAAGGAGTGCTTTGGCAGCCGCCTTTTTATTCTGGCCAAGTAACACATAGACCTCCTGCTCCTCAGCCAGATTCGTTACCGGCACATATCCTTTTTCCGACCTGTCTTGTCCAGACTGAGCCTGCCTGACAGCATTTTTTGCCGTCTTCTGGAGCTCGACATGTCTTTCTTTCTGTTGCCGGCGAGTTACGTCGAGCAATGCCAAACCTCTCATTGCTGCCTGCCAAACCTCCTCAACCATATTCTTAGGACGCACACCTTTCCCTGAAAACAGTTGCAAAGCCTTCTGCGCCTGCACAGACCCGCTTCGCCCCAACGCCTCACAGATACTGACCAAAAGCATCGTTTTGATATCTACTGAAAAATATTTCTCATCCTTAAGCAAATCCACCAACACCTCAACGACCTCCTCATCCACTACGGAGGCCAAGGCTTGAACCACTTGGAATTTTAATTTTTCACTAATCAGGGGCAACGCATTAAGCAGATATTGCTTCTTCTTTTGATCACTGAGCTTGTAGATACAGGACAAGGCCTCACTCTGAACTCTCAAATCATCATGAGCAAGATACCCTTGCACCGCACTGACATCTCTTTCATCCCCCGTTTCACCAAGCAGCCTGAGCAGATTACGCTTACCATACCAAGGCATAGGCTCCCGCAATCGATCAAGAAGAAGGGAGGGCAACTTGCCACCTACACTAACCAAAAGCTTCAGGAGCCTGATCCGCTCCGGTCTTCTGTTATTCATGAGCAAAGCATCCAGTAAAAACTGAATGCCTATTGGACCATACATGACAATTTTCTGACAATATTTTTCCTCAATCGGCTTTTTAAAACACCGATTGAGATAGGACTCAAGGACATTTCGCTGTACGGCCTTATCCTGCACCTGGCCCACCACCGTTCTCATCTCTACCGTTTTTCTTAATTCTCCAGAACGAATGGCGTAAAAGAGAGAGAGTATCCTGTCAACCAATTCTTCATGTCCAGCTGTTTGCGCATGGGTCATAATCTCCTGCAAAATCACAACAAACCGACGACAGGAATCATCTGCATCCTCAAGGCCTTTAAGCCAGCGCAGAAGTGTGGGGGTTAATTTTTCCAGCCACTCCCAATAATCCAAAGAAACAAGCTTCTCTCCGATTAAGCCAAGGCTCTGCCCTGAGCGAAGACGCAACTCGGCATCATCCAGCTTAAGCCCTCCCACCAGAGTCTGGATAATGGCGGCGGCGATACTCTCCTTTTTATTAATTACCAGTCTCTCAAAAGTGGCCGGGAGATGCAGCAAGACCTCATTATTTCTTAATCCATCCAGATTGCCTCGTGCCAGCGCCCCTAATCCCGCCTGCAACCGCTTGCTTTGCCTCTGTTTTTCTGTCATGCCCATGATTTCAACAGCATACAATTGCCGGCCCTTTACAGTTTCCAGCAAGTGTTGGCAAGCCTCTTCCACCAGAAGCCGCTGTTCTTCATTCTCAGGGCTGAGAAAATCGGCAAGCCTCTCCTTTTCCTGACGCAAGAAATCAACTAAAGCACTAAAACTCTCCTTATCAATTGCAGCTACCAGCCTTGCAAAGAGCTCTACCCCAAAACGAGTCACAAAAATCTGACAAAAAAGCAACCCTAAGGATTGTTTGTCAAGATTGCCAATCAATAAGGTAGCTGCCCTGCCGGCGGCAACACGAAACTCATCATCATTCAAAACGGCACTGACATTTTCAAGTAACTGGCTAAAATCTGGAGAGATGCCATAAACTCTTTCCCGTTGCAAGGGTTGCAGGACAAAACAAACTGTGGCAGCAAAAAGAGCCGCTCCCTTATCTCCTTTACTCAGGTCACGCTGGAGCTTATTATTCTGCGGAGACTTTCCCTCTCGGGGCAAAAGAAACAACGAGATATCGTCCCGTCGGACACCAGAATCCACTATTTGTTGTAATAAATCAGCAAAGTTATGAACAACAACCTGATGCGGACCTTCACTGCCCCCGTCCTCTTCCAGGAAAATCGCCTGCAATCCAGCGTTTTTCACAAACGCAACTCCTCCGCCGGCCTTGTAAATCTGTTCAGGGTTGGCGGTAAAAAAAGACAATACCTGTTTTAATCTTCTCCGGTCCATCCCCGGAGTCAAGGTCATCATCTGCAACCCAGCCTTACCCAAGGCATCCACCAAAGCCAGGGCATCCAACTGCTCTCGTTCCTTTTTCTCAAAAATGGTGCCATTGAGGGTCGGCACGCCTTTATGAAGACCAAAGCGAAGATTCTGATAAAGACGCAAAAAAATCTTCAGCTCCGTATAAGCCTTCTCAACTGCATTGATAACCTGTGCACTCTGTTCAGGATAGAGGCGGAGATTAGTGATGGCCTTATTAATGCACTTTAAGACCTCTAACGCATGCTGTTGCCGTTCAATGCTTGTCATAAGAAGTACCCTGTCTGTTTTTTTCAAGCACTCGTATGCACTGCCTCAAGAATATACCCTCCACAAACCATCTACCCCCCAACCATCTCTCTCACTCCACGAAGTGATTCAATTATCTTTAGTGGCCTACCACAAACAAGACGCAAAAGTCAAGGAATGCGGCATGTTGTTTAGGGACAGTTCAGAGAATTACTTTTCTGAACTGCCTATTATATCCCATTACCATCCCGCATGGTTCAATCCTAAAAAAATCACCCTGAGACAACGATGACACCATGTTCTTCAAGCATGACCAGCAATTCATGCAACGGCAACCCCACTACGTTTGAAAAAGAACCCATGACCTCTTTGACCAAAAAAGCCCCCCGACCCTGAATCCCGTAAGAACCTGCCTTATCTAGAGGCTCACCAGTTGCCACATACGCTCGGGCAACCCTTTCAGAAAAAGGACTGAAAACAACACGGGTACGTACCGACTGAACAGCAATAATCCCCTCCTGATGACAGGCAAGACATATTCCGGTCTGGACCCAATGCTCTTTCCCGGAAAGCTGCATCAGCATAGACACGGCATCCACCGAATCTTTGGGCTTTCCCAACACCATATCCGCAAGACTCACTATTGTATCCGCGGCCACTACCCAGCTTCCTGGGTAAAGCTCCATAACCAACGTGGCCTTCTCCATTGCCATACGCTTAACAAAATCTTGCGGCTTTTCCTCCAGCAACAACTCTTCGTCAATATCAGCTGGATGAACTCGATATTTCAGCCCTAGATCCTGGAAATAACCTTGCCTTCGAGGTGAAGCTGACGCCAGAATCAAAGGTTTACGTGTATGATAAATTGGCCGCATATCCTTTCTGCAATACTAACTCAACGTTCCGACTTATGGCGTGAAACACGAAATTATCACACAACCATATGAAATAATAAAAGATTTACATTAAAAAGTCCTTCGCTTCATGATATATTGGTTTTGCGACAAACATCAATAATATCAAGAAGGAAGGACTAAACTGGATAGTACCAAACAACATCAGGAGCAACAAGAGGCAAAACGCCAGCAGGGTAAAATCTCTTCGTTCATTGGAAAGTTTCAGGTCGGCACCCTTCTCAATAAAAGCGGCATACGAGGATCTGAGAGGGCCTGGGGGAGAAAAACCCCCGGCTACCCGATTATCTGAGTTTCAACGATGCGAAGAAATGAACGCATTGGGGTCAATCTGGCCCTCGGGACCTTTCTCCGTTTGGTCGGCGGTATAGGCCAAGCCATTCCGAATATCGACGCCTTCTCTCAGTTCAAAATGCAAATGGTAAGGCCACGAACCCTTCTTCTGTTTTTTACAGCTTGGATTGTTCCAAGAACCGTTACCAATATTTGCGATGGGCCGGTCAGGTGAAACCTCATCCCCTTCTTTTGGTGGGCCGCTTGTCAGCCATTCAACGTACGCATACATTGACGTATAGGTTCCGAAAGAGGTCTCATGCCTTACGAAGACTATGTTCCCGAACCCACATTGATTAGTCTTCACTCCTCCAAGAGGAATAGTGCCTTTAGCAGTCGGGTATACCGGCTTTCCTCCATCGGAAGGCTCTTGCCCGAAATTGTAATCAGCTCCTAAGGCAAACAGCAATATTAAATCATTCCAAGTCAATCGCCAAAGCGCAGACATTTACTAATACCATGCGCAGGGTTAATTGCCCTGATTGCGGCATCAAGGTTGAGGCAGTTCCATGGGCCACCGGTAAGAATCACCTCGTTACCACCTATGCCTGGTTTTTGGCTTCGTGGGCCAAGCGTATGTCCTGGAAAGATGTTTCCCGGGCATTTAATACCAGTTGGGAGAGTGTTTTTCGTTCAGTCAAGATGGCAGTAACTTGGGGGTTAGCTCATCGGAATCTTGACGGAATTACCGCTATTGGCATTGATGAAATCGCCTGGAAAAAAGGCAAAAACAAGTTCATGACCCTTGTTTACCAGATTGATGCCGGCAGAAAGCGTCTTCTTTTTACAGGTGAAAACCGGACCAAAGCGACATTGACCAAATTCTTTACGGAGTTTGGCCAAAAACGCGGCTCTTTGCTTCGTTTTGTCTGTACCGACATGTGGAAGCCGTATTTGGCTGTGGTTGCCGCACATGCGCAGCAGGCCCTGAATATCCTGGACAGATTCCATATCATGAAGCACATGAATGAGGCTCTCGACAAGGTCAGGATCGAGGAAGTCAAGGCCCTAAAAAAGGGTTCATCCGACTAAAGCGTACTTTGTTTCATGAAGGGCCATTATTTTCAGCTTAAAGAACTCCATGTCTCTGTAACCATAGGCTTTCCTCTGCATAGTCTTGATTTTATTATTGGTGCCTTCGAGAGGGCCTGTCGATA
>JAUSAB010000099.1 GCA_030653035.1 Desulfocapsaceae bacterium | reverse complement strand
TTGCAGTAATCTGATTAAGGATTGTGTTATAATAGGCCATGGCTCGGATCCTCTTGTTATGGTTAATGTTTTCGCCAAATTCATTATACCACAAGAGGCTCTCCGGGCCATTTGTTATTGATCATTTATGAGACAGCAGTGGTTATTCTATGGTTTTTGGGTATTCATTTGTTGATCGGCCCTCTTTTAAGTGAAATAGATACGGGAAATGGATTATGAGAGATATCTTGTAGATTATAATTGGTGCCCATAAGCCAGCGATGACGCCAATACATATATGCAATGCTGGATTTTGTATATGGAAGAGTTTTGATAGAATTATTCTTGCACCTACTCCTGCTAACATATGAACAAGGTAAATTTGCAGGGAGTGAATCCCAAGGTATTTGATGGGTCGGCAGCAGTTTTTTCTTGCAAGATATTGAGAGAAGCCAAGACCAAATAGTATGCCAACAGTCGAGAGATAGAGGAAGTAAAAAGGATGAGAGCCATTAGTTAATCGGACCGGTTCAATCTGGTTGTTAAAAATAAAATAGCCGGAGCCCATAAGAATAATAAAGAGGACTAAAGTTACTTCTGACGGTATGGAGTGTTTTTTGGGATCGGCAAGATGTCTTTTGGCTAAAATGCCGGATACAAAGAAGAGGAATTCAATGGAGAAATCATGAAGTGCCGCGATTTCGGTCTTGATTGGATAGAAAAAGAGAATGATGGCACTGAGGGTCATGGCCGCAGTGGAAAATTTTCCAAGCTTGTTAAACATACAGTATGCAGCATACATGCAGATCAGCGCATATAAAAACCAGAATTGTGACCATGGTCGATAGGGGATTGCCAGGATATCTTTTATGGTAATGCCTCGGTAAGTGTGATTTGCGAGAAACAGTTCGGCGCTGGTTTGTAAGAGAGACCAAATCAGGTAGGGATAAGCGATATATTTAATTTTGTTGATAAAAAATTTTTGAGCCCCACGCTTTTGGAAACTCATTTCTACAAACAGGCCGGTTAAGAAAAAGAAAAAGGGCATATGGAAGCTGTAAATAATGCTGTCTGAGAGAGCAAAGAAGTGCTCTTGGATATTGAGATGGGCGTGATATCCACTGCTTAACAAGTGGCCGTAGACAACCAGAATGATCCCAATCCCTTTCCCGTAATCCACCCAGTCCGTTCTTTGTCTCATTCAGGTCTCACCATGATTTTACAGAAAAAATAAAGCAGGCCATCGTCGCCTGTATTTCGGTTGGTTGGAGTTGTTTAACGGAAGAGAGATGCTTTTTGGGGGCTGGAAAAACATGATTTGAATTAGCGGCCAAGGGGAGGGGAATTCTCTTGCGTAGGTAATTTTCTTGGTATAGTGTATGATATTTTGTCTAAAAATGAAAGGAAAGATACCTTTCAAGCTTTTAACGTGCAGTATTGCGGGAATGTATGTTTTCCCGGAGATATAAGGGATACCGTTGTCAAAGAGTCCTGTCTTGATGATGTGGATTTTGATTAATTTAAAGAATGTTCCGTTCTTGTGCCGACTGTAATCATATGAACATTATTGGAATTTCAGCCTATTATCATGACTCCGCTGCTGCCTTGATCCGAGACGGTGAGATTGTGAGTGCGGCTCAGGAAGAACGTTTTACCCGGAAAAAACATGATCCGGCCTTTCCAGAAAATGCCATCCGTTTTTGTCTCGAAAAAAATGGACTCTCATTGACCGATATTGATCATATTGTCTTTTACGACAAGCCGTTATTGAAGTTTGAACGTCTTCTTGAAACGTATGTCTCCTATGCGCCAAAGGGTTTTAGCTCTTTTCTTATGTCCATGCCGGTCTGGCTCAAAGAAAAATTGTATTTGAAAACCCTGCTTAAAAAAGAACTGGCTAGGATGGCCGGACTGAAGACCAAAGACATCCAGCCCTTACTTTTTACAGAACATCATCTGGCTCATGCCGCCTCGGCTTTCTATCCCAGTCCGTTCGAGGAAGCCGCTGTGCTCTGTATGGATGGGGTTGGTGAATGGGCAACCACATCTGTATGGACTGGGCATGGCAATATTCTGGAACCGCAGTGGGAGATTAATTTTCCGCATTCTTTAGGTCTGCTTTATTCCGCTTTTACCTATTATACCGGGTTTAAGGTCAATTCCGGTGAGTATAAACTCATGGGACTTGCTCCTTACGGTGAACCACGATATGCAAAGCTTATACTTGATAATCTCATTGACGTGAAACCTGACGGAACCTTCCGGATGGATATGAGTTTTTTCAATTATGCTACCGGGTTGACCATGACCAATAAGAAGTTTGACAGGTTATTTGGCGGCCCTCCGCGGAAGGCTGAATCGGAAATTTCTCAGAAAGAAATGGATATTGCTGCTTCAATCCAGAAGGTTACGGAAGAGATAGTCTTGAGGCTTGCCCAGGCTATTCATGATGAATTTAAAATTGATTACCTCTGCCTTGCCGGTGGTGTCGCCCTGAATTGCGTGGCCAATGGAGTATTGCTGAGGAAAGGCATCTTTAAGGATATATGGATTCAACCTGCTGCCGGTGATGCCGGTGGTGCGGTGGGTGCGGCATTAGCAGTTTGGCATCAGTTTCACAACAAGCCGCGAATTGCCAAAAAAACAGATGCTATGCAGGGCAGTTATCTGGGGCCCGCATATAGCAACGATACGGCCTCTGCTGCCCTTGATAAGCTTGGGGCCAAGTTCACTTATCTGCCGGATTCGGCGTTGTATCCGCGTGTTGCCGATATACTTGCCTCTGAAAATGTCGTCGGTTGGTTTCAGGGGGCTATGGAATTTGGTCCACGGGCTTTGGGGAATCGATCCATTATCGGTGATCCACGCAGTCCGAAAATGCAATCAATAATGAATCTGAAGATAAAATACCGGGAGTCTTTTCGTCCTTTTGCCCCGGCGGTTCTTGCAGACCGCGTGCAGGATTTTTTTGAATTGGCGAGCCCGAGCCCCTATATGCTTATTGTCGCCGATGTGCAGGAATCGATCCGTATTGCACCTGATAATGACAGTGAAAAACTCTTTGGGGTAGAGAAACTGAAACAGGCCAGATCAACACTTCCTGCCATAACGCACGTTGATTACAGCGCCCGCGTCCAGACAGTGGATTCAGCTACTAATCCTCATTTTGCATCATTGCTGAGCGCCTTTAATGATAAAACCGGGTGCCCGGTTTTAATCAATACCTCTTTCAATGTGCGAGGGGAACCGATTGTCTGCACGCCGGAGGACGCGTATCGTTGCTTTATGCGCACTGAAATGGATTATCTGGTTATAAACAATCTGCTGCTTGCTAAAGATGATCAACCGGTAAGAGAGGCAGATGACAGCTGGAAAGAGGAGTTTGCACTCGATTGAATCATAATAGTTCACAACCCGATAAGAAAGAACTGCGTAATTTTTCTTTAACCTTGGGTATTGGTATTGCGCTCATATTCGGAGCGCTCCTGCCATGGCGTTTGGGGCATCATGTTCCGGTCTGGCCCTGGGTTTTTCTTGGGATCTTTTCTCTGTTTGGTCTGGTTGCTCCTTTCAGTCTCAAGTTGCCATACAGGGTCTGGATGCGTTTCGGTCTGATTATGAACGCCATTATGAGTCGTTTGATTCTGGGAGTATTGTATTATCTGACAGTACTGCCGATAGGGCTTATTCTGAAAATGTCTGGCAAGGATTCAATGGGCAATCAATTTGATAAAGATGCGCTCTCTTATAGAGTTATTTCGAAAAAAACCAATTCAGATCAGATGAGGAAACCTTTTTAATATGCTTGATCTCTTGAAAGACCTCTGGGAACTTCTTCGAACGAGAAAGAAAATGTGGCTTGCGCCCATTATTATTTTTATGCTCATGCTTGGCGCCTTGCTTGTTTTTGCTCAGGGGTCTGTTATTGCCCCTTTCATTTATACGCTTTTCTGATAGATGCTGAGCAGTTCCAGAATATGATCGGGTCGTTGTTTGGTCGCTTGCTTCGTACATAAAAATAATTGAATATTATGAGCGGAGCTTTTTGGTAGTTTGTATGACAAAGAATAATATGCAGAAACTTGCTGTGGAACATGAAAAAATAAAAAAAAGATCACTCAAGAGGCGATTTGCCCTCTCGATTGCATTGTTTGTCATTTTTTTATGTGTTGTGCTTGGTTTGACAATGGTGTCGGAGGCGTTTCTTCGTTGGCATTATTCTGATATTCTTTCCACTGCGACTGGTATAACTTATTTTAATAATCAATCCTTACCTAAATTTGTTGCCGAACAGAATAGCTTTAAGCTGAGAGGTAAACCCTTTGATATTGCTAAAAATAATCGTATTATGAGGATTGTTGTGCTGGGTGACTCTCTTGCCTATGGCCAAGGGGTTTGGCCTTATGAAAAGAGATTTCCAGAGCAAGCATTAAAAATATTCCAGAAGCGTTATCCAAATCTTGATGTTGAAATTATCAATACCGGAATTGCGGGGCAGGATCTTATCCAGCATAATCGGTATATTGCAGGTTTTATTTTGGCGTTAAAGCCGGATTTCGTTTTATATCAGTGGTTTATCAATGATATGAATACCACTTATGATGATCTTTCAGTGTTTATAGCTCCACCTCTTATTCCCAATGTAAAATGGCATAAGACCTTAATAGAAAAGTCCGTACTTTATTTTTTATTACAGCGAACCTGGGGACAGATAAGGACCCAGTTAGGATTACAAAGAAATGTTAATGAATATTTAACTGGTAAATTTAGTGATCCCAAAAGTAAACATTCACTGGCAGCAAATGAACAACTCAATAAACTTTTGAATCGGCTGAAACAAGAAAATATTCCCCATGGTATTGTTCTTTTCCCGAGTTTCGATACAAAAATGAGTGCGTATCAGCTGGGTTTTTTACATAAGCAGGTACTTGATGTCTGCAAGGAACATGATCTTGGTTGTTTGGATTTAAGGCAGGCTTACAGTAAATACGATAATCAGATAAAAGATCTGTGGGCCAATATCTTTGACCATCATCCGAGTGCCTTGGCCCATCGAGTTGCGGCAGAAGAAATAGTTGATTTCTACGGAGATGAATGGGCAAAAATGGCTGCCCTCAAGGCGTCTGACCGTAAATGATTTTGATGTTTCGGGACATGTTGGCAGCATGGAAGTATGGTCTCAATGTCCCTAATGGAGTTCATGTGTATATCTTATGACCTTTAGCTCTACTCTCTTCATCTTTTTTTTCCTTCCTCTGGTTTTTCTTTCCTACCTTCTTGTGGGCGCCAAATTTCGCAACCTGTTACTTCTGGTTGCCAGTTTGGCTTTTTATGCCTGGGGAGAGCCGGTTTATGTGGTTGTCATGCTCTTTTCTATTGTGGCCAATTATTTTTTTGGTCTGGGAATTGGCCGGGTGCAGGAGAGCGGAGGGAGGGGGAACTGGGTTCTTTGTTGGGCCGTGCTTGCCAATATCGGACTTCTTGGCTTTTTCAAGTATGCCAGTCTATTACGGCCATATTTGGCATCTGTTGAGTGGCTGCCGCCGGCAATGCAACAGAGTCATTTGCCTATGGGGATCTCATTTTTTACCTTTCAGGCGATTTCATATGTGGTGGATGTGTATAGAAAGGTGACTCCCCCGCAGCGAAATATTCTTAATATGGGCTTGTTTATTGCTCTTTTTCCCAAATTGATGGCAGGGCCCATTGTTCGTTACCATGATATTGTCGAACAGATTGCGAAGAGAACCATTCGTGTGGATGATTTCGCAGCTGGTGTTGAACGTTTTATCTTTGGATTGAGTAAAAAAGTGCTGATTGCCAATCCTTTGGGGGGTATGGCGGATACGATCTTTACTCTTCAGGTGAGCACATTATCAACCTTCACGGCATGGTTGGGTATAATCTGCTATACCTTGCAACTCTATTTTGACTTTTCCGGTTATTCTGATATGGCTATAGGCTTGGGACGCATGTTTGGCTTCAGCTTTCTGGAGAACTTTAACTACCCGTATATTTCCCGTTCTATTCAGGAATTTTGGCGACGTTGGCATATCTCCCTGTCAAACTGGTTGCGTGATTATCTCTACATTCCTCTGGGGGGAAACAGATTTGGGGCTCTGCGGACCAGAGTGAATCTGTTTGTTGTTTTCTTCGTTTGCGGTATGTGGCATGGAGCCAGTTGGAATTTCATTGCCTGGGGCCTTTTCCATGGTTTTTTCTTGATATTAGAACGTGGCGTTTTTGGCCGAAAGCTGCAAACAGCGCCCTTGCCTCTGCGTCATATCTATGTCCTTCTTGTTGTTATGAACGCATGGGTATTTTTCCGTCTTGATAATCTGCCCCAGATTTGGGCCTATTTAACTGCACTTTATGGATTTACGTCCAGTCATGCTATTCACCCTGTTATCCATGTTGCCATGGATGTGTCCTTCTATGTTACCCTGATTGCCGGGGTCATCTTGGCCATGCCTGTCTATCCTTCCTGTGTGCGGTTGTTGTTATCTGCCGGCTTGTCTCCTGCGATATCAAAGATTGCAGGCCCGTCTGTGTCTATGCTCAAAATTTGTCTGTTGGGTGTCCTCCTTGTTTTCTCTTCGACGAGTCTGATCGTCGGGGCATACAATCCATTTATTTATTTTCGGTTTTAATCCTCAGTGGCAATGAAACATTTTTTTTCCATTCTCATCGCCATCCTTTTTATTGGCTTTATTTTCACCCCGCCTTTTCTTACTCTGGTCAAGCAGGATGCACTTATCTCAGAATTTGAAAAGAGACAACTCGCACAATTGCCTGAAATGAAATTTAATCTGCCGTCTCTTGTGAAATTTCCTCAACAGTTTGAGAAATATTTTAATGACCATATCGGTGGCCGCGACCAACTTATTTCATTGCACAATACCTTTAATTTCAGAGTGCTCAAAAAATCACCTATTTCATCGGCGACTGTAGGAGAAAAAGACTGGCTGTTTTTTAACGCTGACGGAGAATTACTGGATTTTATGGGGTTGATGCAGAAAGATTTTGCTACCCTTGAAGGTTATCGGTATGTCCTTGAGGATCGACGAGACTGGTTGGCGAAGTTTGGTGTGCGTTATTTATTTTTACCCGTACCGAATAAAATGATGATGTATGGGGAATATCTGCCCTTGCGAGTGAGGCAAGAGAAAGGGGTGACGATATATGATCAGTTTATCGATCACATGCACAAATATTCAGATTTTACCGATTTTTTAGACCTGAAAGCAATATTGCTGAAGGCCAAAGAGGAAAGGCAGATATATTTCCGTACAGACAGTCACTGGAATCTTGATGGCTCTCTGGTGGCTGATCAGGAAATTATCCACCACCTGCAACAATGGTTTTCTCAATTACAAACCTTGGAATTGTCTGATCTGAAAAGAAGTGAAATTTATTATCGTGGTGATCTCGCTATATTGATGCATATTCAGGGGGCAATTGGCGAGAAGGCATCTGTGCTGGAAGTAAAAGATTCATGCCGCAATAAACTCGATCGTAAACTTTTTGGTTTTATTAATAAAAATAAGAAATTGGCTGATGATGCCCGTTTTTTGCCGGAAATCAATGGTTGCAAGGGCAAACCATTGAAAGCGCTGGTGATTCATGACTCTTTTGGAATTTTTCTCAGACCCTATCTGTCCGAGCAGTTTGGCCAGGTGATCTATATGAATTATTCTAATTTCACGGGCATGAAAGAGTGGATAGTGCAGGAACGGCCGGATGTGGTTATTGATCAACGGGTAGCCAGAAATCTTCCCCTGGCACTGGCTCAGGACCAGGAGATTGAAAAGGAGTTGGTGCAGGAAGCGTTTACGCGAACTGAAGGCGCCTGTCTACACCTGGATGGGGACAGCGCTCAGTCAGAGATTGTGAACAGCCATGATCTCAGTGTCATAAAGAAGAGTGATGGCTTGTTGATAAATGCCTCAGGAGCCGATCCTTATCTGGTCTATTCTGGTGGAAAGTGTTTGCGCAACGGAGAGATGAGCGTCCACATATCCTTGACGAGCCCACAAGAGACGGAGATGCAATTTTATTATACTACAGAAGAACAACAGGGATTCAGTTCGGCATTCAGTAGAGTTCTGCACATTCAGAAGGGAATCAATGAGCTGTTCTTTCGTATTCCGCGTCCTGGTTTTGCTGGTCAGATTCGCCTGGATCCAGGAAAGGTTGCTGGCGAGTATATCTTACATGAATTAATCATAAAAAATAAGTGAGTTGAAGCGCCAGTACATTATTAGGAGACACTGGTGATAGATGCATGTTTGCAAGTACCGAAGAACTCTTGTTTGCTTGAGGGAATAAACATCTCTGATCCCTTGATACCGTGAGGGATTTGACTTGTGTAAATGAATTTCTTGGACTAATCTACGAAATTTTTATTGAAGGTTTCAGTAAAGAGTATCTTGCGGTCGAGGATTTTTTGTAAACGGATAACATGAAGTTTTTATTCAGGAAAATCAGGAATTATGATCTCTGTCATTATCCCGGCGTATAATCATGAGCGGTTTATTGGAGCGGCGATAGAGAGTGTTCTTGGGCAAACCTGGACAGATCTTGAGTTGATCGTCATTGATGATGGCTCCACCGATAGAACCGGCACGATCATTCAGGGATATAAAGATTCTCGTCTTACCTATTTGTATCAGGAAAATCAGGACGCCTTTAATACGATTAATCGTGGGCTTGGGCTTGCAAAGGGTGATTATGTTGCTATCCTGAATTCAGATGATGTTTATACGCTGAACCGTCTGGAACGATTGGTGGCAACGCAGAAGCAAACCGGTGCTCAATGCCTTTTTACTGATGTGATTCCCATCTCGGACAGTGGTGCTGAGTTTATTGATCCTGCCTTTGGCTGGAACGTCTGGCATCAGAAAAACAGGAGCTTCTTTGCCCAATGTGGGGATCTCTACACGGCCTTTCTTAAAGGCAATTTCATGGTGACGACCTCCAACCTCTTTATGACTGCCCAGGCAGTGAAAAAGGTTGGGAAGTTCTGTTCGTTACGGTATCTCCATGATTATGATTTCATCTTTCGGATGATGCTCGCTTTCCCCGATAAGGTCCATTATCTCCAGGATGAAAAACTACTGTATTATCGGATTCATGATGGGAATACATTAGGAGAGGCCGCGATTACCGGGCGAGAGCAGGACAGGGATGTGATCAGAAAATATATGCTTGCCAGAGTCCCTGATGCATTGCAGGGAATAATTTCTGCCGGAACAGATCGTTTGATTGAACTTGAACATGAATTATATGAAGTGAGGAACGCCCTTCATAACCCTGCCATGCCGGGGATAAAACAACAGATAGCAATGTTAACTCAATCGATTTCTGCACGGCTTACCCTAAAAGGAGGCAATTGATACTCTTTATCAACTGCTGACCAAGATAATTCCCCAGACCTTCCATTACGTGATATCCGTAATTTATATAACCAGGAGCACCATCCATGCCAGCATCACAACTTAAGGGTAAACTGCCATTGACATCAATGGTTTATATCAGTCTTATTGCCTTGTCCACGCTTTTCTACGAATTATCTCTTATCAGAATTCTCGATATCCTCTGGTACCCGCATTTTGCTTATATGGTTATTACCTTGGCCTTGCTTGGCTTTGGGATAGCCGGGGTCGTCACCTCAATCATTGCGGATAGAAAATCTTTTGGCGGTAATACCCTTTTATTTTTAACACTTTTATTGGCCATAAGTTATGCGGGACTCTTTTTCTTTTTGAACCGGTTTCATGTGGATTTTAATAATTTTAGTAGTGTTGCCTACTTAGGGGCCAAAGTCATCTTGGTTTTTTCCGGGATTGTGGTTCCTTTTTTCCTGAGTGGGTTGATTCTGTCCCTTATGTTTACAGAAAATGCCAGTCAGTTTGGTAAACTTTACTTCTGGGATTTGATTGGCGCCTCCCTTGGATGTTTACTGGTACCCTTACTTATTCCAACTTTTGGTGGGCCGGGATTATTGTTTGTTGCCTCTGGTATGGCCTTGTTTGGGGTTGTCTTGATCAGCCGGTCGAAGGTAGTTGTGATCTTGGCGTTACTGGCAGCAATTGGAATTTCAGGATTTCAACTCTTTTTGGATAAAGGGAAATATCTGGAAATTGCTTTTCATATGGATAAAAGAGGGTTTAAGACTCTGCAAGGAGGAAATCTTCTGACTCGTTGGGATAGGATTTCACGTATTGATCTTATTCAATATCGGGATGCATATGTCTGGATAGCCTATGACGGCGGGACCCAGACCAGTTATTTTTATAAATTTGATGGTGATTATAAAAAATTGCGCCAATCTCTTCCTGAAAAAACTGTTTCGCAGTTTTGGGATCGATTTGTTCTGGCCTCTCACTGGTTAAAAGAAGGAACCGGGGCCAAGGTGCTTGTGATTGGTGCTGCCGGTGGTCAGGAGACAAAGGCTGCTGTTACTTTTGGCGCCAGTTCGGTGGATGCCATTGAGATGGTTGGTTCTGTAATCGATTTGGGTAAAGAAAAATATGCCACTGAACCCTACAATAATCCCATTGTGAATGCCGTTCGTGGTGAAGGCCGCAGTTTCCTCAGATCCAGTAACAAGATTTATGATATTATTCAGATGATGTCCAATCATACATCTGCCAGTGTGGCCTCTGGATCCGGAGCCGTGTCCCCAAACTATCTCCAGACAACTGATGCCTACAAAGAGTATTTTTCTCATCTTTCCCAAAATGGTGTCCTGCATATTAATCATCATATCTATCCCAAAATGGTTCTTACGGCAGCTCGGGCGTGGAAGGAGATGGGACGGAAGGATTTTGAAAAGCATGTGCTGCTTTATTATACGGATCGCTGGTATAATCTGCCAACCCTCCTTATTAAAATGGAACCTTGGACCCAGGTCGAGTTTGATCGAGTCCATGAGCTTATGGGAGAGGGTTTTACCCTGATTCATAACCCCCTTGATCCCGGTAAATCAAAACTGACCCCTGAATTTTTTACCGGGACTCTATCAGATGCGGTACTTGCCAATATCCCGTATCGTATGGATGTGCCCACCGACGATAAACCTTTTTTCAATCACATAAGAAAACGTCTGCAACCGGTCTCCTATGACGAACCTTATGTGGATCTGTCGATCAAGACCCTGCTCAATGACTCCATCAAACATGGGTTGCCCATGGATATTATTCATCTCATTGTTTCTGCTGGCGCCGCTTTGCTTATTGCCGTGGTCTGTTTGTTCGGCCCCCTGTTGTTTTCTAAAGTTGGTCGTGAGCAGTGGGATGGAAAGGCTGCATTTGTCAGTTATTTTGCCTGCCTCGGGGCCGGCTTTATCGCCATTGAATTAGTCTTTATTCAGCTCTTCTATAAGTTGGTTGGTTTCCCTCTCTATACCTATGTTTCAGTGGTCTTTGCCTTTTTGCTCTCGGCTGGGATTGGCAGTTATTGCACGGATATCTTTAAATTACATGAGCGGCGATGGGTGCGATTCCTTCCTTTTGTCGCGATTCCGCTCTATGGTTTTGTGCTGTTAATGTTGAAAGAGCCGTTGTTGAATTATTCGTTACAGTGGTCGACATTGTTGCGCATCGGGTCAACAGTTGTATTGATAGCCCCCTTGGGCTTTTTCCTTGGTATGCCTTTTGCCATTGGGATTGCGAGTTCATATGCCAAAGGAAAGGGCGCCGTTGGCTGGGCCTGGGCGGTAAATGGATTGTTTACAGTTCTGGGTAGTGTGACAAGTATTATTGTTGCGATTTTTATCGGTTTTGTCCCAACCTTACTGGGGGCATTTTCGATTTATATCCTGGCAGGGCTGCTGCTTCCCAGATTTTCTAAATCATAGAGAGTTGTGTCGATATAAAGTTTTTTTATGGATGAGAGAATATTTTTTAATCTTTCCCGCCTGATTCAAGTTGGTGAGCAACTCGCCCCGGGATGCGACACCATATCCTTTGATATCTTTGATACGCTCTTTGTTCGCCGCGTCCATGACCCTGACATGCTGAAAGTTCCGGTGGCCCGTTATATTGCGGCCAGAGCAGAACAACAGGGATTGAAATGGTCCTGGCAAAAGATTCAAAAACTTCGTGATACCTTTGAGGCCGAGCAGAGAGTAAAAACCGGCCAGAATTTTGAAGACCATGAGGCCTGTTATCCTGTTTATATGCGGCAGGTGTTGGCCGCTATTTTTGGTGATTCGCAGGTGGACTCCCTGCTTGATGAGGTGACTGACTATGAACTGTCAGTTGAGAACTCCATGCTTGTGCCCCGTCAGGAACTGGTGGATTGGCTCAGACGCTTACATGGACTTGGAAAGAAGATCTTTCTGATTTCAGATATTTATCTTCCTGCCGCTCATTTAAGGAAACTTGTTGAGTTCGGTGGATTTGCAGAGTGTGTCACTGATATTATTTCCTCTGCCGATTCCTTTATGGCCAAGGCCTCTGGAAAGGGGTTTGCCCTTGTCCAGAAGAAATATGGCCTTGATGTCAAGACCTGGCTTCATATAGGTGATAATCCGGTTTCCGATGGCTATCGACCCAGTCAGGCAGGTATCAAGGCCTTGGTGTTGAAAGATGGTCTGGAAAAGATGCGCAAGGGATTAGTTCGGCGTTATTGGCAGTATGGCCAGGGCCGCCCATTCTTTCGTGGCAGGGCCCTGGTGCAGGTGATGCAGCCACTGGAGGAAGAAAATAGGTCTTGCTCGCCTTTGTATATTGAAGGCTATAATTTTCTTGCCCCTGTCATTGGAGCGTTTATCCAGCGTATTGCCGAGAAAACACTCCAGGACAATATCCCTCATATCTATTTTCTTTCTCGGGAAGGGTGGATGTTTCAAAAGTTCTGGGAACGAGCAATACCAAACATCTATCCGGCAACAAAGTTGCCTTCCGTCAGTTATCTATATGTGAGTCGTATGGCCTTGGCTGGTGCCTGTTGTGCGTATCAGGGCTTGACTAAGGACAATGCCGCCATTGCTTTTTTACCAGCAGGAAATCGTGATTTTCGTGATATCTGTCGTATCTTTAAGCTTGATGGCGGTAAGCTGGCCCCGCATCTTGCCCGTCACCATCTTTCCTTGGAAAGCTCGCTTAGTCCCTTGTATCCGGAAACGACAACCGAAAATTCAGTTCATCTGCAAGAACTTCTCGAAGATGAACTGTTTCAGGCTGAAGTCCGGGCTCAGACTTGTCCCTATAATGATGCCTTGATCAAGTATCTTGAACAGGAACATTTTTTTGAGCAGCCCGATGTCGCCATCGTCGATATCGGCTGGTTGGGTACCATTCAACGATTTCTCTACGAGGCTGTCCAGCATCGTCCGGACAGACCACGTTTTCATGGGATGTTGCTGGCGGCGACCCGTGGCATTCCCTTTCCTACCAGACCGGATAATTCCATTGAAGGGCTTATTTATGACCGGGATCGTTTTGATCTCGGTGGTAGTTCCATCCTGTATGCCAGGGATCTTTTTGAAGAGGCCTGTCGGGCTCCGCATCCAACTTTAAATGGCTATCGCTTGACTAAGGAAGGTTGTGAGCTTGAATTTCGAACTCAGGATGATGCCACGGGCAAGGCTGAACAAGTTCAGGATGCTTATTTTGCCCCTTTGCAACAGGGAATCCTCGATGCCGCGCCATTCTTTGGGGCCGCCGCATCGGTCCTTGGATATCAGTCTCATGACCTGAAACCATGGCTAAATCATCTACTGGTGGCCAAACTTGCCTTTCCAAGGACCTTGGAAGTTCGCAACATCAGACATCAGCACCATCTTGATGATTTTCATGGTCAGAATGAACCATCCCAAAAACACAGGAAAGCGGATAAACATTTATGGGATTTTTCTCTTGGGGCCTTGCGCTGGAATCCCTGGCTCAGATTGAAATTTTTTATTTTGATGATTCGAGAACGGCTCAAAGAATAATGGTGAAATAATGCAGAATCGAGTGAGAGACAGATTGTTTCAACCAGCAGGTGTGGAAATTGGCAGAACCGGACGATTGTTTATTATATCCAGGCTCCTGCCTCTTGGTAATTGGGGTGGTGGGCCGGGGTGGCGTTGTCTTGTGATTCTTTGGGTGAGTCACAATCTCGGCAGGATGCTTTTCCCGATTTTTGTCCGCTATGAAGGGCCATTGGCGAAAATATATAAGAGAGTGCAGCGATTACGCCATCCTGGCTAACAAAAATTCAGTGTTCTATGTCAGCAGCATAGGGATTCGTATTTATCTATTGGTAATGGTAGTTAAAGAGTGTATTTTTACAGAAAAGCATATTTGGGAATATTTTGTAAGGCTATATAGATAAAAGAATAAAGTGATACCGCAAACATACTGAATACAAAGAAGTTGAAGATTCTTTTTTGAAAAATATCTTTAGTTTGGAAATAAATAATCCCTAATAGAAGAATTATGGGGAATAAATAACGACCTTGGGCTTGAAAATCAGAGGTCCATGAATGCCATAGAGAAATACCGATTAAGCTTATCCCACAACCAAGGCCTGCAAAGAGTAAAATGTTATTTTGTAGCCCTCCTTTCATGATAATACTGCAAATAAAGAAGAATAAAAAAGATGTTCCCAGCCATTGGACAATTTTATAGTAATCGTCCGATGCCGAAAGGGTGAAATATCCATAGACCCCGAAGGCGCTTCGAAAGGTTTTGCCAAACCATTTGTCAAATTTTATTATTCTTTCAAGAGAATTTCCCCTGGCTTTCATATAAAGATACATATGTTTCTTATGTAACTCCGTACTTGGTTTATATGTTGGTTTTGCCGTTTGTTCTTGTAAGATAGCTAATTTTTTTGCCCGGTCAAAGCCGTTTACGTAGTAATCACCGGCCCTTCTGGCGCCAGCCACACTTAATCCAGCCAAAACCAAGATGAGTAAACGGATGAGGAATTCTTTTTTTAACTGTTTACTGACATGCCAGTTTTTCCAGAGATAAAAGAATAATAAAAAAGGAATGAGAATGAAAAAGTTTTTCTTTGCCAGGAAAAGGAGAGAAAAAAGGATAGAAAGGAGGATATAGTTGAACAGATATTTACGGGATAATTGCTTTTTGAGCAGGGTATTTAGCATGCTGTCTGGAAGTATGACCTGACAGCATATAATGAAATAAAGGAAAAAAGCAAAGGCGTCAGAATTACAATAGCTGAAAGTATACCATAGCTGGGGTGTCAATAAAAATGGCAGGGCGAGAGGACGAACCACTGGACGGAGAATAATATAAAGAAGAATTATTCCGAACAAAAAGATATTAAACAGCCGCAAGGCCTGATATTCTGTAATATGGAATGGTGTAAATAAGTTTGAGAATTTAGCGGTTAAGAGATAGGACATTTCGTCAGTGTTCAGTCGGGAAACTCCATATACACTATAGGTATGGCGAATCTCGGGAGAGTCAACACGGGGAGGCAACCAATGATTCCGGTAATAGCGGGCGGCATCTAAATGGACATACTCGTCAGGATGGACATTTTCCGAGCTGGTTGTTGCCATCAGAGCAATCAGTATAAAAATGATCGCAAGAAATAGTTGGACATATTGCAGGTCTTTGACTAAGGGGGCGCCATAATGATAAAGAAGCCATAAAAAAAGGCAGAGCGCCACGATACGGGTGGCTTCAATGTACGGATTAAATGGGCTTTTTTTAGGTATAAAATCAAATTCAAATTGCGGATCATTACCAAGAGATTTTGTAAACAGGCCGTTCTTGGATATTCCATATTCAATGATTCCAAAGACAGGCTTGAGACGTGAAAACTCAGGAATTGATTCAAAATGAATAGATTTAAAACCGGCCTGTTGGATTGATATTTTTTTTATGGTGCTTGTGCCGTGATGCTGGTGGGGATCGATACGCAGCTTAGTTATATCGGTCAGGTTGGTCAGGAAAAAACCATATTTTGTCTGTTTGGGTACGACGCGAAGCTGGGCCTTGTTTTTTTCTGAATAGGGTTGACCGTCTTTGGCCCAGTATATTTTTAATAAAGTCGGTTCTGGTGAGTCAATTGTTACTTCAACGTAGGCTCGATTGGTGAAAAAGTATAAATAGAGACAGGAAAAGAAAATACAGAGAAAAAAAAAGAATTTATGGTGGATGAGTTTTTGTAAGAACGAAGTGTCTTCCATTTTCTACTGAAAAATCGATGATGTTTTGTGGTTTAAGAGTTTATGAAATGATACCCGTTTAAAAGTTGTCTGCATTAGGGGCCATTTTGATGGAAGGGAGAAATTTGAAGTCCAGAAAAACGATTGAGGTGGCAAGAAAAGGACTCACGGGTGGACGTACTGATACGTTTATATAGAGATAACAAAAGGGATTAGAAGACAATACATACTACGATGGAGGAGGTTAT
The DNA here is from genome assembly GCA_030653035.1 of Desulfocapsaceae bacterium. Classification (GTDB taxonomy): domain Bacteria; phylum Desulfobacterota; class Desulfobulbia; order Desulfobulbales; family Desulfocapsaceae; genus UBA2270. Next base: position 42,826 of record JAUSAB010000099.1, on the reverse strand, counting down.
AATGTGGCAGCACTGCCATGACTGTATATCCTCTACTTGTGTAACTGTCGTATTATGATAGAAAATGTGTCTGATAAAATAAATAATATTTTTGGGAATTGAACTTACGTGGATAGCTTCAAGACAATTTTTTTGAAACTATCCACGTAGGTTTTTTTCTGTGGCCAGAAGATGAGCGGCAGGTAATCTGTCTGTCAGCCTCTCGGTCTTAACAGAAGGTGATTGACCGGAACCATGTTTACCCCATTCGTACATCGTTGTGAATTGTATTCTTCACCCACAAAGGTCCAATCAGTAGCATCGGCAGAATCTGACTCAGTGTCATCTCTGCCGTCTAAGACAAGCATGGATATATCGTTTTTTTGGAGGCAAAATGTTCCCATTTCGGCCCATTTTGTTTCCGAAACGGTTGGGTTTGGGCTGCGCTGGTCGACAATTGTTTCATATACCGGTTTTGCTGTTTTGTTCTCAGCCTCGGTCATAGTAGCATTAACATAGAGAGCATAGTTTGCATCGTATGTTCTATGTTTAGTGGATTGAAAAGCTGTCTTAAGTTGGTAAAAACCGGTTTTGGGGATTTTCACGAGCCAGAAGGCAATTCCGTGTCGAGTGGGGCCGACCTCGTAAGATAAATACCGATACCAATTATTTATTGCAGCATAATTCCATGACTTCCATTCTCCCTTGTCTAAATAAATACCTTTGACGGGGTCGGTGTTACCATTATGTGTCTCATAGTCGATTCTCATTACATCCCAAGCGTGTGCAGGGGTAACAGCAACAGTAAGAGGGGTGGCGACCATAGAAATGGCATAAAATGAATAGGTGATAATTTTAGTTTTTAACATGATTACCTCTTATAGTTGTGTAACAGAAGATGATTGATCGGAGCTATATTTACCCCATCAGTACAATTTTGTGAGTTGTATTCTTCACCCACGAAGGTCCAGCGGCTGGCATCAGTAGAAGCTGACTGATTATCATCATAGTTATCCAGGACAAGCATGGAGATATCGTCTTTTTGAAGGCAATATGTCCCCATATCTTCCCATGGAACGGCTCCTGGTCCCACTTGGTTAATGCTTACTGCATACACAGGTTTTACGGTTTTGTTTTCAGCCTCGGCAGTTGTAGCATTGACATAGACTGCATAATCTGCATCGTAGGTTCTGTTCTCAGTGTCAAAATAGCTGGTTTCGAGCTTATAAAATCCAGTTTTGGGAATTTGTACTAAAAAAAAAGCAATACCGTGCCGGTTGGGATCAAGCTCAACGGTTAAGAAACGATATCCACCATGATGGCATTCGGGCCATTCCCGCCATTTCCAAGCCCCCTTATCCAAGTAAATACCTTCGACGGGGTTGGTGTTGCCGGTATGTGTCTCGGAATCAATTTCTATGACATCCCAAGCGTGTCCAGAGGTAACAGCAACAGCAAGAGGGGCGGTCATAAAAAGCATGGTACAAAGTGAATGAGTGATAATCTTATTTTTTAACATATTTATACCTCCAAGAATAAGAATGAGAAGTCTGACATTCCTCAAAAGACGATAAAAATTTTCTCAAATTAACAAGATATATATAGACTGGCAAGACGGTCTTGTCAATCACCTTGCATCTGCAAGGGGTGGTATATTGTAAATTTATTGAGGGTAAGTCGGGGGGATTCTTGGTTGTGTGGGCAGTATTGTTACTGGATTGGCAATTTTTTGTAAAATGCTGTCAACTTTCTCTTGAAGGCAGGAAGGGAATATTCTTCCTTAACCCGTTTCCTGGCGTTAACCCCCAGAGTGGTCCGGAGTGTGTTGTTTTCTGCGAGGTCAATAAATCCAGCGGCCATTTCCATTATTGCCGGGTTCACCAGATAGGCTATTTTTTCATCCAAAACCTGGGTATGAGTTGGCAGCCGAGTTGCAAGGACTGGCTTTCCTGAATCGAGATAGGAATAGATTTTCATGGGGGTATTATTACCTTGAATCCTTGGAGAAACAAGAATGTCAGCCTGATTCAGATAATAGCCAAGTAGATCAACTGGCCGCTGTCCGCAGAAAAAAATATTCTTTTGCATGCCCAGTTGTTCTGCTCGTTGCTGGTAAAACAGAATGTCATCTTTGTTGCCACCAATGATGACCAGATTTAAATCTTCATTTTTGGTCAAGGCTTCTGTAAAACTTTCTATCAACAGATCAATACCTTGATATTTTTCAAGATTTCCCACATACATTGCTATAATACCAGTAATCCCCAAGCGTTCTCGTAAAAGGTCGTTCCCCTCGCCATTTGTGGCGAGCAAGGTGATATCTTCAAGTCTGGCGACAAGTTTATCTGGCGAAAATTTCCGGGCAATATCTTCAAGCGCTTGACAAACGGCAAGAACACCACTGCTGTTGTTTACCGCCTTTTGTTCCAGCCATTCCATAACGCGGCGAATCAGGTGTAACGAAGGAAACTTGTCAATGAGTTGTAAAGACATACAGGAATCCATGTCATAGACATAGGGGATTCTGAAAATTTTCTTTACTATAACAGCCATAAAAACAGCTTCTTCCACCGCATGGATTAGATCGAATCTGTTGGTTTGAATAAGCCGGACACACTTGATAAATAAAAAGAAATCGCAGATGAGCTTCTTCAGGGACAGGCCTGGCTTGATATCGGATATTCCGGGAAGTGTGATATTCCTGTGAATAGTCACATTCGGGATTGTGATTTCTACGCCTTCGTGGAACACCAGCAGGTGCACATCATGTCCCAGTTCGCCAAGGGTTTGGGCCAGGAGTCGAACCGCAATGGGTGTTCCTCTATCTTGATAAAAGGGTTGGGGGGCAATAAGCAGGATTTTCAAAATGAGCTCTTTTCTTAACTTTATTGGTTACTGTTTTCTGTCGCTGCGCAGGATGATGGGAGAACCAAGCATTTTTGTTAGTCCACTATATTGAGAAATGGACTCAAGTATCTTTGAGATTGCTGGATTTTTTAATTTGCGATGAACGACCATGGGCACAAAAAATTCAGGCCTGAACACGGGTGTGTTAAAATGATTTATTTTCAGTTCATCACGCAGTTCCTGTCTGGAGAAAAGAGTATATGTCCTTGTGTTCCCTTCCATGTTTTTTTTAAAATCAAAAAGAAGATCATAGAGGATATTGGCGCTTCTTTTGTCAGGGTAATCAAGAATGATGGCCCTTCTGGCGATACGACACATCTCCTGGATTAGGCGTTGCCATTGTTTGGTATGGGGTAAAAGACGGAAGGCCATGACCACATCAAATTGCTTGTCCTCAAAGGGGAGATTCAAAGTGTCACATGTTATATACTGAAAACTATCCTTATCACAAGAGCGGTCAAGTCGAGCCCGACAGATATCTGCGCTACCGGTGACGGTTACTTCATGGCCAGTGTTCGTCAGTGGCATGGTCAGTTGCGCATGGCCGCCACCTATATCTAGTATTGAGGCGTGAGGTAAATCTTTCAGTAGATCCAGAGTTATTTGGGCCTGTACCTCCAGGAAGTAGTTGCCGATGGCCCCGGAAAAACGTGTGGCATAATCGTCTGATGCGGTTTCAATGTCCGCTGTCTCAGAGAAGGGTGGAGGTGCTTGGTGGATGTTGTTACTCAAAAGCTGGCCTCAATATTTATACGGGAAGGATTAAGGGAGAGTAGCGGCGAATCACATCCTCAATTTCTTTCTTTTTTCTTTCTTCGTTCCAATCAAGGATTGCCGCCATCATAGCAGCTATTTTTTCCAGAATTTTTCTCGATGGGCACTCAGCAGTGCCCAGGCCTGTTCGCCGCAAGACAATATCTGACAAGGTGCAGGCCATTTCTTCCTGGATCAGATAGTCCACCTCAGCCTTGAGAAACCCTGCGGTTTTGTCAACCCATACGTCGCTTTGCTCTCCCTGCATATAATGAGCAACGCGCGCGGCCTGAGGGCCGTATTTTCCCTTCAGAAGTTTGCTGATCTCATGATTTGCCGGTTGCCAATGGTTATCAAGAACAGGCTGCTTTTTTTCAACAGTCTTTGCTGGTGAAAAACGTTTCTGCAAAAGATGAATAAGCTCGCTGGCAATATGAGGGGCCGTGGTATATTTCACCCCTTTTATTGAAAAAATTCCTTTAAACCCCTTTTTGTCATGCTCATAGATTTGAGAATTTTTTTCCAGTTGAATATTGTCACTGCCAGCTTCTCTGCTTTGGGTCATTGGCAGCAGACCGGCATGATAGAAGGAAACATCTTCATAGGATAATTGGGCGGGAGGGTAGATGGTATTAATATCTTCAATCATGTTTTGAATATCTTCACGTTTTATCTGCAGGCAATCTGGATTGGCTGTACTTGCCTGATAATCAGTCCCGATCATGGTGTAGCCTCGCCAGGGAACAAAGAAGTAGAGCCGCTTTCTCCGTTTGATGATGGCATCCTTGTCTTCATATGTGTTGTTTCCCTCAAGGGCCACAGCATGTTTTTCAAAAATCCTCTTTCTGATGATAACATTTAAGGCCATGGCCCACTTTTGTGGTGTGCTGTCAGGACTCTTGAGCACAGAGGACAGGTTTTCAATCCATGGTCCGGCGGCATTAACAATAAATTTGGTTTTAACTATATGTACCTGCTGAGTAAACGTATCTTTAATTGATACACTGTACAGGCCATCTCCGTCCATGTTAATCCCTGTCGCTTCTGCATAGTTTGCAGCCAGTGCTCCCAATCTCTCAGCTGCAAGGAGGTAGGTCATGATCAACCTTTCTGTATCCACAGCAAGGGTATCATGCCAGATGGAAGCGCCATGGAGATTTTCGGTCTTGATCCCGGGGATTAATTCCTGACATATTTGCTTGGAAACAGTAAAACCTGGCGGCAACTGGATGTCTGCAGGTAAGCCGATATTGCGATCCCAACTGATACAGTCATTGAGAAAAAGGGCGGCCTGCATAATCTTTTTGCCCCGAAGGCCGTGACCATACGCCGGCATGATGCAGGAGAGGGGGAGGACAAGGTGAGGGGCAAGCCGCATCATCTCTTTTCTGGCCATGATAGAATGGCGCATTCTTTTGATATTCAGATGCTGGAGATATCTGAGTCCACCATGCAGGATCTTCAGGCTGTTTGCTGAAGTTGCGCTACAGAAATCCTTCTTGTCGATGATCGCAATCTTGTAACCAGCCATTGCTGCATGGTAGGCAATGGCTGCTCCATGTGCTCCGCCACCAATCACCAGAATATCCAGGGTCTCAGATGCCAATTTTTTAAGATCACGTTTCATGATAGATCAAAAATTAAATCGTAATTGTAATTGGTTCGTAAAAAAACTTTTTATATTCTGTAAGCGTCCAAAGGGATAAAGAGTTTCCTGGCCCGATATTAATATCTCCCGCACGGATGTGGCCGGCGAGTTTATGTTAAGGGGATGGTGATCCAGAAAAAAGCCAAAACTTCCCACTCGCGTAGCTTCATGAGGAAGGGGAAGAGGGTCGGTTCCCGGAAGCACAGAGATCCCCTTTTTCCTGGCAAGATGAAAGAGGGTAGGAGTGGGCCAGCACCAGGGCCGCCCGCCATTATCACCCAGAAATATCCCTTTTCCCCCATAACCGGTAAGGAAATCCTGTAAAATTTCCCCTCTCTTTCCAATCCATTTGCCGACACCCCAGGGAATTACGGCAATACCATTGCATTGTCGAATGGTATTAACCGTCTCGTTTAATGACTGACCATCGTTAATACCGGTATTACAAAAGAGGGCCAGGGCTTCAATTTTCTCGGCGGTGACTATCTGGCGACCAGCAATGAGATAAATTTCTTCTCCTGGACAACCATTGTGACAAGCCCTCAGAGAAAGTTCATCGCCGGTAAGGGTAATAACCCATCTTTTATCAGGGTTATTAACGTCCTTCCCTGTTTTGATCTTCGCAAACACATGTCGAAACCAATTGTCAGATGCTCTTTCTGTCAGAAGCAGCATAGAAGAAAAGGGCTTATTGGTGACTCCGCAATGTTTTGCTGCTGTTTGAAAGTTTGCCACGGCTGAGTCAAAAAGGACATCAAGATCAAAACAATCATAAATATGAACGTGGGCGTCTACAAATATCATGTATTTTTTTGCTGTATTGAAGTGTCGAATGTCGTTTGACTGTTAATGTGCTTGAGGAATGTTTTAGGTCTTGCGAGTATAAAATAGTAACCAGTTATATTTTGGTATATAATTGCATGGAATGCAACAGCTATCTGAACCTGGTCAAGAACAAGAAATCGGGGAATCATTAGCTCGGACAATATTTACTTAACCAATCTCAAGTGAAAACGTTGTAGTTTTTCCCCCATGAATAAAGTCGCTTTGGAGTTCTAAAAAATATTGAAGAACCCTTTAAATAGATGGTAAATGAGAGAAAGTGTTTAGTTCGATTTTTAACTTAAAAAGAAAGGGAAAAGATATGAAGAAACTCGTGGGCATTGCAGTTGGAGTGTTGGCTCTGGGCATGGTTGCAACCGCCCAGGGAGAGGATTGTCCCGGTACACGGTGGGGGAACAGTGGCGGGAAGTCATGTCGAGACCTGGGGTTGGATTCTCAGCGCGGAACCTGTATCCCTGGAGACGAGTATGAAACACTGTGCGACGATATGCAGAATATGATCAAGACTTGCCGCGGCCCAAGACGTTGCCAGGAAGAGGTAGCTCCCCGGGGGCGTCATCGTGAACGCGAAGAGCGTTATCGCGATGATGATCGTAGGCAAGAGCCTTGTGACTGGGACTATATCTATAACCAACCCTGTCCGAGGGGATATATCAATTTTGATTGTGCGGGTGGGTGTGAACGGGCTGATCGTGGAGGGTGGAGGTAATTATTCCCAGATGATCCACGACGTTATTGTGCGGTAAGCCGGTAAAAGTGTTCGGTTTACCGCACAAATGAGTAGTACTTCGAAATACAAAAGATGGAAATATAGTGTGTGCGGATAGTAAAAGGAAGGTTTTCTGCTTTTCATGTTGCTCAATTCCGAGGTGTTTTCTGGATTGCAGTTTGAAACCTGCTGATAGCGGGTGATGGCCTGATGGCATGTTTTTGGCCGATTTTTTTCGAATCGATTTTAACGAACATGATCATGTCGTTACAAAACCACCAAATTCAAGCAGAAGATTGTGAATAAAATCACAACTTATCAAGCAACTCTGTAACAAGCCTGACGCTATCACGCGCCTTGCTCTTCTCCGTATGCACAAGTGGCAGCATCTCTTTTCTTGTCCGCCCCCGACGATCCCATGCTTTCAGCATGATCGCTGATAGATTATCAACTGAAAGGTCTTCAAAGTTAAGGGTCCAATCACCTTGGCCAATGGTCTGCATAAAACCAGCACTTTTGGGATAGGCGTTAATATTCACCATCGGTGTATTGACTGCGGCACAAAAAATAAGCGTATGTGTTCGTAATCCAGCATGAATATCAACTTTTTGCAATAAACCAGCAAGTTCCTGGTAAGTATAATCGTTATTATTTACGACTCTTACTTTATCCTTATTCCGGACTTGCTGTACGCATTCGTCAGTAATCTTTAAATCCATCACCTGAGAAACTGTAAAAAGGATATCAATATCCAGTTTGTCGATAAGGTTATCAATAGTACCTGCAATAATCTGTACAAAATCCTTTCTGTTTAAAAGTCCTGGCTTGCTCCAGTTATCTACATAGGCATTGACATTAAAGCCGATGGTTCCGTTTGCACCCTTAAAAAGATCCTCTTTTTTGATAATTCTATCCATATGGTCTGCTGAAGGGATTGACGTGTTTAACGCGCAATCGGCATGAACGATAATTTCGGGATGGGATAAATTGAGATTTTGGATCAGGTCTTTGGTGTTATTATCTCTAGCAATAACAAGTTTACTGGCATCCATCACCTTTTGTAAGGCCTCACGCCCAACGGCATGATCAATAGGGCCAATACTGGCATTATAGAAGACAATCGGAATTTTCCGTTTACGGCAACTATCTGAAAATAAAGCAATTGACTTGAGGTAATTGACAAAAGGATTGTTGAACTTGCGATCAAACAGAATATTATCAGTGATAAGTACCATTTCTGTTCTGGTCATGGCCAGATACAAAGGTAATCCAAGATTTTTCAGGGCCAGATTCCAAGGCATCATCCCCATCGGCTCAACAGAATGATGGCCGAAATATTTGTTGATAAATCCTGGATTCAAGGAAGGAATCTTGAAATGAATATCCTGACGGGAAAGGGTAAAGTCATCGAGCAAATTCCCTAATATGGCGTTATCGCCGGCATTTCTCCCCGAATTATTACCAAGGACCGTTATGGTTCTCATTGAACTGTTCCGTTAAAAATTATTGAAATTATGGTTTAAGCCAACCTTGTTCAGCATACCAGCGGGCTGTCTCTATAATACCCTCTTTATTGGTATATCGAGGATGATATCCAAGGACATTCTTCATCTTGCTGACATCGAAACTTCTGTCTTTTGAGTAAAATGCCGCCCTGCGCCGGTAAATAGGTGGCTCAATGTGCAAAGGTCTGCAAATCATTTCGCAGAGATCACCTGCCAGATAAAATGGACCAATGGGCAGACGAAGCACCCTTAGTTTTTTCCCAAAATAATCCGCGACAATATGACCGATATCAGCAATACCGATAGAATCCTCGGCGCCGCTGATAAAGGTCTGCCCTTCGGCATCCGGATGGGTGGCAGCGACAAGAAAAGTATTTGTTAAATCATTCACATGCACAAGGTGATACAGGCACTTCCCCTTGCCAAGCAAGGGGAAAAAGGGTTTGAGGGCCATCTTAAACAGTTTGAGAAGACGACGATCGCCCGGGCCATAGATAGCCGCAGGCCTGATTATGGTATAGGATAACTTGTTGTTTCCAGCAAATTCATTTAACCACAATTCGGCTTCAAGCTTAGTCCGCTGATAATCATCTCCAGGATTGAAAGGATATTCCTCTGTTGCCGGAGGTGTTGCAATATGCCCATGCACGCCAACCGTTGAGACATGAACGTATCGTTTAAACAAAGGTTGTTTGCGTGCTTCTTTTGCAATTAATTGAGTACTTTTTACATGGACATTCCAATAGTCCTTTTCGGTACTCTTCGCCTCTCGAAAAGCTGCTGCCAGATGAAAGACATATTCCTGCCCGGCAACTGCATCAACAATTATTCCCTCATCAAAAACATCTCCTCGGAACCAGCGGATATCAAGGTCGTCTAATGGTGCTAAATTAGAACTTTTTCTGGCAATGGCACTTACTTGCAACCCGGCAGCAACAAGTTTTCGCGTTAAGTTGATCCCTGCAAAGCCGGTTGCTCCCGTAACGAGTACGGGGGTGCCGGCGGGAATCTGACATATCTTTTTATCTATCATATAATTATTTTCATTCCCTGAATCCTGGGTGTTTTCGTCAGTTTCAGTTCCTCTATTAATTTTTAAAGTTACAAGAAAGTAGTTGACATGACAGACAAATTTGAGGGGGTTTTAGAGTTTTCTCTTTCTTCTAAAGGCCCCCTTATAATCGCTACTATAAACCATGCCCATAAAAATCTTGCAATGGAATATGGCGGATCCCACTGTGAAGACAGTGGCTTGTTTCTACTTATTGCGTGGTTCCGCTTACCTGGTGGTGATCATCGACTGGCGCGTGTGTCCGGTGCTCAGCTCGTGGATCAGCAACAGCATGGCAGCGCCATACTGTTGTGTTGTTATGAAGACCATAGGTATTTAATGTTTTGGGATGGAAGGTGGATGAAACCAGAAAACGACTATTTAAGCCTGTTGAGAGGTATAGTCTTGACCATTTTAGCTATTTCTGGTCTTTACAGAGAGTAAATTCAGCGGCAAATAGTAAAGTTTGATAGAATGGTTACAGGCTTTTTGTCGATTTTTCCGAATCGACTTACAACGGCAGTATTTTAAAATTTTCAAGAGAGAGTTTGTTGCAAAAGTAGAATTAGTGGTTCGACAGGCTCACCACGAACGGGAAAAGGCCAATAACTTCAATAATGATACCGTTCACCCTGAGCTTGTCGAAGGGTATTACCGGAGTTTTGCAACAGGCTCAAGACCAGCAATTATGAAAATGAATAAAAAAATTCTTTTAATTAAGGTGATTACCAGTATTGCTTTCTTTGCGATTCTGCTTTCTTTTGTTCAGGGGCGGGAACTTCTCGCTATTTTTTCTCGTGTCAATTGGTTTTATTTTACCCTGTCGTTCATGATGGTTCCGGTAATGCTCGTTACAAGTTGTCTCAAGTGGAAAGTTTTGCTTGATGCCGGCGGATATAACGTGTCGTTTTCCAGGTTGATCGCTTTTTATCTTGTAGGGTATTTTTTTTCTAATCTTCTTCCTTCAACAGTGGGGGGGGATGTTGTTCGTTCTTTTTATGCTGGTAAAGAAATAAATAATCAACCCTCTGCGGCTGTCACTGTCTTTATCGAACGGTTTTCAGGAATTTTATTTTTGCTGGTTCTCGTTATTTTGGCCCCTTTATGCCGGCCATCTTCTTATGGAAATCCGTATTTTTTTATTCCAGTATTGTGCTCATTTTTTTTGTTATCTGCTGTGATCTATGTATGGAGGGTAAAAGAGCCGCTTGTCTTGAGTAAATCACTTATGACTTATGTAGTTGGTTGGCTAAAGGGTATAAGTGAGCGGGGGCAGAGTGTGCTCTTTCGAAAATTTTTAGCATTTGTGGAACATGCGTTTCGTGTCTTGTCCTTACGTGTTGAGAAATTTAGTTGTGAATTAGGGAAGGCTCTTCAGCTTATTCACCGGGATAAGGTTCTTTTGTGTAAACTTGTTGCCTTGACAATGCTGTTTTATTTCCTTACTTGGTTGAACGTTTATCTTGCATTCCTCGCGTTTGGCAAGAAGATCGATTTTCTTGCCATGGTTGCTCTGGTGCCGACGATTATGTTTGTCGCTCATCTTCCAGTTACGGTACTTGGTAATCTTGGTTTTTTTGAGTCTGTTTTTGTTTTTTATTTTTTGTCGATCGGTGTTCCCGCTGCTGAAACATTGGCCATGGGACTTTTGTTGCGTTTGAAAATGCTCAGTCTTGGCGGAGTTGGATGTGTGGTGTATTTATTGCATCAGCCGGCTTGGGGAGCTGTACCTGTTCAACAAGAAGAGGGGCTTTGAGTAAGGTTTGAGAATGAACGGACAGGAGACAGGAGGAGTTCAACAACATTTGAGCAGGCCTGGGAATGCTCTGCGGAAGTATCAGCAAACAGTGACCGGAGTTGATAGCTGGTTTGCCCTTGTGAAATATGAGTTTATAGAGTGTTGTGTCACACCTGTTCCCGGTTGTCTGGGCAGAGTTCTCCGGTCTGTTTTTTATCCTTTCCTCTTTGCTTCTTGTTCTTGTACGGCGAAAATAGGCAAAAATTTAACTTTGCAACAGCCTGCAAAAATTTCTCTTGAGGCCAGGGTTGTTATAGAAGACTTTGTTACCTTGAATGTAAAAGGTCAGGGGAAAGGGATTATTTTAAAAGAAGATGTTCGGGTGGGGGCAAAAACCATTCTTAGTTGTCCTGGAGGGGTCATTGTTATTGGCGCTGGAACAGTCATAGAGCCACAATGTCGTCTTGGGTCTCTCAAAGGGCTTTTGGTCGGGCATTCTTGTCATATCGGACAGCGGACATACCTGATTGGTGCGGCACATGCATTTGATCGGTTGGATGTTCCTATAATTCAACAGCCTCAAACATGCCGAGGCGAGACTATAATAGGTGACCAGGTGAAAATAGGGTGTGAGGTTACCATCCTTGATGGCGTCAGGATTGGAAATCGTGCTTGCATTGCAGATGGGTCATTAGTGTTAAAGGACGTTCCTGATGATACTTCTGTGCAAGGTGTTCCCGCGGTGCAAGTGTCATTTGGTTTGTGATGAAAAGGAGCTTGATAGGCCGTTTGTTACGCTGGTGTCCAGGAGCTCTTGGGCTTTTATTGCGCCAAAAGTTTTATCCTTCTCTGTTGGGGGCTTGTGGAAAGGGTGTTTTGTTTGGCCGATTTATAGACTTGCAGAATGCAAAGAATATCCATGTTGGGAATAATGTTGTAGTCAGTAATCGTTGTAGTTTGCTGGCGGGTGTTGATGGGAATGATCAATCTATTATGATTGAAGACAATGTCTTTGTTGGGATAGGGACTCTTTTGCAGGCTGAGGCTGGGACTATCCTTCTTGAAAAAGGGACGAACCTGGGAAGTGAGTGTCGTGTTGTGGCCAGAACATCTGTAACGATTGGCCGGAATGTGTTGATGGCCGCATATTGTGTTATTGGGGGCGAACCTTGTTCTTCTGAAGATATTCAACGTGATTCCTTCACAAAAATTAGTGATAATGTCTGGCTTGGAGCAAGGAGTCAGGTTTTGTCTTTGATGCAAATCGGTGAGGGGGCCATTATTGGAGCCCATGCCTTGGTAAATAGAAATATTGATGCCTATGGTGTTGTTATGGGTCGTCCTGCTATCATCGTACGGTACAGGAAATGAATATAAACAAACTTCATGATAAGATTTAATGAGTTTTGAACAGCTTGATCAGCATGTAATCGTTCAGGGTTTGTGTGTGCGCTGCGGCTTGTGTGTTGGCGTTTGTCCGGTATTGGCACTTGGCTTTAATGATGATGGCTATCCGCAATTAATCGGAAAATGTACAGGCTGTGAATTTTGTAATTCCTGCTGTCCTGGAGGAGATGTTGATTTTCCCGCGTTGTCTCGCAGGGTTTATGGGGTTGACTATGATCCTTTAAGTCTGCAAGGATATGTTGAAAATATGTATGTGGCCTATCCTGGCGACAGTGCAGTGAGGGAAGCTGGAGCCAGTGGCGGGCTTGTTACCGGTCTGCTATTATATCTGCTGGCAAAGAAGAAGATTGATGGCGCTGTTGTTGCCGGCATGGATCCTGAGAAGCCGTATTGCACGAAAGGGGTGCTGGCGACAACAGCTGAAGAGATCATTGCCGCTGCCAGGTCAAAGTACAGTGTCACGCCGTCAATGGACGTCTTGCAGTTACTGCGAAGAAGTAAAGGCCGTTTTGCTGTAGTCGGACTGCCCTGTCAGATTCAGGGGTTGAGGAAGCTGGAAAAGGTTGATTCCGGTTTATCCGCAAAGATCTATTGTCTTTTTGGCTTATACTGTCATTGTAATCTGGAGCGGAATGCCCCGAAAGAGGCTATTGAGGTCAAGGGTATTGATCTTGCGGATGTTGCGCGTTTTGATTTCAGGGGTGGTGCTTGGCCTGGAAGATTTCAGGTGACCAAAAAAGATGGCGCAGTCATTTCTCTTTATTCAATAAATCCGACAACTGTGTTAAATGTGTTGTTTCGTTTGTATGGTGCCAAACGCTGTTTCTTGTGTGTTGATGCCCTTGCTGAATATGCTGATTTGAGTTTTGGAGATTTCTGGGCCCATGACTATACAGGTATATTGGCCGAGATGGAGCGATGTACCCTCGTTTCTCAACGGACGCAAACGGGGGCTTCTCTCTTACAGGAAGCTGTGGCTGATGGCGCGATTATACTCCAGAGATTACCCGAAGAGCGGGCGTCAAAGCGAATTTTGAATATGGCTCGTGGGAAAAAACAGAAAGCCTGGGCGCAGCTTATAAGCAGGGCAGGGGACAATGAAGCAATTCCTCGCTATCATTTTGATATTCCAGAACCTTCGTCTAAGGCGAAGCGTTGTCTCTTCATGTATTTTTTTTATTCTTTGCTTCGAGGAATTCGTTTGCGAAAATTTATTTTGAAGATATTTTTTTCTCCGGTTGGCGGTGTCATTGATTACTTGAATCTTCGACGTAAAAGGTGGTTTTGCAATTATCATGGGAATTAGATTTTCTTGATAGAAGTTTTTAATCACAGTAAATTCAAAAATTAAATAGTTACATAGCTGAATCATGGCTATCTGGTTTTTATTAATAGTTGATGGGAAGAAAAAATGGAAAAGAGCATAGATGTCTCTATTGTCATTCCTCTCTATAATGAAGAGGGAAATGTTGATGAGCTGTATCGTGAATTAAAAAGTGTCTTGAGCCGGGAAAAAATTTCTCATGAGATTCTTCTGATTAATGACGGCAGCAGTGACAGCACCACTCAATTGATCAGCGAACTTCATGCCCAGGATCCTTGTGTGACTGTGATCAATTTTAGAAGAAATTTTGGCCAGACGGCAGCCATGTCGGCCGGTTTTGATTATGCCCGTGGTGATGTCATTATTACCATGGATGGAGATCTGCAAAATGACCCTGCTGATATTCCTGTGCTGCTGGCAAAGATTGCCGAGGGACATGATGTGGTGACTGGTTGGCGGTTTGCGCGTAAGGATCCATTTATAAGTAGAAAGTTGCCTTCAATGATTGCCAACAAGATCATATCGTTCATCACCGGAGTGCATCTGCATGATTATGGCTGCACCCTTAAGGCCTTTAAGAAGGAGATAACGCAACATATTAAATTGTATGGTGAAATGCATCGTTTTATCCCGGCTATTGCCAGCGGCATGGGGGCTTGTATTGCTGAAGTCAAGGTGAATCATCGAGCCAGGAAGTATGGCGCCAGTAAATATGGGATTTCCAGAACTGTGCGCGTTATCCTTGACCTGATTACCGTCAAGTTCCTTCTCAGCTACTCTAACCGGCCTCTCCATGTTTTTGGGTTGATTGGGATGATCTCTTCCAGTCTGGGCTTTTTCTTGCTTTTGCTCCTTGCTATCCAGCGTCAATTCTATGGTATTCCCATGGGTGACCGTCCGCTGTTGATGATGGCGGTGCTGATGATTTTTATTGGCGTCCAATTTGTTACTATTGGGCTTATCTCGGAAATCCAGGTCCGAACGTATCATGAGTCCCAGAATAAACCCATTTATTACGTGAAAAACGTTTTGCGAAAAGAATAGGAGTTGATCGTGTTTGCTATTTCATTTTTGAGAATGAGAAAAGTTGTTGTGTCAGCAACATTGGTTTTTATGTTTCTGGGGCTGGATGTGTTGTTGCTATCGGTTGTTGATGCCACGGAGGCTTGGAGTGCTGCTGTTCCATTGACCCAGATTATTCATGAGCAGGTGTTTTCTTTTTTGGAGGGAAGTTCTTTTCCGATAGAAGTTGCTGTCAAAGATCCGGTCGGAGTGGCAGGGGTGCGATGTTATTTCCGTTTTGATAGCTCTTTGCCTTTTGTTTATGGTGAAATGATGAATTCCGGGAATAATGTCTTCATGACAAAGCTACCCGTTGCGCTATCAACAGTACAGAAGATAGAATATCTCTTTCTTGTAGTGAATGGTAAGAAACAGGCAATTCTTTCACCAACTTTCGTAGTCAACAAGAAGAACAGCAGCATCTTTTCAACTGAGGCGCAAAATCTTGCACCAGTCCAATATCAGTTGAAATCAGAAGTTAACGGTGCGGATACGGTAAAAGATCTCTTTTTACAGCCCGATAATATCCAGATTTCTTTTGTCCCACCCCAGGAACGTTATGGGGTACGGGCTGGCCTATATTCCAAAGAACAAATAGGGGCTGAGGTTGCTGCTGGTTATTTTGGTTCTTTTCGTCTCGATCCCCAGAAAGTGATGATTGCCGTGAAGGGATATATTGTGATCGTTCGTTCGGACAGCCTTTCCTCATTGCAGGAAAAAAGTGCCGTTACCAAGGATACGGTTTTTGGAGAACCGGTGTCTGCTCCCGATATTTCTGGAGATGGTTGGGCCGGATATTTTTGGAGAAGTGATTTGTACGCATTCAATGGAACTAAAGTCCCGATAACGGCAACTGTGACCCAGGCCGCAGATGGTCAGGTGACTATCACGACAAGCTTGGAAGGCCTTGGCCATTATTTTGAGGGGAATATTGATGTTACTGGCCAGATGCTGGTCTACGATGCTTACGATAATGAAGACTGGTCAACCCATGATGGCCCTGCCACAGAAGTGTCTATCGAGATCGAAGATTATGTTGCATTACCGACACCGGAATATCCTGATCCTCCTTTGAACATTATAAAGCTGACACGCAGCCCAAGGTTAAAATTCCCCCTTGCCGCTATCGCTTTGCTGCTTTCTGGTGTGAGATAAATAAAGCTGATACGAGAAGATTTGAAATTGATCATGTTTGTAATTCGTCCTTTGAAAAGAAGAAATGTCGTTGTGCCGGTAACATTGATTTGTATGTTTCTGTCGATGGCACTGTTGTTGCTGTCGGTTGTTGATATTCCGGAGGCTTGGAGTGCTGGAGTCCCTGAAACACAGGTTTATCATCAACAGATGTCTTCTTTCTTGGAGGGAAGTTCCTTACCGATAGAAGTCATTGTTAACGATCCAGCGGGGGTGACAGAGGTTCGATGTTATTTTCGTTTTGATAGCTCTGTGCCGTTTGTTTATCGCGATATGGTGGGTGCCAAAAATAATATCTTCACGACCAAACTTCCGGTTGCAACCTCGACAGTTCAGAAAATAGAATATCGGTTTCTTGTTGTGAATGGCCAGAAACAGGCGATTCTTTCTCCAATTTACACCTTGCATAAGAACAATCTCATTAAGAGATATGCAACTGGCGTACAGAATATAACTGAAGAACGGTATCTGTTGAAAGCTGAAGTTGATGGTGTCGGTACTGTTAATAATTTCTTTTTACAGCCTGCTAATGTTCAGATTTCTCTTACCCGGTCACAGGATCATTATGGTGTGCTGGCCGGCCTTTATTCCAGGGAACAACTGGGTTCCGATATCGTTTCCGGGTATTTTGGCGTTTTTCGTCTTGATCCACAGAACAACATTGTGGCGGTAAAAGGCTCTATTGTTACTCGTCGTGCCCTTGGTGTGTCAGTGTCTCAGGGAAAAAGTACAGCAGTCAAGGAAGCTGCTGTTGGTGAACAGGTTTCTGTGCCCCAAATTTCGGGAAGTAGTTGGAAAGGGTTGTTTTGGAGAAGCAATGACTATGATAATACTGTTAAGCCTGTTACTGCTACTGTGACTCAGGAGGCAAATGGGAAGGTTCTTGTAACCACGAGTTTGACAGGATTGGGACATTCTTTTGAGGGAGAAATCTATAATACCGGACACCTATTGGTGTATGATACATACGATGATGAAGATTGGTCGACCCTTGACGGGCCTGCCACCGATCTATATATAAAAATTGAAGATTTTGTTGTACCTCCTACTGATTTTTGTAAACGACCTGAAGAATGTAAACGACCTGAAGAATGCTTGGACCCTACCGTGCCACCACCTGAGATCTGCAATGAACCACTTCCTGCTATCTGTTATGAACCACTTCCTAATGAATGTGTTCATTGGCCTTTAAATATTATAGAATTGAAACGTAGCACAAATGAAAGGGTCCCCATTGGTGCTCTTCATTTGCTGCTTTTGTCGTCGGATTAGGGCGAGTGAGAAGATTTTTTGGCATTCCCGATTTGATCTGTCTCCACGAGTAATAATATATCTATATGATTACCCCTCATCTCCATGTCGATATTGTTATTCCAAATTTTAATGGGGTTCAATTTCTCGCTACCTGTCTCCGTTCTCTTGTCAGGCAGACGTATCCTTCTTTTTCCATCATTGTTGTTGATAATGGGTCTGTTGACAAATCATTGGAGTTTGTCAGGGAACACTATCCGTTTGTTCATCTCATCAGTTGGCCGCAGAATAAAGGATTTAGTCCAGCAGTGAATGCCGGAATCTCTGCCGGTAATTCCCCTTTCGTTTTTTTGTTAAATAATGACACTGAACTGGAGGCGGACTGTCTGGAGCAATTGGTGAAAACGGCACTTCTTCAGGATGAGTATGATTTTTTTGCTGCTAAAATGATTAGTTATCATGACCGGCATATCCTCGATGGGGCTGGTGATGGGTTTCTCAGGGGCGGGGTAGGATACCGCCTGGGAACAATGGAGAATGACGATGCACGTTATAGTCGTCCAGGAAGGGTCTTTGGCGCCTGTGCCGGAGCAGCCTTGTATCGGCGTGAATTGTTTGATGCTATCGGTCTTTTTGATGAAGATTTTTTTGCCTATCTTGAGGATGTCGATTTTAATTTAAGGGCCAATAGTCGTGGTAAAAAATGTTATTATGTGCCTGCAGCCAGGGTGTTTCATATTGGCAGTGCCACTACGGGATCAAAAATTAATAGCTTTACTGTCAGATTGTCTACCAGAAATAATCTGAACCTATTGATCAAAAACTATCCTCTTGCCTTATTCTTTCGTTTCGGCCTTGCTCTTCTTATTTATCAGTTTTTCTGGCTTATTTTTGTTGTGAAAAAAAAACAATTCTCTGCATATGTGAGTGGTGTGGTGGAGTTTGTTGGTAATCTTCATCTCATGTTAAAAAAACGAAGAGAAGTATTAGCGGGTGTCACACTTACTGCAGACGAACTATCGGTAATTATTCTTGCTGCAGAACGGGACGTGATCTGTTCCATTATGAATCGGCGACAGGCCCAAGGAAAAACGAATCGGCTTTTGTCTCTTTATACCCGTTTGTTTCTGTGATGTTGCGAGTTTTGTGATGCAAAAAGTAGCTGCGATTATTGTCAGTCATAATTCGGATTCTGTCTTACCCCGTTGTTTGGACGCCCTGGCGGAACAAACGGTTACGGTGCGGGAAATCATTATTGTTGATTGTGGTTCTGAAAATCGTAGGAGCCTTTTGTCTCTTGGTACGCAAGAAGGAGTTACGCTTGTTGAAACCAGCAATATAGGTTTTTCAAGGGCAAATAACTTAGGGATGGAGTTTGTCTCTCCACAAACTGATTTTGTCGTTTTTCTCAATCCCGACACCTTTTTAACTCCTGATTTTATTGAAGTATCATTAGAAATTTGTCTGAATAATCCCCAAGTAGGGATGGTTTCTGGAAAATTAAATGGGTTCAATATCAAGCAGAACGCACCCACTGGCAGACTCGATTCAACGGGTATTTTCCGCAAATGGTATGGTCGTTGGTTCGATCGAGGCCAGGGAGAGCAAGACCAGGGACAATATGATGCCCTGGCATTAGTCCCTGCTTTATGTGGAGCGTTACTTTTTTGTCGGATGACCGCCCTGCGGATCCTGTCTGGGCCTGTTTTTGATCCTGATTTCTTTCTGTATAAGGAGGATATCGAACTCAGTCTGCGCATGAGGAAAGC
This sequence comes from Desulfocapsaceae bacterium, assembly GCA_030653035.1. Lineage (GTDB taxonomy): Bacteria > Desulfobacterota > Desulfobulbia > Desulfobulbales > Desulfocapsaceae > UBA2270. The sequence goes on along the minus strand of JAUSAB010000099.1, from coordinate 23,686 downwards.
GGGATGGCAGCTTCTCTATCATCCGAAGCTATTGGCTTTCCATGGTCGTGGCTGGAATAAAAAAAGAGGGAAAATACCTGTTGAATTACGATGTATGGCAGCCGCAAATGAGATCCTGCTGTACAAAAAACATCCCTCACCCTATATGGTTTGGGCCTGGTTGAAGTATTTTCTAGTGCGATTTGCTCATTTATAGTTCTTTTTTGTATTCATAAATCAATACATTCCATGTTCTCTTCTGGCGCGTCTCATAATAGACCTTTGTTGTCGGTGATACTTCCTACGTGGAATGGCGCTGCTTTTTTACGAGAACTTCTTGTTGCACTCTCTCGGCAGACCGTTTTATTTCATGAACTATTGGTCGTCGATTCTTCTTCTGAGGACGAAACGGTTGCAATTGCCAGAGAGTTCGGTGCTCAAGTCTTGATTGTTCTCCAGAAGGACTTCGATCATGGTGGAACGCGCTCTATGATCGCCAGGAAGGCACAGGGCGATATCCTGATCTTCCTGACGCAAGATGCGGTTCCTGTCTCCATAGATGCCTTGGCAATACTTATAGAACCGCTGTTGTCAGATGAGAAATTTGCCGTAACTTATGGTCGTCAGTTGCCAAATCACGATGCCACAGCCCTTGCCGCACATCTGCGTTATTTTAATTATCCACCGCAGACTGATGTGCGCAGTTATGCTGATCGAGAGCGGTTTGGGTTGCAAACTGTCTTTGCTTCCAATTCGTTTGCGGCCTATCGCCGAACTGCCCTTGCTGAGATTGATTATTTCAAGAGTGGATTGATCTTTGGTGAGGATACCTGTGCGGTTGGCCGCTTGTTGATGCATGGATATAAAGTTGCCTATGTGGCGGAGGCGATGGTCTTTCATTCCCATAACTATACGTGTCTGCAGGAGTTCCGGCGTTCATTTGATATTGGGGTGTTGCATGTCACCGAAAGATGGCTGCTTGATACCTATGGGCGGGCGGAGGGAAGAGGTTGGCAATATGTCCAATCTGGATTATCTTATCTTGTGAAAGTGAAAAAAAGAGTATTGTTGCCCGGTTTCTTCTGGAAAATAATGCTCAAACTTCTTGGTTATAAATTAGGACGCCATTTTCAGTTGTTGCCGCAATGGCTGGTGCCTGTATTGAGTATGCACAGATCCTGGTGGGTCAGGCACAGAGATGTGTTGGTGGGCCATAAATAGTGTATGCGGTTGAAATATATCCTTTGGGTAAAATTGTAAGCGACCATGAATATGCTGTCTGCAAATCTGCGTGAGCAAAGTTCGACAATGGTCAAGATCTTGCACTTGCTTGATATTGTTGTTGTGGGTGGGTATCTCTGGCTTCTCCTTGCCTGGTACCAGGTGTCATGGAATTTTTATTATACCCGCTTTCTGCTGATTACTCTGGTGTTGTCCCTGATCAGTTTTCAGTCTTTTCAGTTGTATCGGTCATGGCGGGGATGGAAATTTTATCAGGAATTTCTAGCTATTGCCAAGGCATGGGGGACCGTGGTCGGGGTATTATTGTTTTATTTTTTTATCTTTAAGATATCCCACGCCTATTCACGGGTCGTATTCATGATCTGGTCATTGAGTACCCCGCTTCTGCTTTTTGTCCTGCATGTGATTGCTAGAAAAATTCTCCAATATTATCGATCACAAGGCAGAAATGTTCGACATGCTGTGATCGCCGGTGCTGGTGATCTTGGTATAAGGCTGGCCCGGGAGGTTGAGGCTATTCCCTGGGCCGGTATTGAGGTTATTGGTTTTTTTGATGATAAGATAAAAGAAAATGATGCCATGCAGGTTATGGGAAAACCTGTATTGGGCGATATCTCGATGATCGAAGAGTATTTGAGCTGTAATGATATCGATTATGTCTATATTGCCCTTCCGATGCGGGCTGAAAAAAAGATTTTTACAATTTTGCGGACTTGCCGGTCTTTGGGGGCACGTATCTATCTGGTCCCTGATCTTTACACCTTTGGTCTGCATCACGCCGAGATCCAGTCTTTGGGCAATCTGATGATCCTTAATTTCAATCCGAATACAGAATGGAAGCGTGGTTTTGATTTGGTATTTGCCAGCTTGGCCCTGTTTCTTACCCTGCCTTTGACCCTGATTATTGCCTTGTTGATTAAACTGGAAAGCAGGGGGCCGGTTTTTTATCGTCACAGAAGGATAGCTGCCGCCGGCAAGGAGTTTGATTGTCTGAAGTTTCGTACCATGTGTGCAGGGGCTGAGGAAAAATTGCAGGCCATGCTGGCTGAAAATGCAGATTTGCGTGCAGAATGGCAGCGGACCTTTAAGTTGAAAGACGATCCCAGGGTGACCAGGATTGGGCGTTTTTTGCGGAAGACCAGTCTTGATGAGCTGCCCCAGTTCCTCAATGTCTTGAAGGGAGAGATGAGCGTGGTTGGGGCGCGGCCTATTGTGGCCAGAGAATTAAGCGATTTTTACAAGGAGAGCGCTGGCCGTTATTGTTCCATGAAGCCTGGTGTCACTGGTCCCTGGCAGGTGGGAGGACGCTCTGATGTTGAAGATTACAAGGAGCGAGTCGAGCTGGATGACTGGTATATCCTCAATTACTCTTTGTGGACTGATCTGAAGATTATTGCCAAGACTGTCCGCTGTATGTGGCGCGGCAATGGGGCGTATTAAGAAACGGGGATCTTATTTTTCCAGGCGATTTCCGAAAAGAGCAGTCCCTATGCGGATGAAAGTGGCGCCTTCCTCAATGGCAATGGTGTAATCACTGGACATCCCCATGGATAATTCCACGCAGGTGCTGTCTGAAAAGTAATTTTTTTTGTTCATCTCTTCAGCCAGCAGACGAAGGGTCTTAAAGTACGGTCGGGTGTGTTCCGGGTTGTCAGAATAAGGGGGGATGGCCATGAGTCCGCGTACCTTCAGGTTTGATAACAGGAGAAGTCGCTTGAGCAGCTCTTCTGTATCTTGGGGAAGGATTCCGGATTTCTGCGGCTCCTGGCCGATATTGACCTGGACAAGGACATCAAGGGTTTTGCCCAGATATTTAAGTTCTTTGTCAAGTGCTGCCGCCAGTTTGTAACGATCGATGGTCTCAATCATTTCAAAGATCTGGGCCGCCAGTTTTGCCTTGTTGCTTTGCAGGTGTCCTATAAAATGAAAAGAGGCCGTGTCGCCGATTTCTGTCTTCTTTTGTGCGGCTTCCTGAATATAATTTTCTCCAAAAAGGAACTGGCCAGCTCGTATTGCTTCCTGGATATCGGATACTGGAAAATTTTTTGAGACAGCAACAAGTTTGATCGTGGCCGGGTCACGTCCGCACTGGATGGCAGTTTCTGTGATTTTCTGGCGGATATCCTGCAGGGTGCGATTGATCATCTTTTGCGTCCTTCAATGTGTTGGTTCCACCTGTAAATCGGTAGAGAGCCGGAAAAGTTTTATGGCATTGGCACTGGTTTGTCTTGCAACTTCATTGATTGAAATTTCCCGCAAATCAGCGACATTCTGGGCAGTATGAAGCAGGAAAGTGGGCTCGTTACGTTTGCCGCGCCAAGGAGCAGGGGTGAGAAAGGGGCCATCTGTTTCGAGAAGCAGGGATGTCAGGGGGGTGAGTCTTGCAACCTCCTGGAGGTCAACCGCATTTTTGAAAGTAACAACCCCTGGAATCGAAATCAGGAAACCTATATCCAGCACCTGTCTGGCCATGTTCATATCACCTGAGAAACAATGCATGACCCCGCCATGCGGAAAAGGAGCTGCTTGCCGTAAAATGCGCAGGGTGTCATCATGGGCGTCACGGTCATGGATGATAACTGGAAGTTGTAGCTCTTTGGCCAAGGCTAATTGGGAACAAAAATGCCGGCGTTGTATATCCGGGGGGCTATAGTGTTTGGCATAGTCAAGTCCAATCTCGCCATAACCCACAACATAGTTACGGTTCTTTTCAGCAAGATCGGCCATGATATCCAGGGTCTGGGGATGAATATGGCCTACATCATGGGGGTGGATGCCGATGGTGGCTTTAATCATGTTGTATTTCTTTGCCAGAGCGATAGCCTGCTGCGAACTTTTTTCGTCAATGCCGATACTGATGACGGTACGAATATGGTTTTGATATGCCTGCTCCAGAATACTATCAAGGTCGTTTTCGTAGGCATCCATGTCAAGATGGCAATGACTGTCGATGAGATAGGTGTTTTGGGTGAGTAAGGGAAGTGAATCAGTTTTTTTCACGAGATTTCCTCCATCTCTTTGTTAGCAGATATGATTTTTTGTCGCAATGTTGAAAATGTAAGAGAAATGTTTGCTTTTTTCTTTTAATGTAGGATACAGTTTACGTATGTGTTTGTTTGGATTCTTTGCGTTAACTGGTCTAAATAAACAATTTTAACATATATTGGGCTCTTTTATGTCGTGTAGGAAGGAAGAAAAAATGTTGCTGGGAAGTTGAATGTTTTTATGGGTGGTATTGATGTCTGTCAATCAATAAAAAAGAAGTTTCATCTTAAAAAAAATCTGTCATATACTGACAAATAATGTATGTATATAATAATGTATTACTTTTTATAAAGAGAGACTTGTATAGCGTATTGTTGAATTTGTTGACGTACTAATTAATTACAATCGACAGTGAGTTGTGCGCTTTGAGCTGTTTCGATATTCATGCTGTTTGCAGTGTATGGATTGAGAAAAAGCAGGTTCCCGATTCTGGCGGGCTTCAATCAAGAACAAGAGGTAGAGTATGAATTATGGTATTGTAAGTCAGGAACAGCTTGAACAAATTGAGGAGATTTTGTTCCAGAAGTTGATCAAGCTCGGTGTCGATTGTGCCATTATCATCGATATGGCGGGGAATATTATCACTGTTAAGGATAATGGAAAGAGCAAATATGATATTTATTCATTTGCCGCATTGGCTGCTGGGAATTTTGCAACCGTGGATGCCATGGCGAAATTAGTTGGTGAAACTGAGTTTTCACTTCTTTTTCATAAGGGCCAGGATTCCAATATCCATTTCAGCAAGATTGATGATGAGCTTTTATTGATATCCATGTTCGGCAGGGACATCTCTTTGGGTTTTCTCAGGCTTAATGTAGTTGAGGCCATTGAGCAGATCCAGAAGGTTTGGGCAAGACAGGATTAGGGAATTTTCAAGATTGAGCACTGTTATTGAAGAAAGATCGTTCATTTGTCATGGATTACTGAAATAAAAGTTTGGGGGTGGCGGGTTGAGTTTTATCAACTTGAAAGACAAGGTTGTGCAGGTCAAGATTGTTTATTACGGGCCTGGTCGTTGTGGAAAGACAACAAACTTGGAGTATATCAATCGTAAATTCAGGGAACAGATCCAGTCGGAAATGGTGAGCCTGAAGACCCACGGCGATCGGACCTTGTTTTTTGATTTTCTTCCTTTTCATATGGGGCAGATTAAAGGGTATGATATTAAAATACAGCTTTATACTGTTCCTGGTCAGGTTAAGTATAATGCGACCAGAAAACTGGTATTAAAAGGTGTTGATGGAATCGTTTTTGTCGCCGATGCCATGGAAAAACAGCGAGAAAAAAATATCCGATCACTTAACCAGCTCCATGAGAATCTGCAATCGTACAAGGAATCTATCTTCAAGATTCCGTTGGTGATGCAATATAATAAAGTGGATTTGAAAGACCATGGAATTCCTGTCTTGCCGATTTCTGTCCTGCAACAGGACCTTAACAGCAGGTTACAGGTCCCCTATTTTGAGGCAAGTGCGATTACAGGATATAATGTTGCCGCAACGTTGAAGAAAATAATCTCATCGACTGTTGTCTCAATACAGAAAAAATTACTTTAGAGAGAATGTACGGTGGCACAACAAACTGGACGTCAATACGACGATGATCTGACCGTTGGTGCGGATGAGTATAATGAATCATTCTCAACGGGGTATGTGGATTTGTTTGAACCCCTTGGTGATAACGATTCCCCCATTGCCAAGCTTAAGACAATTATTCTGTCGATTGATTGGGAGATAACAGATGATATCCTCCATCAGTTACATAGCGAACTCCAAGATTTAAAAGATATTTGGGCAGGGAACAAGATTAATCTGGTTTATATCCAGGCGTTGGAGAAGATTGGTCGATATATTTTTGCAGAAAAAGCACATTCTCATCCCAATGCCATTAAATTACTTCTCACGTTCTATTCTAATCTAGAAAAAATAGTCTCTTCTGTATCGATGAGTGAAGAAGAGAAAAAACAGTTATTGCTCCAGGACGTTAAAAGATTTGATCAGTTCAAGGCCCAGATAGCTCCTGCCTCCAACGAGAGAAATAAGGCGGCTGAAAGTCCGGTTGCTGCTCGGCCCCAAGTCGTTGTGCCTGCTGCTGTTGCTTTGCCGTCTTCCCAAGGGCAAAGGAATGTTTTAACGAATTTGAAGGCGATTGTGCTGGGTATAGATTGGGAAATTAGTGATAGCGAGCTTGTTCGTTTGAGTGAAGAGGTAAGCAAGCTGGAAAAAGTTTTCAGCGAAAACCGAGCAAAACTAATCTTTCTGCAGGGTATTGGTGCCCTTGGTAATTATATCCGCTCTGCAAAAAGCAATGCCCACCCTGATGCTTTTAAGCTTTTGCATTCTTTTTGCAAAGGGTTGGAGAAAACATACAATGAGGTTTTGTCAGGGGATCAGGAAAAAGAAATTCTTTTGGCTGAGGTTAAAAAATTTAATGCCTTTAAATCGGTTATTGCAGCAGTAGCCTCTGAAGTAGTAGTTCCAGTTAATGATACAGCGTCTCTGGCAGGTGAAGGGGAGGGAGAGGAAGAAGAATCGGATGAAGAAGGTGGCGTTTTTGCTCCGGCATTTGCTGATATGCCTGAAGACGTCCGTGGTTTTAGTGAGGATGCTGAGGCTGTTAAGGATGATGTTGACAAGAGCGTTGCCAGTTTTCTGGGTGAAGAAAAGGCTGTGGCAGAGCAGAGTGTCCTTGCCGTGGGAGGGAACTTTGCTGGTGCGGAAGAAGGCCCTGAGGTAAGTTCCCGGCTGGATGCATTGTTTGGCAATGCTGAAGAACCTGATCTTGCAGGTGCTGAGGTATCTACAGATCTTGCCTTGTCGGGTGTTGAGGTGGAAACGGAGGCTGACGATGACTCCGATGAAAAGGCATTGCCTCTTCAGGCTGGATCTTTGGCGCCGGCTTTGGCTGAGACCAGTGGGCAGAGTGTCTATGCAGAAGATGTCCTCTCTGAAAAACCATTAGTTGCCTCTTCATTTACCGGCACTCCGGTTGTTCCAGGTGTTGATGTAGAGACAGAAGCGGATGATGAATCAGGTGAGGCAGCTTTGCCCCGAGAGGAAGGAGGATTGGCTCCTGCCCTGGCATTTAGTGATGAAACGTATGGTTTTCGTGAAGCAGAATTTGTCGCTGCGCCTGATGAGGAAGAATTTGATCTTGAAGATAGGCTTCACTCCTTTTTTGGCGCAGAGATTGAAGAAGCATCTCAGGGAAGTGCCTTTCATGTTACTGATGATGTCCAAGAGGCAGTGTCATCTGCTGAAGCTTTTTCAGAGAAGAATGATGTAAGTAAGAGTGAAGAAAGAACACCAGTCGGCTTTACCGAAGAACAAGAAGTATTCACTTCAGAGATATTGGCAGTAAGCGAGGATATTGATAAGCTTGCGGGTGCTGATATTATTTTTGAAGGGGAGAGTGCGGAACGTTCTGTTGAGGCAAGAAAAGAAGATCTGGGGATCGTCTTTGAGCCTGTTGGTGATGATGTCCCAGTTGATGAGCTTCCTGTTGAGCCTGAATCGGGTGCGATTGATTTTGATACCTTAGAACAACAAGCTTTTATAGGTGTTCGGGAATGTGTTACCTCAATCCTTTTGAAGAAATATGAAATTGCTTTTCCCGCCTTTTTTGTAGAAATCAATAAATTACGTCAGGGGGGGCGGCAGGAGCAGTATGTTAAAAATACTCTGTTGCAGCTTTTGCTAACCGTTGGCCAGTATATTGATACGTATCGAACGGTGGCGGACGCTGAAGCATTGACATTGTTACAGTCTCTCTGTGATAAACTTGAACAGATGTGTCAGAGAAAAACGGTCCCTGGTGATGGACGGGAACAGATCCTTTTTAAAGAGACGGGTGCGGTATTACTCTGGCAACAGCGATTGATCGTTGATTTGATGGCAAGGCATGAGGGAGAGGGCGCACCTTCCGGGGATTTGGATGATTTGACAGATCTTTTTTCAGAAAAGTAAGAGATTATTTTAGGTTGTTTTTCAATAGGAAACACAATGGCGGTTATTCTCCCCTGTGAGAGTAACCGCCATTGTGTTATCAATGCCAAGATGTAAAAGGTTTTGGTTAATAATCGTTTTTGTTATAGTGGAATTGAGAGAGTTATGTCCATACATCCAACTGCAGTTATTGATAAAAAAGCAGAAATTGATTCATCTGTTCATGTAGGTGCTTATACCGTTATTGGAAAAGGGGTTCGTATTAGCGCTGGAACCCGGATTGAGGCGCATGCGGTTCTTTCTGGTCTGACTACCATTGGCGTGGAGAATGTGGTCGGCTCTTTTACCTCCATCGGTGCGCCGCCTCAGGACCTTGGTTATGCTGGAGAACCAACGCAGTTGGTTATTGGTGATCATAATCAGATCCGTGAATATACGTCCATCCATCGGGGAACAGTTAAAGGTGGCGGAAAAACAGTCATTGGTGACAATAACCTGTTTATGGCCTATTGTCATATCGGTCATGATTGTCATATCGCCAATCATGTTATTATGGCCAATGTAGCGACCCTTGCAGGGCACGTGGAGGTCGATGATTATGCTTCGATCAGTGGTCTGGTTGCTGTGCATCAATTCTGTCGTATAGGGGCATATGCTTATATCGGCGGGATGTCGGGTATTGGTCTTGATGTTGCTCCGTATATGATTGTCACTGGAACGAGAAATCGGATGCGGGTTTCGGGAATCAATAAGGTTGGCCTCAAGCGACATGGTTTCAGTAAAGAGATTATTGGCAAACTGGATCAGGCTTTTCGTCTTCTTTTTCGTTCACCTGAGTTGTTGCAGGCAGACGCTTTGGCACAGGTGCGTAAGGAATTGCCTGAATGTGCTGAGGTAGAATCTTTGGTACATTTTTTTGAGAATTCTAAACGTGGTGTTGCCAAACGCACTGATGAAGATTAATGGCTGTTACGAACTAACCTTTATATTTCGGATCAGTTCATTATGGCTTGTTATAACGGCTTTGTAGTATGCATATTCATCCTGAAAAAATAGGTATTATTGCCGGAAGTGGTCAGTTTCCGCTTCTTTTTATCAAGGCAGCAAAAGCGGCTGGGCGGATTGTGGCGGTGGTTGCCCATAAAGGAGAAACCATACCGGAAGTTGCGGCGGCGGCGGATATGACCTGTTGGGTGAAACTTGGTCAGCTTGGGAAAATAATCAAGTTTTTTCATGATGAGGGAGTTGGAGAGACGGTTTTTCTAGGCGCCATCACCAAAACCCAAATATTCAAGGATGTTTTTCCTGATTTGAAAGGGTTGACGCTGTGGAACAAGATTGATACCAAGCAGGATGATGCCATTCTTCGGGCCGTAGCGAGCGCCCTTGAACAGGAAGATATCAAGGTGCTGGATTCTACTTTTTATCTGCGCCATCTGCTTTTTCCTGGAGGAGTGCTTACCAAAAAGAAGCCAAATCAGGAACAACGTCTGGATATTGAATTTGGCTGGCGGAATGCGCGGGCTATAGGACAGCTTGATATTGGACAATGTGTGGTGGTAAGAAATCAGTCGGTTCTGGCGGTAGAGGCTATCGAAGGGACAGATGCCACTATCCTGCGCGGCGGGGGGCTGGCCAGGGAAAAGGCAGTGGTAGTCAAGGTCAAGAAGCCCTCTCAGGATTTTCGTTTTGATTTGCCGGCAACTGGCTTGAAAACAGTTGAGACTCTGGCCAGCGTCAAGGGGGCGGTCCTGGCGGTTGAAGCAGGTCAGTCTCTGCTCTTTGATCGTGAGATCATGGTTGCGGCGGCAAATAAGGCGGGTATTGTCGTGGTTGGGGTTACTGAAAATTTCGATGGAACCCTGGAGTTTTGAATGGCTTTATTTCTCTTTTCTTTTTTCTTCTGATGCAGGCCATGATTCTGGCGGCTGGTTTTGGAACCCGCCTTTTGCCCTATACCCGTGTTCGTCCGAAACCTCTTTTCCCTATCCTGAATCAACCTTTATTGTTACTAACGATTCAACGCCTGCAACAGGCCGGTTGTGATCATATTGTCGTGAATTGTCATTATCTGCGGGAGCAGATCGTTTGTGCCCTGCAGGGTATCCCTGGTGTTGTGGTGCAGGAGGAAACCGCTGTCCTGGGGACTGGCGGTGGCCTGCGACAGGCCCTTGATCAGTTCCGGGATGAACCTGTTCTGGTGACCAATGGAGATATTTATCATACTATTGATTATCAGCGTCTTTATCAGGATCATAAACGACAGGGGGCGCCAGTGACCATGGCCATGCATGATTTCCCCCGTTTTAATACAGTGGCTGTTCGGGACGGACGGGTTTGCAGTTTTGATGACCGGACTGACCGAGTCAAAGGTGAATTGCTTGCCTTTACCGGTCTGCATGTCCTGGAACCTGAGGTGCTGGCTGCGATTCCAATAGATGAAGAATATTCGATTATTGATAGGTATCGACATCTATTACAACAGGGCCAGCCGATTGCTGCCATGCGTGTGGATGATTGTTTTTGGACGGATATGGGAACAGTGGAAGATTATTTGGCGCTTCATGCCGGTTTATTGACTGGAAAAATTCCGGTTTGGCCTGAGCTCGTATGGTTGACAAAAAGTTCTTTTCTGGTTGCTGATCAGGAAAAAATGGGGAGCGGGTTGGTGTTACGGGACTGGGCTTGCGTCGGTGATGCCGTCATTGGCAAGAACACCCATCTGCAACGGTCGGTGGTCTGGGATGAAGCCACGATTGCCGAGGGGTGCAGGATCGTGGATCAATTGGTGGTTCAGTAAGATACAAACAAAGGGGCTTTTTTGCGTTCCCTTTGCTTGTATCTTTTATGGTCAGTTCTCTAAAAGGAATATCCCATATTTAAGGCCAAGGCATGCTGCGTTGACTCAAGTTCCTCATAAACGGTATGATTGGGGATCACTCCGTAAACATAGAGATAGGTATTAGAAAATTCCGCACTCATCGTGCCGTCTGTCTCCATTCTCTTGAAGTCGTAGGATGCGGCCATAAACCAGTGTTCATTGAAATCATACTTTCCTTTGATGTTGAACATCCACGCTGAACCATCTAAATCACCTCGATTGACTTTTTCCCGGAGCAGGTGTTGATCAACATCTTTAGCGTCAACGAGAGGTGAATAACTGATATTACTCTCCACAGAGAATTGCTTAGCCAGATTGACCTTGCCGCCTATCTGGATATAGGGGATATTGTATTCAAGTTTGTAGCTGATACCGGGGGTGCCGTCACCCAGGTAGTCATAGCCTGTCTGGCCGGAAGGTGAGTATTGCTGGACGAGGTTGGCGGTATATTGCCAGTTCTGGTAGATATAGCCAAGTCCGGCGTTTAATGACCAGTTGTCCCCACGCAAAAACTTGTATTTGGCGTTGAGATCAAATTCATAACCTTCAAATTCACTGACATTGCTATTGGAATAGACGTCGAGCCGACCGGGATTGCTTGCGGTCAGCCAATCCTGATCAATCATCTGGTCGTCGGGTGAGGAGATATCTTTTTTGACAGCGGCGGAAAACATCCAGGTGTCATGAAATTCTGCATTGCCTCTGGCGGTAATCATATAAATATCCAATGGAAATTCCAGTTGGCTGAAAGGGAAATAGCCATTTTCCACTACGCCGTCAAACCAGTGGACAGGATAGCCAATCTGATAAGTATTGTCCCCTGACCATGATTCAACACCAACCATAATCTCTGCCTTGGCCTGTCCGGTTGTCACCGTCACCGGATCGGCTGTAGCCTTGTTGCTGGATGCTGCAATAGCAGGTAAGGCAGTCATTGCCGTGATCCCTAAAGCCAACCAGGCTGTCTGTATTTTCTTCTTCATCTTCTCTTCTCCTTTTGCTGATAATACGATCCCATCGCAAACAAAAATTAATCTCTCTAATTTTTATAGAAAAGAAAAGAAAAATGCAAGGAATGTTAGGAGATTATTTTTAGAGGAGAGTGGTGGTATGATTATTTCGGCTCAGAATCAAGCTTGTTGTGGTCGCGTCCGGCAAAATAATTGAGCCAGGAAGAGGTTCCTTGAAGAGACCAGTCTTTGGGGGGGAGTGGCGGGCAGTTGGGAAGCTCCCCAGGGTGACTGGGTGGATTGCTGTGGTAAACCTTGACCCAGAAGCAGAGTCTTTCCTGAGGATAGACCTCACAAAAGCCATGCAGGGAGCCACCACAGGGGCCGTTGATCATCCTCTTGGGGCAACCGGCCTGTGGGCAGAGATAGTTGGATTCGGTGAGAGTGCAGTCTCCACACATACGACAGCGAAAGAGAATGGTCTTGATCAGGTGTTCCCAAAAGGTGTACAGGCTGCGGGCCTGCTTAGTAGACTGATCAGCTTGGAGACTGACCGCTCTGGCCAGGGGGAAAATGAGGCCATCGGGCTTGAAGGCAGAATCATGGATTTGCTGGTTGACCCGAAAGCGAGCTGACGGTTTATTCGGGGTCTCTTTTTGTTGTTCTGATTTGGGAAAGAGGTACCAGGTGGATGGGGTTGGGAAATCCACCTCTTGACGCAGTTCTTCCATATTGGCTGTTTCTGTAAAGTGTTCTGCCTGATCGAGAAGAAAGGCGATCTTGCTGAAATCCAGATTGTTGCCGCCCAGATGGACCCCGGCATACCCCATGTGCCTGAGTGCGGCCACCATTCTGGCCCCTCGCAGTAACCTTGCCTCTTCGCCTTTGTCCTGGCTTGTTGCCTCTTTGCGCATGACCCGTACCAGCGATTCGGGAAAGATAACACCGGGAACCTGCCCCTGGCACATGATCTCGGCAACCTTGATGCTGGGAATAAAGACACTGGCGAGGATGGGCATGGTGATGGTGTTCTGGCGACAAAAGAAAAGCAGCTCGTGGTACTTGCTCATGTCAAAACCAAGCTGGCTAATGACAAAATGGGTGCCGGCACAGACCTTGGTGAGCAGCTTGGCATATTGGAAGACCTGTTCAGCCTCAGTAGTTTTAAAGGGCGAGACCACGCATCCGGCCAGGAAATCCATGGCAGGTAGGGGCATGACCCCTCCAGGGGCCATCTTTTCCAGGGCGAGGGTTTGGCGCAGGCGCTCAATGAGGGTCAGGAGCTGGGGAGAGTCGAGATCAAAGACCGGCATGGCCTGGCCATGGAAACCGTAACGGGGGTAGTCACCGCCGAGGACCAGCAGGTTGAGAAGGCCATGTCGATGGCATTCAAAGAGCTGGCTTTCCGCCATGTTTCGGTTCTTGTCCTTGAGGGAAAAGTGGATAAGGGGTTCAATCCCCAGAGACTTGATGTCAAGCCCTAAAGACGTGGGGGCAAGTGCGGGATGACCTCCGGGATTGTCAGTGATCGATAATGCCTTGATCCGGCCATCTTTTCTGGCCTCTTCGGCAAACCTGAGAATGTCATCCAGTCGCTTCCCTCCTGATCCCCGGCCCGGCACCAGTTCAAAGGTGATGGTAAATTCCTCGGTCTTGAAGAGAGAGGCCCTGAAGATATCGGTTGCTTGCGAGGTGGGCATGGGGGCTCATGGGTGTTTTTGCTTCTCAAATTTATGCAGGGCCTTTTTTCTCCTTGCACATCTTCTTAGGAGTCGTTACGAAATAACCAAAACATTTTTAAATCATTAAGTTACTGCTCTTTATGCCGTTTTTGGTCTTGGCCGTTCAGCTGTTTATTTTCTTTACGACGGCGGCGACAGTAAGTACTATTGTACGCATGACTGAGAAAAATGAAAGTGAAAACGTACTGGCGCTGGTGGCCTTGCTCCATGACTCCGGCCTTATTTCCCGGCGGGAGGCTGATGAACCTCTTACCTCCCTTGTGGTGCAGCGTCTGGCAGGCGATGGCTCCAGCCGGCGATTCTGGCGGGTCGGGCGTCAGGAGGGAGAGAGGATTTGTCTGGCGGTGGCCCCTGCCGGCAGGACGGAAGAGGATATGATGGAGGCCAGAGCGGCCCGGCTGATCGGCATGCATCTCTATGATCGGGGTGTGCGGGTCCCGGCGCAATATGGCTGGGACGAGGACGCCGGGCTGCTGCTTTTTGAGGATCTCGGGGATGTGAAGCTCCATGATCTGGTGGAGCAAAGCCGAAACCCGATGGGTGAGATGGATCTGCATGTTGTCCGTCCCTGGTATATTCAGGCCGTACAGCAGCTGGCTTTTATGCAGGTTCTTGGTACTATTGGGTTTGATCGTGATTGGTGCTGGGATACCCGGGAATATGACCGTCCCTTGATGTTGAGCCGGGAGTCCGGTTATTTTCTACGGGCATTCTGGCAGGAACTGCTGGGGCAGGAGCCGGTTCCGGGCGTTGCCGAAGAGTTCGAGCAGATCGCAACGGCGGCCTCTCAGGCTCCAGCCACTTTTTTCCTGCACCGGGATTTTCAGTCAAGAAATATTATGGTCCATAATGGTCAGCCCTGTTTTATTGATTTCCAGGGCGGAAGGATGGGGCCATTGGGGTATGATCTGGCCTCTCTGCTCATTGACCCTTATACTGCCCTGCCAGCTTCGTTCCAGGAGGAGCTCATCCAGGTGTATCTTGATGCGGTGATGGCTCTCTATCCGGTGGACAGACAGCAGTTCCGGCGAGAATATTGTTTTCTTGCCCTGCAACGAAATCTGCAGATCATCGGCGCTTTCTCGTTTCTGAGCAGGGTGCGGGGTAAGGTTTTTTTCGCCCGTTTTATCGTGCCGGCCTTGACGTCTCTGGTCGAACGGTTACAGGATCAGGAACTGGGTGATCTGCGGGTGCTGCCGTTGATGGCGGCCCAGGGCCTGAAGCGTTTGCAGTCGGAAGTGTAACGGCATTCAGTGTGTAGCTTTTAGGGACTCAGAAAATATTAAAATACCGTTTTTGGTAGGGTGCGCTGTGCGCACCGTTGCTGTCTGCGTGATCTGCGAGTACTTCCGCGGATGGCGGCCCAGGGCCTGAATTTTTAGTTTCTGGTTCCCATGCGCCGCATGGGAACCAGAAAAGAGGGCATCCTCAATACCCTAAATCCCTTCCCCTCTTCTCGTTGGTTCTACCTCTTCTTCTGCAGTCTCCAAATCCTCAAAGGCGTGACGTACTTTGTCCGCTTCTTGCCGGTAGCCTTCGGCATCGCCATATTCCAGGAACTTGCTGTAGCGGCTGTGAAAACTGCTGGTTCGTCGCGCGTGTTTGATCGGGCACCAGTATTGTTCCGTTCTGCCGGCGATCTCACGGATGTAGGCGATCAGTCCGTTGAAGTATCCACAGTACACACAGTTCAGCTTTTCAATGGCGTTGAGATAGCTGAGGGCATGGCGGTCGATGACAATGTAGCTGCTGCGTTTGACCTTGGGAATCTTGTAGATGGGGAAGCAGACAGCCTGAAACAGCGAGACGAAGGCATCCATAAGCAGGGCGGGAATCAGGCAGGCCCAGATAAAGGGAATGGTCAGGATATTCTGGATTTCCGACTCTTTTAAATAACGGGAGATCCTGGTGGCAAAGAGTTTGTGCTGCTTCCTGATCTCTTGGTCAAAACGTATTTTTTTGCCTTGGACCTTGTAAGAGAATTCCGCCTGTTTTTTCTGGAACTCCTGGGCCAGTTCCTGTTCCAGTTTTTTAATGGCCTCGATCAGGCTTTGCAGTTTGGTATCCATTGTGGCCCTGTAGTAGTGTTAAAAAAAGAGAGAAGAGCCTTTTTTATTTGTTGGTGATGGTTGCCATCACCCGGCGGTTCTGCTGGCGGCCTTTTTCCGTGGCATTGGAGGAAACGGGACGTGAAAACCCATAGCCGACAGTGGTGAGGCGGGAAGGGTCGATATGGAATTTCCGGACCATATATCTCTTGACGCTTTCTGCCCGTTGCCGTGACAGGGAGCTGTTGTGTCTTTCTGAACCCATGTCGCAGGTATGACCTTCCAGGGTAATGGCTATCTTTGGATGAGTGGTCAGAAAACCGCCGACCTCGTCAAGATTGTCTGTCGCGTCCTGACGGATGGTGTCCTTGTCAAAATCAAATTGTACATTGAGCAGGAAGGATACCGGCGGGGGGACGACTTTTTCAAAGAAGACCTTTTCGACAAATTCATTCATTCCGGTGGTGTTGGCCACTGCATTTTCGGTGGTGGCAAAGCCGCATTCTCCGGCCTTGGCAACTGCGGACATGGTCTTCTGGCCATCGGCGTCATTGCCTATGAGAATGGTGTAGAGACAGATCCTGTCGCCGTAAGCGGCCTTGAGTCGGATTGCGGCAGCTTCTGGAGATGTCTTGTCGGCTGAGACCTGTAGACCATCACTGACGACGATGACGGCAATCTTGCCGGTACTGTTCTTTAAGGTGTCGACGCTTCTGGTCAAAGGGATACTGATAGGGGTAAGGCCCTTTACCTGCACACTGTTTACCGCCTGGGCAAACGCGGCAGGGGTGTAGTCGGTCATCCCGTAGATGAGGCTGTCATTGGCCAGAGTATCTTTGGTTGCGGCACTGTCGCCAATAATGTGCAGACCAGCCTTGAGTTTCAGGCCACTGACTGCTTGATTGATGCCCATAATAATGTTTTTGGACTTGGAAAATTTCCGACTGCCGTTGGAGGTCTCCCACATTGAGGATGAACCATCAAAAATAACGAGGAAATTGTCAACTTTTTGATGGTATCCCTTGTTGAGAAATTCGTGATGATTGTTGTCGATATAAAGGCATTGATCCTTTTGGGCACAACCAAAGCTCAGTGTTACGAATAAAAAGAGTAAGAACGTTTTCAGTTGATTCATTTTTCCGTCCATGCTTGAAAGGCAGGGTGATCTGTCACCCCACAAAGAAGAGATTGTGACTATACGTTATTTTGTAAGCCATTGTAACCAAATAATATCGTCATCTGTATGGCAGGAATGGCATAAGGTGCCGGTTGCCCTTTATTCACCTCCCAAAAGTACTTTCTGCGGGGGCACTTCGTGAGCACCACTGTTCAGCTTTTATTAGTTATATCAGGGAAGCCGCTGTGAAACGTGCGTGGTGGCTTTTGACAGCCGGTTTTTTTCATCAGCCAGCTTGCGAGAGGCTTTATCGAGAGGAGTAGGAGCAATATGGCTCCTCCCAGTTTTACGCCATAGGGAACAAGTTCTGCCGCCTCCCCGATGACAGCCCGAGGAGAGATACCCGCCATCTTGTAGATTTGATCAACTGTGAGACCAAAGAGGATGGCGCAGCCGGAAAGAATAAACAGATAGCGAAAAGTACCTCTTTTCCCCAGGATCCCAACCAATACGGCAATCGAGGTGATATTGGTGGCAGGTCCAACGAGCAGAAAGACCAGAGCCGCGCCCGGACTGACCCCTTTCAGGATCAGGGCGGCAGCTACGGGAGTAGAGGCCGTGGCACAGATGTAAAGCGGGATGCCGATAGCCAGCATGATCAGCATGGAAGAGAACCCCCCATTCAGCCATCTGAGCATAAGCTCATCGGGAATCAGGACCATAATCAGTCCGGCAATGAACAAGCCGCCGAAAAACCAGATGACAATATCTCCCCAGACATCGACCAGGGCATATTTCAGACCAGCCATTATATTTGTCCCTATGCCATGAGGGTTGACATGGACACCAGGGGCACAGCTCTTACCTGCCAAGTATGTATCCTCAACGGGACAACAGGCATCAGTGGCAATGTGGGCGCAAGGTTGCGGCCAGTCAATGATATTCTCGACAAGTCCGGCGATAATGGCAGTGACAAAGGCGGCAACCGGCCTGATCACAGTCATGATCGGGTCGAGCAAGGCGTAGCTGATGGCAATCGAGTCCACGCCCGATTCAGGGGTGGAGATGAGAAAGGCGGTGGTCGCCCCTTTGTTGGCCCCCTGCTTTTTAAGAGATGCGGCGGCTGGGAGAACTCCACAGGAACAGAGCGGCAGCGGAACCCCCAGGAATGCCGCCTTGATAACCGAGCTGAATCGCCCGGAACCCAGATGCTTTACCACTGTCGCCGGATTCAAGACCATTTTAAGTAATCCGGAAATCAGGATACCGAACAGGATATAGATTGATGAATCGAGCAGGAGTGACCACGATGCGGCAACGACGGCGTTTATGAGATTGAGCATGGACTTCCTTCCTCTTTTTGCAGATTTTAAAAATTCATTGTCCAAAAAAACAGAATTTAAGGCAGGATGACAGTGAGATCAAGAAAGCAGATGCATTTTGTGGCAGGATTGTTCATAATAGATCTCTTATTTGTTCTTTTCCCTACTCTCAAAGACTCCCCCATGATCCTGGATGAATCAAACGAACTCTAATAGTGTCGGAATGCTTTATGTGGTTGCCACTCCTATCGGAAATCTTGAAGATATCACCCTGCGGGCCCTGCGCATCCTCAAGGAAGTTGATCTGATTGCCGCGGAAGATACCCGGCATACCAAACAACTATTGAATCATTTTGATATCCATACCCCGCTCATCAGTTATTACCGGGAAAAAGAGGCTGAACGGTCGGAAGAGCTGGTGCAGAAACTGCTGGCCGGTGAGACTATCGCCTTGGTTAGTGATGCCGGGACTCCCGGCATATCCGACCCTGGGGCAGTATTGGTGAAAAAGGCAAGAGAGGCCGGGGTCACCATTGTTCCCCTCCCCGGTCCTTCCGCCCTGACGGCGGCCCTTTCTGCCGCCGGGATTGTCGATGGCACTTTTCTGTTTTTGGGTTTTCCTCCTGCCAAGAAAGGGCAGCGCCAAAAACTCCTTTCCGCCTTTGTCGAGGCCCCCTGGGCCCTGGTCTTTTATGAGTCACCTCACCGGATTGACGCCCTTCTGGCCGATGTGCTGGCAGTTTTAGGCGATCGCCAGGCTTTCTGGGCCAGGGAGTTGAGCAAGCTTTATGAGGATCTGCAGGCAGGCTCGATCAGCCAGTTGCTGGCCCTGACCACGGGCAAAAAAAATCGGGGCGAATTTGTTCTGATCATCCAGCCAGGCTCCAGCCGGCAGCAGGCCATAGGTGAAAATGTGGAAGAGATCCTGCGCTGGTATAAGGAAAACACCGAACTTTCCTTAAAGGATGTGAGCCGTCAAATCGCCAAGGATCTGGGGCTGTCCCGTTCCGATATCTATCAAAAGGCCCTGGAGGTCTGGGCCGTGACCAATGAAGAATCATGAACAAACTACGCACCTGTGTCACCCCGGAGAAACGCTTTGTCTATGGCATCCACAAACCATCCTATACGGTCAGCAACCTCAGGGGCGGGAAAAAGATTGAGCGCTTAGGTGCCATTAAGGGCAGTGAGGATGAGCCGGCGCTGGACAACAGCGCCAATTTCCCGGATGGCACCTTGACCATTGGTAAGGCCGACTGGATCTTTGAGATTCCCAATCCTTTTCCGTTCCGGGGTACGACCTATATTGATCAGGAGTGGGCGGATGCCGACGCGGCTGATTATTGCCGGATCTCCCTGCCGGAAAAAGAGCAGACATCTCTGACCCAAACTTTGCAAGAGGCAGGGGTGGCCTCCACCCTGTTTGGCAAACTTCCCCCAGCCGTGCTGCTGGCACTTGCCACCTGTTCGACCGATCCCCGTGATCTCATCCAGCTGGCAGAGCTCACCTGTAAGATTGAAAAAGATCCGACAGGGGTGCCTATTGGCCTGAAATACCGAAGGACCAAACACGGCAAAATACGTCCTGTCATGCATGATCATGCCCTGTTTGAGGCCGTGGCCAACAACCCCTGCCTGCCTGACAGTTATAAAAAAGTTATGGTGGTCAGGCCAGGAGCCCAGGGGGGCAGTGAGATTGTGGGAGAATGGCCGGGGAATGGTGATAGCCGTGATCCCCACGTCTTTGAGTACCTGCGCCGAAACTCCTATATAGCTGGCGGCCATTACGCCGCCAATATGGCCGATGATGCCATTCGCTATGCAATCAAGGAGCTTTCAGCGGCCGATATGCAAGGGGTGCGCCATCTCTACTATCAGCGGACCTATATCCGGCTGGCTGAACTGTTGGGCCTTGAGCTGCCCACGGCCCAACAGGGCTTAACCCTTGAACAACTGGAGGGATTGCGGCAGAAGATCGAGCAGGCAATAGACGCACAGGATATTTCTGCCATGGCGACCCTGTGGGGCTGGAATTTCGGTTTTGATTATGCGCCCAGCGGTTATCGGCTCCATGCCTCCCATCAGCAGATCCATCAGCAATATGCGATGATCCCGGAGACGGTTGCCGCCTATGACGGTGATCCTGAGAACTCCTGCGGCGAGCTGCCGGCCTTTGGCTGTGGCGATATGGTCGCCGAGGTGATGCGGCACTATCGTGAACAGTATAACTCTGATTTTTTTGATGATTATGTCGGATGCATCCGGAATAACAGACGGATGGACGGCCGCAAGGACCTGGAAAGCAGTCTGGTGGTGTGGCAGGATGAGCAGGTCATGCTCTTTGTACCCAAAGCCCAGACCTCCCAGTGGGAGCTGCAGTTGATGGCCCTGAATGATGAAGAGGGAAAGGCGGTGGGCAATATCCTGGAGGCGGGGCCTGCCATGCGGGCCTCACTGGATAGAGGTATCCTGCTGGCGCAAAAGGCCCTGGCCGGCCTGGGGGCGCGAATGGTGACCTCCATCGAATACCCGAAACGCATAGCCGGTAAGGGCAGAAAGGGCGAACCCGGTCAACATCTGCTCTACGCCTTTCTGCCTCGTCTGCCGGAATCGCCTGGCGCCTTCAGTGAGGCCCAGCTTCGGTTTATCAATGGCCATTACCCGGAAGATTTTGCTGCCGTGTGTCGGCAGCAGCTTGCTAATTTCGGATAATATCCCGGTTAGTTGGCAACAATATTCAGGTTTACCTTGGTTTTTCCCCGCACCTTCTGCAATCCCAGCTGGTGGGGGACGTTCAGGGTCAATGGGCCGCCGATATGGGCGCCAAGTGTTTGCCGGGTGTCTGGTTTCGTCTGGCTCCCATGTGTCGCATGGGAACCAGACGAAACCAGACAAAACCATTTTCCGGTCTTCTTTGACGACTTGAATCGCGGGGGCCAGGCAGGCCAAGAAGAATTGACAAAAAATAAAGCTATCCCTTTTTTTGATTTCAGTCAGAAAAGTTAAATTGTTGGCACAAATCATTGGACAAATGCAACATCACGCCTTACTGTTACTTGTACAACAAACAGCACAAGCAAGGAGGATGCTATGCAAGTTGTCAATTTTAGTGAAGCCAGAAATAACTTAAAATCGCTATTAGATAGCGTTGTTAATAATGCTGATTATGCAGTGATTACTCGTCGAGATGCTGAACCTGCTGTCGTTATGTCTTTGAGTGCCTTCAATAGTTACATGGAAACTTTCCATCTTCTCAAATCACCTGCCAATGCCGCTCATTTAGCAAAATCTATTGAACAATATAACAATAAAATTGTTCAAGTAAGGGATGTTGTAGATGAGTAGAAAGTTGGCCTGGACCGATGAGGCATGGGAAGGATACCTTTATTGGCAATCTCAAGATAAAAAGACACTTAAAAGAATCATTAAGTTACTGGCTGATGCAAAAAGACAGCCTTTCGAGGGGCTTGGAAAGCCGGAATCCTTGAGAGAGAACTTGTCAGGGTTTTGGTCCCGGCGAATTGATGATACAAACCGTTTAGTATATGCAGTGGATGACAACCATGTCACGATCATTTCATGCAGGTATCATTATTAAAAAATATTGCCAGCCAGGGAAGAGTTCCTGATACTTAGGGGTGACAGTCCTCATTGTCCGTATCGGAGGCCATTGAAGTAAAGTATATGGGGCACTGAAAAAGCTTCGTCCTGATCTGTAAAATGGAGATAAGGGATATTGTGGACACTTCCCGTATCTGACTTGCAGCACACATCACCATGCGATAAAATTCGCGCATGTCAAGAATCGCTCGCATCATTGCTCCCGGCTATCTGCATACAAAAATAGGGGGATTGGCCCTGAATGATCCGGAACGCATAGCCAGTAAGGGCAGAAAGGGCGAGCCCGGTCAACATCTGCTCTACGCCTTTCTGCCTCGTCTGCCGAAATCACCTGGCGCCTTCAGTGAGGCCCAGTACCGGTTTATCTTATGGCCATTACCCGGAAGCAGCTTGTAAGTTTCGGATAAAATCCTGCTTAGTTGGCAACAATATTCACGTTTACCTTGGTTTTTCCCAGTACCTTCTGCAATCCCAGCTGGTGAGGGACATTCAGGATCAATGGGCCGCCGATGTGGGCGCCAAGTGTTTGCTGGGTGTCACCTTCCTGCTTGACCAGCATCAGAAAGATGCCGATATCCATGGGGTCGGTAGCCTTGATAATCTCCTGCTCACTGTCGCTGAGATACAGATCGTAATTCAGGTCATATTCCGTTGGATCGACCAGGGTAAAGGTCACTTCCGGACTGTCGCACGATTCCAGCCAATAGGCGGAAACAGCATCATCATCCTTGTGAAATATCCTGAAAGTAGTGTATTCTTCAAAACCTGGGATGCCTTGGGGAAAGGTGAAGATCTTTTCACTGTCAATTCTGGGCTGTCCGGTGACCGCGCTTTGCATGCTCATTGAGAACTCCTTATGGTGAGTGGGGAAGAAAAGGATGTTGTTTGATCCGGTTCGTGGGGACGAACAACAGGCACATATACAAAACACCTATCTTTTCCCTCTTCTTATCGACAGCAGGGAGGAAATCTATAGGGTGAATACTGTTTTTGGGAATATTTTTTGACATACCGACATATACTGACACAAGGTGACATCAATGGATAAACAAGGTTTTTTTGGCAACTGGGGCGGGGCGTATATCCCGGAAGTCCTGCACCAGACCTTTCAGGAACTCAATGCGGAATTTACAAAATGCAAGAATGATCCCGCCTTCTGGCAGGAATATGTGGAGCTGATGTCCACTTATTCCTGTCGTCCCACGCCTTTGACCCATGCCGCTAATCTGTCCAAACATTTTGGCGGGGCCCAGATCTATATCAAGCGTGAAGATCTGAACCATACCGGCGCCCACAAGGCCAATAACGTCATGGGTCAGGGCTTGCTGGTCAAGCGGATGGGGAAAAAACGGGTGATCGCCGAGACCGGGGCTGGCCAGCATGGCATGGCCACCGCCACCATGGCCGCCAAGTTTGGTCTGGCCTGCACGATCTATATGGGCGAGGAAGATGTGCGGCGCCAGCGGCCCAATGTCTTCTGGATGGAGAAGATGGGGGCCACCGTTGTCCCGGTGACCGACGGTTCCCGGACCCTGAAGGATGCCATTAACGAGGCCTTCCGCGATTGGGTCACCAATGTCGATGAGACCCATTATGTCTTTGGCACCGTCTGCGGGCCGCACCCCTTTCCCGAGATGGTGGCCTGGTTCCAGTCGATCATTGGTCTGGAGGCGGCCGAGCAGATCATGAAATATCATGGCAAAATGCCGGCCCGGATCTTTGCCTGTGTCGGCGGCGGGTCGAACGCCATGGGCATCTTCAAACGGTTTATCCCGGAAAGCGGTGTAGAGCTGGT